>NZ_DDKA01000016.1:60461-92555 GCF_002339225.1 Sphingobacterium sp. UBA2610
CAATATACCTGCTAGTATTTTACCTCTTCTGTGCCTAAGACCTTCTGTCTAATTCTTAATTTTTTCTAGCCACATCCAGTTGAACCAAAGTGGTTGTACTTGTTTACTATTAAAGGTTATGATATACTTTCCGGGCTTATCGAATTTAAATTTGCCGATGCGGTTTTCGACAAATTCTTCTGTATAGTTGTTTTCATTGGGCTCGACCACCATTTTGTTGGTCGAAGCAAAACTCCCTTTCAACCGCTGATTGGTCGTACTGACTTCAAAAACACTGTTTTCTTTATTGGGATTATGTGCTGAAAAATCGAGTGAGTAGATGCCCGCTTCAGGGATGGTTACCTCCCAATCGATCTTCGTATCCCCCGTCAGGATCGCATGCGTTGGATTTTTTCCATTATAGCGTACGATTTTGAGTCCTTGGTTGAGGCTATTGGTTGATTTCAATGAAAAGCCACCAAAGGTTGATTCTGAGACCGTATTTTTGTCTAGTTCCATCGGCCCATTAAAGGTTAATTTAACTTCTGAAACATAATGATCCGGCTGCGCGTCAGGCAATTGGATATGGATTAAACTGAGACTTTGATCAAATTTTAGTGCCGTTGATACACTTCCCTTCATCAGGGAAACCTGTTCTGGTGTCGATTTGATTCCTGTAATCCGAAGTGTATGGTCTAAGGGCCAATTAAAGACGTGTGCATACACGACTGTTTTTTGCCCTTCCTTTTTAGTTGTCAGGTAACCCCAATCGAACTGGTTGTTTTTTAGACCAAGGCCGGTGCTGCCGTAGATGCCCTCTCCGTATGTGTTTAGCCAATTTCCGACTTCGTGCAGACGACTGACACTTTCGTAGGGCACCATTCCATTGGCACGTGGTCCGATATTTAAGGTGAACCCGCCGTTGAGACTTACATTGGAGATTAAGGACTGGAAAATTTGACTGGTTGATTTCCATTCATTTTCCTGGCCATTGTATCCCCAAGAATGGGCAATCGTCCCAGGGGTTTCCCAGGGATGGTTAATATAATTGCTACCAAATTGGTTGTCACCTAATGTCTCGAAATCCACATTCTCTGCATCCGTAGGAAGACCTAGACGTGAATTAATCAAGCAATTAGGTTGTAGTTCACGGATAAGTTTGACAACTTGAAGTAATTGTTCTTTTTTAATAATAGATTTTTGATAAGGGATCCACATGTCGAACCATATCAAGGCAATGTCGCCATAATTGGTCATCAGTTCGCGCAGTTGAGGGATGACTTTTTCTTGCCAATATTGATTGTATTGGGCATCGGTAACATGTCCCGACAGCTCCTGCTGATGGTTCCAACCGTATGGATGTTCCCAGTCAATCCAATGTGAATAATAAAAACCCAATTTCATGCCGTGCTTTCTACAGGCTACTGCAATATCTTTGATGACATCCCGATTGGAACCACTCAATTGTGGAAGGCTATAATGACCAACTTTTGTGTCCCAAAGAGCAACACCATCGTGATGTTTGGCGGTGATGATAATGTATTTCATCCCAGCTTCTTTTGCTAGAAGAACCCATTGCTCAGGATCTATTTTACTCCAGTCGAAACGTTTTGCCAAGGTACCGTATTCTTCTTTGGAGACGCGGTTGCGATATCTTAACCACTCGGCATAGTTATTCATATAACGCAAAGGTTCGCCCTTCCACATGCCTTCAGCTGCACTGTACAGCCCCCAATGAATGAACATGCCAAAGCGGGCATCTTTAAACCATGAGGCTTTTTCAGAAGTTTGTGCAAATATTTTGGCCGAAATACTGAATAGCAATAATGACAGAATCAGTAGTCGCTTGATTGATGGTATCATAAAGGTTGTTCTGTTTTTTGACTTACAAGATAGGCAAAAAATCGAATATCGATCCTTAAATTGGGTTTTGAAGTGGCTGTGAAGGATAAAATGTCGTCTGTAAAAAAGTGAAAACCCCTCGTATTTAAACGAAGGGTCTTTGTTTAGTATGAAGCTTTAACGCGATTATTTCAAGTTAAAGGCCTGGATAATCTTTTTAAAAACTGCTGTATTGTTGTAGATGCCAATAAAATTTTGCGCACCTGGTCCATAAGCAAAGACAGGTACCATAATATTGGTATGGTCATCGCTACTGAAATTGCCCCTAACAGTTCCCTTTTTATAATTGGCATCCAACAGGGAAAGTCCGCCAGTTTCGTGATCTGCAGTGACAATGACGAGTGTTTCACCATCTTGGTCCGCAAATTTTAGGGCTTCCCCGACAAGCCGATCAAAGTCATGTTGTTCGGTAACAACATAGGGAAGATCGTTGGCATGGGCTCCATAGTCAATTTGTGCACCCTCGGCCATGATAAAGAAGCCATTTTTATTTTTAGACAAAAGCTCAATCGTTTTTGAGAGGGAAGTTTTTAGCATTTCTCCCCGTCCATCGAGTATTCTTCGTGTCGCAGAATCCGCCAGGAGTACGAGCTGTTTGCCTGATGTCGCTTTTTCAAAATCACCTAAATTTTGCTGAAGCTTATAACCTTTTGCCGTCAGTTGCTTCATCAGCGTGTTATCCTTGTTGTTGAGGAAGCTTTCGCGACGGGATCCAACGAGAATATCCACATGGCTATTTTTGAAATCTGCCGCAATTTCCTGTGACATGGTCCGATCGATCTGATGTGCGTAAAATGCAGCCGGAGTGGCATCTGTAATATCTCCCGCACTGATTATACCGCTTTTGATCCCGTGTTGAGCAAGTGTATCAGGAATAGCGCTCAACAATTTACCGTCTGCATCCACGCCAATGTAACGGTTATTGGTTTTATGTCCAGTAGCCAAAGCTGTCCCGCCCGCAGCGGAGTCTGTAAAATCCGAGTTGGATGCTTCGGTGCGCGAAAGACCAATATGTTTCATATTGATAATATTGGACTGACCAAAATTGGCACTTAAACCTGCTTGTATTTGGGCTAAGCCCATTCCATCACCAATGAGTAAAATAACATTCTTGACCTTGCTCGTTGCACCATCATTTTTATAGGTTGGCTGATAGGAAATGTAGGCCTTTGGATTTGCATATTCGACTTTAGCGTTGTTTAAATAGAAATTCTTAAGTGCAGTAGGGTGGTCTGTATTGATCCAGTCTACCCCCATGTGACCAAGCTCTTTCCAACTATTGGGACTATCTTTCGTAGCCCAAAAACGAAAGGGTTTACCTAATTTATGCGCTTTGTCTATTACAGATTTCATCTTTTCAAGGTCGGGCGGAGTGGGAGTTCCTTTGCCATTCCAGACAGAATACTGCTTAATATCCTGACTAATAATCCCAATATGTTTGAGCTGTGCCGGCGTATAGTCTTTTTCCGGCCTACCATCAAAATAAATCATCGATGGATAATTGTCGAACTTTTCGGGCGGAGGGATTTCACCGCTGACGACAATTTTAATGGCGGAAGGATTTTTCTGCTGGTCGAATACAGATTCGTTGCCCTTCAAATCGGCTAACAATTTAGACAATACCTGTTCGTAATTTTCCTTAATATCAATCACAAGCTGCAAGGTTTGCTCAGGTTTGGCATAAGGTTTATTGCCGTTCTCCTTAAAGAAAGCAACTAAGGGGTCGATGTAAAGTTTTTTTAATGTCTTCCCTGGTTTGATTTCGCTGCTTTCATGAGCAACGTAGAGCTCCCCATTGCGGTAGAAGACGTCCGCTTCGATAGAGCCCATTCCAGCATAGTAAGCCTCCAACAGCGGGATTTGTTGTTTGTAATCATTGTGGCTATGACCTGCATTGGCAGTCAGTTTCTGTTGTGCAGAAACTGACTGAATGCTTAGGCTGGCAAATAGCAGCCACATTAATTTAGTGTTTTTTACCATCCTGCATTTTGTTTAATGACACCGGAACTGTTGTCGATCTCGCGTTGTGGAACTGCCCAGACATCATGTACTTGCGGATTGAAATTTCTAGCCGGCCAAATTACAGCACCATCAAAATCGTGTAGCGGTTTGGCATAGGTAGCTTGCGCATCGCCCCATCTGACCAAATCGCGGTGACGGTCTGCCCATTCACCAGCAAGTTCATTGCGGCGCTCACGTTTTAGGTCAGCAAGGGTCATTCCGCTTTTTGCGATTAAACCAGCTCTTTTTCTAATTTTATTTAATTCGGTATCACCAGCACCAGCGCCATTTAAATTAATGGCCGCCTCAGCTTTAATCAATAATACTTCGGCATAACGCATCAAGGGTACATTGAGGTCTGTAGTGCCGTTGTCACCATTTGGATTGACATGTGTTGGAATAGGGTTGGCATATGAAAATGGTTCCATATATTTTTTGAACTGATAGTTCGAAGTCGCGCCACCGTCTTTAGTAAATGTACGTTCTGCGCCAAAAAACTGGAATTTGTCTCCTGGTTTCAAGATTGTTGCTTCACGACGCAAGTCACCTGTTTCAAAAGAATCGTAAAGTTCTTTTGTCGGCAGATAGTAACCCCAGCCGTTGTAAATTCCCCAAGCTTTGTTGGTCAACATTACACCTGGAAGTTTGCTGCCCCAGCCAGTACCACCACCATTTGGCGTACAGACCACCGACCAGATATATTCTTTGGACCAGTTGTTGGCGGCTTTAAACACATCCACAAAGTTGATCAATAATTCATGTTTGCCTGAACTGATCACCATATCCGCGTACTTCGCTGCATTGGTATAATCTTTTTTGTACAGATATACTTTTGATAAATAGGCCCATGCAGCTGTTTTGTGGGCTTTACCATAATCGGTATCCTTCATCTCAGAAAAATAAGGAAGGTTGTCGGCCGCTTTTAATAGCAGTGAAATGATGTAATCGTAGTTTTCGTTAACGTTGTTTGCTCTGGCTACCGGAACGGAAGCATCTGTTTCAGGCGTAACAATAGGCACACCTGCCTTGTCGTTACCATAGTTTGCTGCCAGCTGAAAATAAACCAGGCCTGCATTGAAATAGGCGTCACCAATGATTTGTTTTTTTCGAGCTTCATCCATGGAGATATTGGGAACATTGATAATAATATCGTTGGCCCTTTTTATAATCGCATAACGCATGCTCCATTGCGATTCTGTATAACCGCCACCGATGTAATTGCGGTTGAAATTTTTGATATTGTCCGCTTCGGGTTTGTTACGTCCGGTCACCATGTCGTCACTGGCATTAATAAACCAGAACATTCCACGGCCATAATAATCCTCTTCGTTGTACTTTTCATACATACCAGCTTCTGCTTTGATCGCATCTTGTTCCGTTTTCCAGAAATTCTGTGCAGACGGGGAGCCCTCTGGCGTTATATCTAACTGTTTGTTGCACGATGCAAAAAATGCTAGTGCAGCTATTGCAAGGTATTTTATATTCGTTTTCATTTTTTTTTATTTTTTAGGGCTGATAAGTATAACTCATCTGCATTGTTTTAAGATTAGAAATTGACATTTAAACCGACAATAAAGCTTCGGGCTTGTGGATAACGGCCGACATCAAGACCATTGTTATCCATCCCAATTTCTGGGTCAAAACCTGTATATTTTGTAATGGTGAACAGATTATTGGCTGTTGCATAAATGCGTACGTTACCCGTCTTAAATTTGCTTGCAATTGATTTTGGTAAAGTGTAGCCTAATGTAACGTTACGAATGCGGAGGTAAGAACCGTTTTCAATGTAAAAATCGGATGCATTGAAGTTTCCGTTCGCATCCGAGTTGGAAATGATTGGCACTTTACCATTTGGATTTTCTGGAGACCAGGCGTCCAAAATACCCGTTAACTTATTGTAAGAAGGGCCACTTGCACTATACGTTGTTCTTTTGATAGCGTTGAAAAGCTTGTTGCCTTGAACGCCCTGAGCAAAAATATTGAAATCAAAATCCTTATAATTCGCATTAAAGCTCAATCCATAGGAGAAATCCGGGTATGCACTGCCCGCAAAATAACGATCTTCAGGTCCGATTGAACCATTGCCATCGATGTCTACAAATTTGAAATCTCCTGCTTTTGCATTCGGCTGAATTTTTTGTCCATTGGCGTTTTTGTAATTATCAGCTTCGGCCTGACTCTGGAAGATACCATCTGTTTTGAGCACATAGTAGCTGTAGAGCGGTTGACCGACGGTAATAGAGAGCGGAGCCAATTCATTTCTGAAATTAGTACCCACAGCAATGGTGTTCAAGCCCGGTGCTAATTCTTCAACCTTGTTGTTTAATTTGGTTAAGGTTGCATTGATGGAATATGTAAAGTCGGAATTTCTTGAACTATTATAGGTCAATCCTAGCTCGATACCCCTGTCTTTAACTAAACCCGCGTTGATCGTTTGACTATTTAAGCCTGCTGTGCCTGGTAGTGAACGGGTTAAGATCATTTTATTTGTTTCCTTAATAAAATAATCGGCGACTAAGTTAAAATGGTTGAAAATTCCCAAATCTAAACCTATATTAGTCTGTTTACTTTCAGCCCAAGTGAGGTTCTTGTTGGCCAGAATCGTTTGTACGTATCCTTTTTGTAAGGTCGGTGTTTGACCGAAATAACTTTGTGTCGATGCTAGTAGCGGGTTGACAGCTGCAGCTGACAAACTACCGAGATTACCTAAAATACCATAGCTACCGCGTAATTTTAATTGATCTAACCAGGTTACTGATTTTAAAAACTCTTCTTTGCTGATTACCCATCCTGCTGATGCAGAAGCGTAGTTTTTAAATCTATTTTCCTTTGTCAACATGGATGACCCATCGCGTCTACCAATCAACGATAGTAAATACTTATCATTGTAACTGTAATTTGCTCGTAAGAATAGCGAAGATATTGCTGTTGAAGCGTAGCCACTTTCTGAAGGTTGAATGGTATTGGCATTTGTTAAATAACGGTATTGTTTGGACTCATCGTCAAAACCTGCTCCGGAAGTATATAGATAGGTGTTTTTTGTCTTTTGAAAACTATAACCTCCGGTCAAATCAAGTTGATGATGGTCAAATTTGGTTTTATAATTTAGGACTTGTTCGGCAAGGATATCATTTGCGTCACTCGCTCTTTCCACCAGACTATTGCTCAAAACGGGTTTACCTATTTCAGGACGTTTTGGTGTAAAGCTTTTATATCTAATGTTCGATTTTGTAATGCTTAAGTTGGATCTAAAAGTTAAGCCTTTTGCCAATTGGATGTTGGCGTATGGATTCACAACCAGGACATTGACCGGATTGTTTATATCGATGCGCATTAATTCTGCAACAGGGTTGATGATATCACCATAGTCACCAGGGAAAGGACCCGGAAGACCCGCAAAACTGCCATCGGCATTATAAGGTGTTCCATTGGTTGGATAATAAATGGCCGACAATAGCGCTCCTGTATAGTCGCTGCTTGTATTAGCACCATTTCCGTTGGTACTGCTATAGGAAAGATTTTCACCTATTTTTAACCATGGTGTAACTTGATGCTCTGAGTTTATCCTGAAGTTGTAACGCTGCGTTTTCGTATTGAGTACAATACCTTCTGCTTTGCGGTAATTGAAACTTAAGTAAAAATTTGATTTTTCATTTCCGCCATTAATTGCACCATTGTAATCTTGCAATGTCGCGTTTCTAAATACCTCATCCATCCAGTTTGTTTTGGTTACTAAACCTTCTGGATATTTAGCCGGATCGAAAGCTGGTAAAATGGTTGTCCCACCATTTTTTGCAGCTGTTGCAGCGACCTCGGCACGTTGTTCGGCGTTTAAAGGTTTTAATTTACGCCATGCACTTTGCTGGCCGATCTTGGCATCAACATTAATTTGCATCTGTCCTTTTTTTCCTTTTTTTGTGGTGATCAATACCACACCACCAGAAGCTCTCGCACCATAGATAGCTGCAGAAGCATCCTTTAATACGGAAATAGACTCAATGTCGTTGGGATTTAATTGTGGAGTACCTAAGAAAATCGAACCGTCAATAACGTAGAGTACATTTTCACCATTGATACCACCAGCACCCCGAATATTGATACGTGGGGGCGATGTCGGATCGCCACCTTCGTTTGTCACAATGACACCCGGAGATTTTCCGGCTAATACTTCACCGACACTGTTTACCGAGCGTGAGGATAATTTATCAAGGGATACCACACCTATAGCTCCTGTTAATGTTTCTTTTTTCTGGGTTCCATAACCAACAACAACAACTTCGGATAGGGTCGAACGTTCTTCGCTTAGCGTTACATTGATAACTTCATTTTCACCAACAGAAACATCTTTAGAATGAAATCCGACCATCGAAAAAGAAAGGACGGCTTGTGGTCCAGCCTCAATTCGAAATGCACCCTTTGTATCTGTTGTGGTTCCTACCTGCGTACCCACTACTTTTACAGAAACACCTACAATTGCAGCCCCTGTTGTATCTCTTACAAAACCTGTCACGATGCGGTCTGCCTTGAGGTTTGCTTGCGTGTTCAGGATCACATAGTCCTCCTTTTCTACCGCATTGATTCCGAGTTTATTCAACAGTGAGCGAACAGGCTCGGTTTTAAAGCTACCGCTTAAGACGGTGTTGCGTTCTTGCAATAGGTCAGGGTTGTAAACAAAATGAAGGCCCGAAAGACTCTCGATTTTGTGGAGGATGACATCGAGTTTTTCGCCCTTGCTTATTTTGATGTTTACGCTGCTTTTGTCCAAACGTTGGGCCATACCGGGTGAGGCCATTAGTGAACTGCAAAATACCGACGTAATCGAAAATGCAATGCAGGGATACTTCATGATCCGATAAAAAGAGAATTCTCTTTTGAATGCAGGTGTTTTCATTTTTTTGTAATGATTAGGTAATGAATTGCGCATGGTGACTAAGATGTTTTAGGTAAATTTTTAGACATTATTTTTGGATTTTAAATATTTTATCCTTTTCAATCGTTCTGTACTTAAGGTGATGCAGGCTGCAGATAATATCCAGTATTTCTGCTGGACTTTGTGTGCTATTGAATGTGGCTGTTGTTTTTAGGGCCGAAAGCGATGTATCCTTTAAGATAATTTCAATGTTGTAGATATATTCCAGTTTTTTTGCGACCTCTTGGAGGTTTGTTCCATCAAACGCTATGGCGACAGCTGTGTTTTTTTCTACTACGCTACGCGAAGATTGTGCGGTTTCTTTGCTGTAGCATAGACTTTGGTTTTTGGTTAATATACCCAAGATTTTATCTTGTTGCTGTACCGCTACCTTACCGGTAGCAACGGTGACTTCGACTTGGTCGGAAGCCTGATAAGCTTTTATCCGAAAGGAGGTACCCAATACTTTAACCGCTAGCTTGGATGCAAGCTGCACCTGAAATGGGTGTTGTTCGTCGTGGGCAATAGCAAAGAAGGCTTCCCCCTCGGTAAGTGCTATTTCACGGATATTTCCCTTGAATGTACTTGGATAGCTGATTTTTGAAGATGGTTCCATGATAATTTCCGAACCATCTGCCAATACAATCTTTTTATGTTCACCTGCAAGGGTTGTTGTGACGATCTGCGCAGATGGTGCGATAGGTTGATTATTTACTTTCCAATAAAGAAGTCCTATGGAAGCAATCATTAAAATAGCGGCCGCTATTTTGAATACAGGTGAATACAGCAGGGAAGGTCGTTTACTTTCCTTTTCTGAAATACCGGACTGGATATTGGCCAATAATTGTTCGCGCAAGGCCGCTTTGCGTTCCTGCGGAATTTTTTTTGATGCGTTATCCAGTTGGGCGTACCAATCTTCGACTTGTTTAATCTCGGTGGCGCTGGCCTCTCCATTTAAATATTTTTGCAGTAGCTGCTTTGCTTTTTCTTCCATCATTTGAATACATGTCACTTCAAATGGGAAATGGTACTAGTCGAAAATATTAGGAGTATATTAAATTATTGTTAACACTCAAAAAAATGTAGGAACTGCCTAAGAGAGGCTTTTTTTGAGCAGTTTCATAGCCGAGGTAATTTGATTCTTGACGGTTTGTACCGATACATTCAGCTCGCTCGCAATTTCCTTGATTGATTTTTCTTGCTTGCGGCTCATTGTGACGACCAGCCGCATACGTTCGGGAAGCTGCATCAACGCTTCTTCAACTTTTTGTTGCGCATCTTTTAAGATCAGCAAATCGTCCGCTGAATCTGCATATTGTTGGTTCATTAAAGTCGCTAGTTCGGCTTTGTGTCCATCTTTAACTGTTGTATTCCGAAAATGGTTGATTACTTTGAATTTTACAGCCCCATGTAGATAGGCTGCGAGGCCACCAGATATGATGACCTGTTCACGGTTTTCCCAAAGCGAAATGAAGATTTCCTGGGTAATGTCCTGAGCCACATTTTCGTCACCTATTTTCTTAAAAGCTGCATCAAATATGGCTTCCCAATACAGATTAAAAATCTGTTCCATGGCAAAGTGGTCACCCTGCTTTAATGATGCTATCAATAATTCGCTCACAAGATCAGTTTTAATTGGACAAAGCTAATAACTCAGTATTCCTTTAAAGTTAATAAATCTTAAAGAGTATATTTTGTCTGTTATAAATTAATCTTGGGAATTTCAGCTGAAATTGAACGGTATATTTTTATTCTTTATATTCCTTGCCCGTAGCAATGTCAATAAAATAGCCCTCGTCCCGATTCTGCTCATTTCTAGGTTGTACCCAACCGTTGGGATTGATGGTCATGTAGCTTTTGTTGCCGATTCGTTGTTTTGTCTTATTGTTGTATAAAGTATAGCAACCATCTTTATGCTCCTGTAATGCGAAGATTTGTCGTTTACCATCTAAGGTTTCAATATGTTCGAAATCGGGATTTATATCCCAAGTTTTTGCACTTGAATTCCATAGGCCTTTTGTAGGTTCCAGATCACCCCGTTTCACATCAATTAAATAAAGATCTTCTGATGAATCGACATATTTTATTTTTCCGGTCTTCCAATTCTTTTCCATGGCATTCGAGGTGAGTAACATGTGTTTGTCTGGCCAGACCAAATTACCCACCTGATCCAGGATATAGAAATTCGGGGCTTTGATGGTGTCTAATAAGTTGCCATCTTTATCCATATATAGCCAATCATAAGCCCAGATCGCATGATCGTAGTTAAATCTGCCTAGAATAAAATAGGGCGAATTAGTCACCGAATAAACTAAGGATATTTCAATACCGTGTATTGTAAGTTATAGCCTGTTGGCGTGTAATATTAACCGTTGATTGGACAGATGATATCGGGAAGGAGCAGCGCTAATTTTGGGGTTGAGCCGATTAAATTGGTTAATCGGCTCAAATTTTGCTTATTGTTGAGCCGATTAGTGTGATCACTTTTTAGTAACCGGAACCAAAATAACCTCCCCTTTGTTGGTTTGATACCAGTATTTGTTGCCCAGGTCATCTTCGAAATCATGGTTTACCCGCGGCTTATCAACCTTTCTGAAGCTTTTTACATCAGGGCCATTGAATATTTTATTTCCAATGAAAATGTGGTTCGCGTCTTTTGCTACAGCGAACTTGAGAACCTCGAAGGTTTTCGGATCTGCTTCAGCAAATAATCGTTGCTCGTAATAGACATGATTTTTGTCGCGCGACCAAAGGACTTTTCCATTTGCCCCTTCCAATAGCTCGAAACTTTCGGCATCGACCGCTGTATATTCAAATTGCTTACCCGAGATAATCACCAATTGGTCAATGATTACTGTCTTATCATTAAGGAATTTTATGTTGTTTGACGAAGGAAGTTCGATCTCCAGGATACCGATGTTTTGATAAGGCTCGTAGTAGAGCAGTATTCGGTCATTCAGTAGTAGATAGGCTTTATTGAGAGCCTTAACGTTCTCTGTTTTATAGTGGAGCGGAAGAATCGCTTTGTCTGTTACTACGAAAAGCTGATTTTTATCTTTTACAAAATTACTGTTAACTACGTTGAATGAAGCATAGTCGACGTTCAGCGGTTGATACCTATAAAAGTAATGTGCTTTATCTTTAGCTAGTGCTGGAAGTTGATGATATAACGTTGTATAAGTCGCAGGATCGGCACCTTCGATAATGGTGAGCTGATTTTGGCTACACGATGAAGTAGCCGAAGCAAAACCTTCAAACTTGAATACATGCTCCTGATCGATTGGAATGTTGTTTTTCAGTTGAAAGGTCTTTACATCGACCAGCTCTTGCGGGCATCCCATAAAATAGACGTGATCTTTATCGCGGGCATAGACCTCTTTGATCACAGCAAAACTTGCCACATCGGCAACCATCTTTCTCGAACCTCGTTCAAAACCGTTTCCGCTCGGTATAAAATAAATCGCACCGCTCTTTTTGTAGTAATCTTCAGACAAAGGACTCACTTGCTCTTTGCAGGAAAAGAGCAGACCTATCAAAGCACTTATTATTCCCATTTTTAAGATATTTTTCATACTCGCCAACGATATACCTTATCGCAATTATTGATTATTCATTGATGTAACGCACCGCAAAATCGATCCAGTCTGTAATGGATTCATCCAGGTAGATATCGGGCTGTATCCCTATATTGTCAATCGGATATTGTGGTAGTCGAGTAGATCGATAGGTTGGCAAAAGGAGCTGGTAGTTGTCGCAACCAAATTTGAACTCACGTATAGAGCCATAGTCAAGGGCGCCCATACTCGGCGTTCCCATGATTTTTACTTTTTTGCTCTGGCGGGAACTGAATAAAAAATTCTCGGCAGCACTGGCTACATTTCTATTGGCTAGGATAATGACCTGTTGCGGACTTTTTTTATTAATAGCAATCGTATCTATGATCACCTTCTTGTCACCATACAATACAAATTTTCCGATATTCTCCCTGTATTCCCGAAGATCTTCGTCAATTCTTTTTACTTCATTCAGTGAATCCTGCTTGATATTTTTGATGGCATAATCACGCAACCCATCGACTAAGGTTTGTGTCGCAAAAAACTCAACACTCATAATCCGGATGGGATTAGTTAAGATGTAAGGCAACAGCGGCTGGTATACATCGTCCGTCCCACCACCGTTGTTTCGTACATCTATAATAAGTCCTTTACTGCTTTCGATCTTTTCTTTGTTTTTTTCAATCAGCTCTTTGAAAGGGGCTATGTTTTCGTACCCGAAGCTTGAGATCTTAATATAAAATATATCGGGACTGATCGATTTTGAACTTATTTCCTCTTCTGGTTCTGCCTTTGGGGTTTCGGTACTTGTCTGTGGAGCATTTTTCCTTTTGGAAAGATCATCTAAGACAATGTGTTCATCGTGGAAGAAGTCAAGATATTCCTGCAAAAGTTGCATACAGGTCCCATTTGAAACCAGCAAGCTTTTCTTCGTCAATATATTTTTTTTAGCTTGATACAGGTCCTTATTCTGCTTGGTTTTTTCTGGAAAACCAGGGTACTCGCTCTCTATTTTTACAATTAATTGCTTAAGTGCCTGTGAGCAGTTGCAGGTGGTTTGACCATATATTGGTCGAACAAAGAAAACAAGACAAAAGATGAGGAATAATTTGGTATTGGTCATGGATATTGTTGTTAAAATTAATGCAATTTAAGAAATAGCGTATTTTCTGATAGCTTAAAAATTGAATAGCCTAAAAATAGTAGAAATATAGAATTGTTTCGTGAGGTGTTTACAATTCGTAGCATATATTTATAATTTGTAAAAGCCAGAAATAAATAGTCATCTGTTTATGTACAGGCCCGTATCCTTTATTTAAAACTTTAATGATAAATAATATTTTGATTTGGTTTTGTTTATTTATATATTTGTATGTATAAACTATATTAATGTATTCTATTTTGTTTTTCTTTTAATGGGAAAACAAAGTGTTTTCTCTGTCTTTATTGCCAGCGACGGTGGAACACTTTTTCGCTAAATGAATGATTTGAATACATTTTGATTTAAATGCTGGTATTTCCTGAAAAGCCAAGGGGCGAACGTCTATATGTAGTAATGTGTTAACCCTCTTTAGTCTCCTTGGTTGTAATACTGTTTTTTTTACAATAAAGTATTTATTATTTACAATAATAAACTGTAACGGTCTGATCTGTTTGGGGTTAATTTATTGTGCCAAATTTTTAATCTTAAATCATTTAGTATGGAAATCAATAGCCAATTAATTATCGATCGGCTTTCTCAGCGTATGGATCTCGATCGTGCCTATCTTTTTAAATATCAGTTTCTCGGTCAGGAGCATTATCATTTGCTTCTTGCGCTCAAGCATGTGAGCGGGCTTTCACCGAAGGTATTAAAACCTATTGTGGAATTATGTTTAATGGACCAGAAGAATATTTCCTTTGAGCTGGTGCCAATTGCTGAAATGCTCAGTAAAGTCAAAGTGGGCAGCCTGTATTATTCCTATGCCTCCCTACCTGAAAATACCATTCATCAGGCTAGTAGCAAAAAGAACCCACCCCTTCAAGCGAAAGAACTAAAAAGTGTTCTAGAAATAGCTGATGAATATTACCAGAAGCTCTTGCCTATTTCAGCGGGATTCCTACAGGGGGCCGAAACATTTGGTCAGCAGGGCAACTATCAAAGGGCTGTATTTATGTTACATCAAAGTATGGAAAATCATTTGCGTTTTTTACAGCTAATAATTGACGGAAAAGCCAATAACGTACATCATGTTAGCAACAGAATTAAAAGCCTCAATGAACATTTTTCCATGTTAAGGGAATCTCTTGTCGGAAAGGATGAGGAAGAAAAGAAACGTTTTAAATTATTGGACAGTGCCTTTAATGCGGTGAAACAAAATAAGGACCTCGAAATCTCCGCCTTTGATGCCTCCTGGCTTTATGAGCATTGCAAGTTTGTTCTTCATACGATTGAACAGCTGTACTTGAGTTTTATGGAAGGCCTTAAAGCGGGCTATGAAAAATTGTTGGTAATAGAGGAACAAAAAGTCGCAAATAAAAACGTCGAAGTTGCAGCAAGTAATCTGGTGGCGAAGGAGACTACATTATCGAATGCCGCGGCCTCGCAGTTTCGTGCATTTCCTTGGCCGGAACGGTATGAGGAAGATATACTTCATGTGCTGGCTCAGATTCGTCAGGAGAATAATCCCGAACAAATGATGCTGCTCAATTATTACGTCAGCGATGCGCATGGAAAAGGACTTTTTCATTTTCCTGCGGTGGAAAATGAAAAGGCAGAAATCTACCTTGCAGTAATAAAAAAGAAAATAGGTCACTGTCATTTTCGAAAAATCGTTTATGGTCGAGTTACTGCAGTTGTAGCTTTTATGAGCACAGATTTCCTGGCAACAAAACTGGATCTGGGCAGCCGTTTCTCCCATACCATCTGGAATGAATCTGTTGTTGTTTACCGTCGTCCGAGTTATAAACCGACGTATTCGGTTAACCCAGTCAATTGGCACGATACACTATTGAAGACATCGATTTCATGGACACGCAATTCAAAACTCATGCAAGATCTGCTAGGTGTATTTGCTTTTGAAGGACTTGCTAGTCCGCAATTGGCTGTATTATTTTTAAATCAATTGACGTCAATTGGACTATACAGTTACCTCTACCTACGAATAGGGTATGCCCCAATGAATGTGACGATAGCCAATCTTGTGGACTGGACCTGTATCTGTGATAAAAAGGTGCAGGAGTTTTTTACAGCCAGAGGTGATGTAGAGGAAATATTGCATGCAGAGTTATTAAAACAGATGAAAGGGCGGGTCTATGAGCTTCCTTCACAATTAGCTCAGCTTGATATGGACTACTTCAGGTCAAAAGCGAGAGAAATTACAGATTTCTTTGTCGATCTCTGTGATCAGAGCATACGGTATATGGAGCTGAAATCGGAGGTTAAATTAAACGAAGTGATATGATAGGAATTGGCTTTAACTGCATTACGACGGATGCTAAGATCCATTCAGTCGAAAAAATACTTCCAAAAAGAAATTCTAGTGAACCTCTTGTAATTCCTTGGGAAGATGGATTTATAGGGAGAATGACTCCGCGCTACCTGAGCAAATATTATGCTGATGATGAGATTCCATTTATGGAACGAGAGAATATTGTTATTCAGGTCCGACCGTATCCACCGAAATATGAACTTAAGTTAAAAAAGTTCTCGGGTACTACGGTTAAAATCGAGCTGACTACGGAACACCTCGGCATTAATTGTTCTTGTAGCGACGATGTAACAGGGCTTTGCGTACACGAAGCAACCCTGCTATCGAATAAATTACTGGATAGTTACCCCAATTATTTAAAGGGCCTATATCGGGCTGAAATCAATAATTTGCCACCATGGAAGAAAAAGATCGTGCCATTTAAGGTCTGTGAGAATTATTCTTATGCGGAGTTAACTGTAGAAATGAATAATGAATATGGACGATTTTATCGTTTAGCTCCTAATGATTATGAGAGTGGACTTCGTCTGCCTGCACGTAACTTGGAAGGATATCTCGATTTACAGCGAAACGATGAAGTGTATTTTTTTGTTACAATAAATTTTTCCGCTTTTGGTCTGCCTGTTTTTTTCCCTTTTCATTATAAATTTAAACGCTCTCGTTCCTTTTCGCACTCTTATCTATTGGACGAAAGTAACTTGAAAATGTCTTTAAATTCTTATGATCAGTATCTGGAATTGTTCAGTCGTCGATTTGCCGCCCTCCTTAATGAAGATAAAATACTTCGGGAAGAGAAGAAGGATCTAATCAGTGAAGATATCAACTACTTCGAGCGGAAACAATGGGAAATTATACAGATATGGCGTGATTTACTGGAGGATCCTCCGTTTCCAGTTAAATTACGTTTTGCCGAAACATTTAAACGCTATCGATTTGCACATCAGATTAATTTGAAAAATTCGAGCGTGCTGGGTGCCGCGACATTAAATAAAGCACAGGGGAATTTGCAGCTCAAAGTCGAAATTGATGATCAGGATCAATATCTGAAAATGCGAATTTGTCTCTATTACAGAAACCAGCTAATAGATTGTCCTGAGTTTTTGGGGGATGAAAATTGTTTCTTTCTGAAAATATCTAACGAGGAAATTTTATTTATTGATAACCCGACCCAGGCTGGAGTATTGCAAAAGTTTAAACAATGGAAATATAGATTGACTGTCTTTAAAGAGAATTATCATACCTTCTTGAACGATTATCTGATACCCCTATCAAAAATAGCGGAGCTTGTCATCTTAAACAGGCTAGGGGAAAATATGACAATTCCTCAAGTCTTTAAGCCGTTTAAAAAAATAGCTACTATTTCTGTAATTGACCAATTCCTTTGTATAGAGGCTTTTGTCGAATATGAGAAAGAGGGTAGGTTTTTGTTGAACTCCAGTAGCAATTTGATTTTAGAGGAGAGACAGAATCAATTGGCGTATTTTGAAAGGAATAAGCTCGAAGAACAGGTTTTTCAGGAATTTGTTAAAACACAACATCCGATTCTTAAGGAGACAACATTAGAAAATAACTGGTTGATTCCTTTGAAAGAAATTGAAAATACCACTTGGCTATTTGATTTCATGGACAGCTGTTCTCTCAATGAAATTTCGTTAGAAATTGACCATCTTCAGCAAGGTAGCGCATACTATCCTTTCCCTCTAAATTGTACTGTACGTAACATCCGTCTGGAAAATAATTTATGTTCAATTCTACTGGGGCCGAAATTTGGAAGACAAACAATTTCAATGGATGAATTTGAGGATTTGATTATGGGAACAGATAAAGTTTTTACTCTTACTGATGGGACTTTTGGCGTTATACGCCGCGCTGACCGAGAAATCTTCAGGCCACTGTTTTTAGGAGGAAGAAGAGAAGAAGATTGTTTTGTTTTAAATACAATTCAACTTGTGTCTATGCAGAAGGTTTTGGATAAAATAGATAAAAAAATTATTCAGGACAGTATTCGGGAACGTCGTGAAAAACTCGCAGCTTTGGATGAAATCCCTCTTTTGGAAATCCCTAGAAGCTTAAAAGCGCAATTACGACCTTATCAGCAGGTAGGTTTCAGCTGGCTCACTTTTTTGAATGAATTTCAGTGGGGTGGCCTTTTGGCTGATGATATGGGTTTAGGGAAAACATTGCAGATTATAACAGTGCTGGAATACTTTTATCAACAGCATTCTACAGGAAAATCTGCTTTAGTGGTTGTCCCGAACTCTCTTTTGTTCAATTGGGAAAATGAATATAAAAAGTTCGCCCCCTATCGAAAAATAGAAATCTATTATGGGAAACATCGGGAAGCATTTATTTTTGAAGAGGAAGGCACTGTAGTTCTTACGACATATGGAACGATGTTGACTGATGCGGCGTATTTAACCAGTTTAGACTTTAGCTATCTGATTATGGACGAATCCCAAGCCGTCAAGAACCGTAATTCGAAGCGTTTTGAAGTGCTGTCAATGGTTAAGGCCGATTACCGTGTAGCGGTGACAGGAACGCCAGTTGAAAACGGTATCCAAGATATTTATGCTCAAATGTCTTTAGTTAATCCTGGTTTCTTTGGGGATTATCGAAATTTTAACAAGGCCTATAAGGGGATCAAAGATGAAAATACAGCGCAAGAAACTGTCCTTGGCCTCCAAAAGATGATCCAACCTTTTATTCTTCGACGTACAAAAAAACAGGTTGCTTTGGACCTTCCTGAAAAGACCGAAACAATACTGTATATGGATATGCTTCCGGAGCAAAGAAAAATATACGATAAGGTCAGAAAAATATTCAAGGGAGAGATTGAAAATAATCTGAATAGCGCTGACTCCACGAAATCCAAATTTTTGGCGATCGAGGCGCTGCAAAAACTACGGCAGCTTTGCAACTCGCCCATTCTGATGAAAGATGGCGGCTTCGGTCAAGAATCTATTAAATTGGATTTTATTGATGAAATCATGGATGAAGTCGCTCCAAATCATAAGATTCTTTTCTTTTCGGCGTATACTTCGATGCTTAAGCTGGTGGCTCAACGAATCGAAAATAAGGGAATAGCTTATGCCTACCTTGATGGTAAGATGAATCAAGATCAGCGGCAAAATGCGGTCGAAAGATTTCAGAACGAGGACGAATGCCGTGTATTTCTAATCAGCCTTAAAGCGGGAGGAACAGGATTAAATCTAACGGCTGCCGATTATGTCTATATTTTGGATCCCTGGTGGAATCCTGCTGCCGAAGCACAGGCAATAGATCGTTGTTATCGAATAGGACAGGAAAAGCATGTGATGGCTTATAAGATTGTTTGTCGGAACTCCGTAGAGGAGCACATCTTAGCCCTTCAAGAACGTAAAAAACGAATATCCGAAGGACTGATTTTAGATGAGGCCAATCTAATGAAATCGATCAGTAAAGATGAACTGCTTAAATTATTTGAATAACCAATTGTACACTATAATGATCAAAAAAGTATCTACAAAAAAAGCATCCTATGGGGGAATGATGTTTTCGCACGACTTTCAGCTTGGGTACACTTATGCCAGATTGCATGTGCAACAAAAGATTGGCGGACTATCGAATCTGAAGTTTGTAACTGGTGGCACAGCTCCTTGGCAACTGTTTCGGAAAGTTGAGGAAACGGGACAGGTTCATCTCCAGATTTATCCAAGGCATTTGAAAAATGTGCTGTATGGACTCATTCAGCAAAACAGGTTGGTCGTCAGAAATGTAGAAGGAAGGTATTCTTTTTATCCGGTTGATAGAAAGGAGGAGCATGCAAAATTTAATTAATGATATTGGCAGAGAGAGATTTCGCGCAGAATTTTCCATGTACTATGCGGGTATTATTTATCTCCTGATATTAAATCGGATCAGCTGCGGTTTTACCCGTGAAGAAATGGCTTTCTTAATGGGATAAGAGCAAACCTATGTTAAGGAAATGGAAGAACTTAAAATTCCGGCCGGAAATCTTGAAGTTATGGTGCATCTCAGTTGGGTATTTAACCGTAGGGCTATAGATATCAGTAGATTTGACAATAAATCTAGCTATCAGTTTGAGTTGACGATTTGGGAAGAAAAGGCTATTCGATACTATCAAATGGAATATTTTATCAATTCCGTTGAAACCATGACTTTTTTTCAATTAATGGAGGAAATCAGGGTAGAAGATTCAGCCCAAGCTGAACAGTTCGCATGCGATTGCATGGTAGTGGAAATCGTTTTGGGTAAGCTTATCGAGATGGATTATTTTAAGAAATATAGAACACCGCTTGAACTATGGCGTTATGCGGAAAAGTATCTGGGAGAAAAAATTTGCATAAAAAGCTTGATGCATGAAATTGGCGTGTTCGTAGGAAAGAAAGGGAGTGCACCGCTGCGGAAAACTAAAGCCAAGAGTTTTGGCTTCCGCTATATCGCACATAAATAAAAAATATTAAAAAATATGGAAGATATAATTGGAGTACCTTTAAAGGTACCACGAAATTTTCGGTTAATATGTGAGCTTTTTGGTATCGCTGTACCAGCTTTTATCCAATTGTTTTTGGATCATTACTCTTTTATAGATCAAAATTTTAAAGATAATTCAAGCTATAATATTGTGACTAGGGCTATACGTTTTATCAATGATAAAATTCCTAAAGACCATAATCGTTTGAAGATCGAATTCAAAGATAATGACAGGGATGTTGGGATAAAATTATTGCGACGTCAGGTAAAATTAGCAGTCAATAGAAATTATAGTACCGGCGAACGCAGAAATAGAGGGCGTATTATTACTGCGCAGCTTTATGATCTTTTTGCTAAAAAGGTAATGCTTAAAGATCGAATTTATTTAGATGAAAACATATACTTTAAATTGAGTAAGGATTTTCTGCTGACTTGCATGATGAATTCCGTTCATCCATCGCATTATATCAATACCATGATGCTGCAGGCATCAACACCTGATTTTTTAGCAGCAATGCACCTCGATAAAGCGACTTATAATCCAGTTTTGGGATTTATTCATCGTGTCCTTGACGGTTATGGCGGCCTTATTGATTGGGAATATCGTAATACATCTTTTTTTAAACGATTTATAATGGATTTACAGGAGCTTAATAAACGATATTTTTTCTATCGGGATCTTGATTAAAGAGTTGCACTTTATCACGTCTGGCTAGATAATCTTTTGGAAACTAAGGAGGACTAATTTGAGTTATAAACAACCTTTGGAAAGTTTGGGAAACAACCTGTCTTTTGATGAAGATGGCGTAATCTTACAGCGGTTAAATAGAGATAACTAGGATAAAAAAATGATGACTTCTTAAATTAAATAAATAATGGAAACAATCGAAAATATTAAATTGACAACGGCATTTAAACAATTCTGCGATCTGTTCAATTTCACACCGGAAGAAGTTGTACAGGAATTTATTGATAAAATTGACATTGCAGAGTATATGTGTGATCCAATACAACCCAATCGCTGGGCTAATCTATTTGCGATGGAATATTTGATCCAATATACACAGTCCGAAAACAGTATTGTTGAATATAGGGAATTTGCAGAAGAGTGGGTGAAAATGATGGAGACTGGTGGAGATGATCTGATCGGAAATACAAGACTACTGTTGGATGCCTGGCACAAAAAGGTTTTAGAGGATCGTATTCATAGTATTATGAAAGAAGATGAAGGGGAGGATACAGTATAATTTTATGTTAAATTTGATCGACGTAATGTATTACGTCGATCAAAATGTAGCAAAAACAAAAAGTATATATGATAAACAAAAGTGTCTATATGAATTTTCTAATAGCTCTACGAGCCTTGGGTTTTATCGTTGTGCTAATTATTGTTAATGCATGTGAGCAAAAAAATAACAAGAATTTAATCGTAAAGGCGATTACTGTAAATAATGATATGTATGGAGCGAGTGATTATTCAATTGAGGTGTTCAGTGATTCAACTTATCGGATAATAGATTATTCAATGGTCATAGATACAATTAATCTTACATTAATAGATCCTAAAAAAAATCCAAGACAGTTGGAGAGAGAGGCATTGCATGGCCCTTTGAAAATCAAGGAAAATGTTTTATTCTTTGATGCTGCCTGTAAAAATTTTAATAGGGCCGTATTAAGAAATGGTTACTTGGATCTTTATGTAGACAGTAACTTTGTACGAAGGTTATTAATAGAGCAGGCAAGTATTCCCATTCCGCAATATTATAATAAGTCACGTTTTTCTGATTACGCAATTTTTGACGGTCCAAAAGACTCTATTTCGGATCAAACTTATGAAATTAAACAAAACGACCTGTTGTTTATAGATTCAGCGCTGACATCTCAACTAGTACGTTTAAAGTCATCTCTTGGAAATCAAGCATATGGAAAACAATTGAACGTTTATGCGAATGCCGATAGTGTATGGATTATTGTGTATCTATTTCCTGATAAAGATCTTGACAAAGATTTCTATTATCGACCAACGATTTATCGGTCATCCATTTCATTGAGATCGGCCTTTGAAGGAGCTTATGGTGAATTAGGGATAAATCTTACCAAACGTAGTTTTTCCGATCTGCATTTTGAACCAGCTAGTAATTAGTGTATGTATACTAATTTGAAGCTCTTTGGCTACATCAGATTATTCTCCTTAATGAGGTTTCTGTAAAACTGTAAACTTTCCTCCAAATAAGAAATATAACTTTCTTTGTCCCGCAAAAGCTGCTTTTCATTTGATAAGGGTAATTTTTCTCCCTTTATCTGAGCTGTCGGAGGATTGATCAAACTATTCATATCCGTTTGTAATATATCCGCAATTTGCTGTAGACGTTCAATGTCTATCTTCGTCGTTCCAATCTCAAGGTTCTGATAGGCTTTTAAGGAAATATATAGCTGTTCAGCCATTGCCCTTTGTGATATCTTGAGATATTTCCTACGCTCTTTAACGGCTTTAATAATTTCTTGTGATGTTACATTGCTCATGGTTAGTCGAATTCAAATTAACGTGAACACAGGATTCGGTATAGCCAAAGATAAGAAATTTGAAATATAATCTACTTATGTAGTAGTCTTTATTTTTATTTATTTAAAAACTATTGTTACCTCCTCGAAAAATCTTTCCCGCCAAGGCGTATTAAATGTTCATAACGCCATTTAATATAGGAATATTTTCTACCTAACTGTTGGAAATGAATAGTCAAACCACTTATTTTTGAATAGTCTACTTATTTGGTAGTTTTTTTTAAAAAATAAACATATGACTAAAGTATTTACATTGATTGCATCGCTCACTTTCTCTACAGCGATTATGGCGCAGCATAAAACTGCCTTGCTAAACGGTCAAGTGACTGGCTATACCACGCAGGACAAAGCTTTTCTGAGCTATCGGAATGGTACTCAACGCAGCGTCGATTCGGTTAACATCGGTTCAAATGGAACATTTCAATTCAATTATACGATTGCCGATCCGACAATAGCTAGCCTAACGGTAGGTAAAACACTGGCCTTAGCGCAACGTTCAAAAAGTCTGACATTCTATCTTGAAAACACAGCGATCAAGGTTCAGTCTACCGATTCATTGAAAAATCCATCGGTTCAAGGAGGAAAGACGAATACGGAGCTTAGCCAATTAAAGACACGACTTGAGAAAATTGCCCCTTTGCGTGATGCGCTGAATACAAAATATTTTTCGGCAAGCCAAGAGCAACGAAACTCTCCTGAATTCAAAAAGGAAATCGAACAGCTCAGCGAAAACTATCAGTTTGAGAATAAAAAAATCCTGGAAACCTTTATTTCAGAGAATCCCAATTCTTTCGTCAGCCTAGACCGTATTGCAGAGGTCGTTGGTTATGCTCCCGAAGCTGAGGACCTGGATCGATATTTCAAACAGCTCAGTCCAGAAATACGTCATTCAGAAAAAGGAAAAGCTTTTGCACTACAGATTGATCAAACCAAAGCGACGTCGATCGGACAGATTGCTCCGGCTTTTACCCAAGCTAACCCAGAAGGTAAAAATATTTCCCTTGCTGATTATCGAGGTAAATATGTGTTGTTGGATTTCTGGGCAAGTTGGTGTGGTCCCTGCCGTCATGAAAACCCAAATGTCGTAAAAGCTTATCATGCCCTAAAAAACAAAAAATTTACCGTGCTCGGCGTATCTTTAGATCAACCTGGCAAAAAGAACAACTGGCTAAAAGCTATTGCAGATGATAAATTAGAGTGGGATCAGGTTTCGGATCTTAATTTTTGGGATAACCAGGTCGCTAAGCTTTATAATATCCGATCGATTCCTCAAAATTTTCTGATCGATCCCAATGGAAAAATAATTGCCAAAAACCTTCGTGGTGAAGATTTGGAACTCCAACTTTCTAAATATATCACAGATTAATTTGTTTAAATTATGGAAAATAAATCTATTCAAAATAAGATGGTTATTGTTAAAGAATATGAAAATAATAACTATTTTAATTTTCGCTTTATGACTATTATCAGTTTATTCTGTTTATCAACTGCCATAGTCTCATGTTCAAAAGAAACTTCCATTTTAGATAATGCCGAAGAACAATCTTTGATTCCTTTGCCTAAAAAGAATGCAAAATTACCTGGAATGGAGAGCGGTACTTTGACAACTTATCCGATCACTTATGTAAATGGATCATATACTAGTCTTTTTGCGGGGGGATTGAATTTTGGATCTACGTTTGCATATCCAACTAATAGGTATGAATTTGGTGATTATACTCCCTGGTCTCCTTATTTTGGATCAGTTACCTCCAATGCAAATCTTTTATCATTTGAGGTATCTGATCATAAATTTGTTGCCGTATTTGGAACAGCTGTAAACGGATTTGTTCTAAAATTTGATATTGTAAAATATTTCAAAGAATTAGAGAAGGGGGGTACTCTCAGTATTGGCGATTACATTACAAGAACAGATGGGAGTTCTGATGGGTTGAGTTTGATAAAAGGAAAATTTTTAATTGATTATACTTCTCCTTTGGGTGTTTCTATTGCTGATGTGAACGCTTTGGAGGGTGGTGTTGTCGATCTAGGGCCAGGGATCTAATTACCTAGAAAAGAAATATAGTTTTATAATCCATTAAAAGGACGGCGGCTGAGTACACAGTCGCCTTTTTAGTATTACCTTTTTGTTAAGCTTTCGTAGCTTGCTAACTCGGTTTAGTTAAAAACTGTTAATGTTTTGTTGACCCTACCTTCATATAGCATTTGTAATCTTGTACCCATAAATCAAATGCGCTACTTATGAAATTTAAAGCCAACAATGTCTTTTGGTTGTTATGTGCCATTGCAGCGAGCTCACCCGCTGTTCAAGCCAAATCGCTCACACTAACCACGTCACAATTTACGCATGTACAGGGGATCGTCAAAGGCCGTGTCCTCGACGCCCAAGGAAATGCTGTCGCAGGAGCAACCGTTCAAAATTTGAAAAGTAAAAAATCTGTTCAGTCTGACGAAAAAGGAAATTTTCAGATCGAAGCCGAAATGGGTGATAACCTGAGTATTTCTTTTATTGGGTATAGCAGACTTGTGCAAGCTATTACCCAATCCAATGGGCAGATCTTTTCTCTAAAGACCGATGAAAACACATTGGAAGAAGTGACCATCTCTATCGGTTATCAGCGGATCAGAAAGTCGGATGTCACTGGCGCAATCGCTAGCGTTAAGGCCGAGGAACTCAATCTGAGCGCACCAAAATTATCCCAGGCATTGGTTGGTAAAGTAGCAGGTGTACAGGTGATGCAGACAAGTGGCGCTCCTTACGATGGGACCAAAATGCGCGTCCGCGGAATGGGATCGATCAATGCTGGTTCGGATCCATTGTACGTTATCGATGGATATCCAGCAGGAAACAATTTAAATATCAACCCCAATGATATTGAGTCTATCGATGTGTTAAAGGATGCCGCTTCTGCAGCGATCTATGGATCTCGTGGTGCTGGCGGTGTTGTATTGATTACAACCAAGCGTGGCAAGGAAGGTAAGAGTAATGTGGACTACGAAGTATTGGGGGGCTTTGGTCAGCTTTCCAAGAAAATCGATGTTTTAAATTCGGAACAGTTTATTGATCTCCTGATTGATGGTCGTAACAATTCGTATAAAGACCTTTTGGCTACGAAAGGGATTGCCTGGAGCGATAGTAGACGCTTTGATGATAATAAAACGCGTATTGCTAATGTTGGAAATGCCGGCTCGGTGAGTATTCCTGAAGACTACTATGACTTCGCATCTGGTACGGCAAAAAAAGCAAAATATGATACGGATTGGCAAGATGCCTTATACCGTAATGCACCTTTTCAACGTCATAATCTATCAACCTATGGCGGTAACGAAAAAAACCGCTATTTCCTAAGTGGATCTTATCAGAATCAACAAGGGATCATGCTCGGGACGGATCAAAAGGTCTTTAATTTCCGCGCCAATATCGATAGCAAAGTCAGCAAGAGATTGACCGTTGGTGCAAATGTTTCATTTACATATAATGACAACAACGAGGTGACGACAGGCCGTTACGACAGAAGTCCGTCTATGGCGGCTTTAATCTATCTGCCTACCCTCCCTGTTTTTAACGAAGATGGAACCTATGCCAAATACCTGATGGCTGATCTTTCGGCGAACAATTACGGTATCCAGAACCCTGAAAATCCACTGGCTTATGTCACTGAGATTAAAAACAACCGTCGTGGAAAAAGGGGGTTATACAATGCCTTTGCTGATTTTTCCATTATGGATGGCCTAAATCTGAAAATAAACGGTGGATTGTCTACTTACGACGAGAAGTATGATTATTTCCGTCCTACAAGTCTTTCTGATGGGAATAACAAACCGTTTTCACCGCAAGCGGTATCTGCAGCCTATGCAGATGCCAAGACAAAAAATGAATTGGACAAATTGCTGGAAGCAACGTTAAACTATAACAAGACTTTTGGTGGTAAACATCAGGTATCCGCTTTATTGGGCTATTCGGCTCAACGAACAGATTACGATTATCAAGGTGTGAGAGCCAACGGTTTTAATAATAATGCAATTGGGGAAATTACAGATAAAGGAGCCGATCCTTCTAATTTCCAATTGCTAAAAGACGATACGTTCAAACGCATTACAACGCTCCAGTCATATTTTAGCCGTGTAAGCTATAGCTTTGATTCCAAATATTTCCTTTCAGCTTCCATTCGTACCGATGGATCATCACGTTTCGGGCCAAATAATAAATGGGGAACCTTCCCATCGGTTTCAGGTGGTTGGACCCTCTCCAAGGAGGAGTTTTATACGGATTGGTTAGGACAACAGTCAACGGTCAAACTAAGAGCGAGCTGGGGACGTAGTGGAAATAATAATATTGGTGATTATCGCGCATTATCCGTTATCAACTCACCAGCGGGTGTGATCCTTGGCGATAAAGTGGAGACTTCCTATACAGCAGGTGATCTGTTCGATCCAAAATTGGGTTGGGAATCAACTTCGCAATACAACGCCGGTCTTGATCTCGGTTTGTTGAAAGGCCGCCTCAACATTATGACCAACTTCTACCTGAGCCGTTCCTTCAATTTATTATTCAATCAGCCACTCTCCGCTGTATCTGGATCAACAACGATCTTGACCAATCTGCCAAATTCGAAGGTGCAGAACAAAGGTTTTGATGTGCAGGTTGATGCCACACTGATTCGCAAAAATGAATTTGAATTAGGATTCAGTGGAAATATCAATGTCAACAGAAATAAAGTGCTCGATCTTGGTGGGGCCTCTACCATCTTGACAAATGGTGCTGAACGCTCCTACTTAACGCATATTACACAAGAAGGAAGTCCAATTGGTATGTTCTATGGTTTCAAAGTTCTGGGTGTTGCAACAGAGGAAAACTATAAAACTGTCGCACCTTCTGCGGCTTCAACAACTCCGCTACAACCTGGAGATCTTTATTTTGAAGATGTAGATGGCAATGGTATCGTCAATGATGCCGATAAACGTGTGATCGGCAATCCGCATCCTAATTTCACTTATGGCTTTGCCGTTAACGCACGCTATAAGGCATTTGATCTACGGGCATCATTTAATGGCTCCCAAGGGAATAAAGTGCTGGATGGTTATGATTATTACCTCTACAATATGGAAGGTTCCGGTAACCAATATGCGGATGTCGCACAACGCTACCGTTCGGCTCAAAATCCGGGAAATGGTAAAGTCTACCGTGCATCGCGTGGCGGTACGCAAAGTAACAGTACACGTCTTTCCGATTTTTATCTGCAGGACGGTTCATTTTTGCGTATGACAAATATTGCTTTGGGTTACAATCTTCCCAAAAGTCTAGCAGAAAAACTAACACTTTCTGGGGTAAGGGTCTACGCGACCGTGGACAATCCATTTACGATTTCTAAATACAAAGGCTACAATCCGGAACCGGATTATAATCAACGCGGCAACCTGACTCCAGGGGTGGATTATGGGCTTTATCCATTGGTGCGATCGTATAACCTTGGTGTGAAAGTAACGTTCTAATAGCAGGATCGAGGAGCTGTTGTGCATAGGAATATTAAGGACAGCCCCGTGTTAATAGCTCCAGTATTGTAAAAATAGTCCTACAGACTGCTCTTTGCAGTTCCGTGGGCTGATGAAAAATAAAAAAATAACAGGATGAAAAAAAGATATATATTACCCTTTGTTTTGTTGGCATTGTCTTCATGTACCAAAGATTTTTTAAATCAGAAAAATCCCAATGCCGTTACGATCGATGATTACTTCAAGTCAGAAAATGATGTGCTCTTGGCGGTTAACGGTCTTTACCAGTCCCTTCGTTCGGGAAGTACGATCGGTGAATCCAGTACATTGTATAATGAGGAACGTTCGGATAATAGTGGACGTAATGATAACCAATCCAACGCCGGGGAGCCATTCCAATTCAATGACTTTTCGTTGCTGCCAAGTAATACCTATCTAAAGACGCATTGGTCGGCTATGTATGCGGCAATCAGCCGCTGTAATGTGCTTCTGTCACATGTCGACGATGTGAGCTTTACAAGTGCAGAATTAAAAGGCCGTTATATTGCGGAAGCGAAATTCGTTCGTGCATTGTTATATTTCCATCTGGTACGTAAATTCGGAGATATTCCATTATCTACGGTACAGGTGACCAGTAAAGAGCAAGCAAATGAATTGGCTTTTCGGCAAAAAGAGTCGGTTGTGTACGAACAGATCATTAAGGATTTGACAGAGGCATTGTCCAGCAATCTTCCCAATACACAGAAAGATTACGTCATTGGCAGAGCATCTAAATCGGCTATTAATGCAATTTTGGGACAAGTATACTTAACGTTGGGAGCAACGCAGACGTCGGGGAGTGCAGAAAATTTTGCGAAGGCAGAACAGTACCTCAATGCGGCCTACCAAATGCGAACTTTTGGCAAACTGAACGAAATCCCCTATGCGGATGTTTTCGATGTGACCAAGAAAAATAGCTGTAAAGAACTTGTTTTTCAGATTCAGTACAAACAAGGTGACCAAAACTATAGCTCGAGTATTGCCCGTAATTACCAGGCGAGAGGAGAGACCATCAACTCACGCTATAACTCTACAGGTGCTGGTGAGGTAGCAAAACTAGATCTGATTAAAGATTATGAGCAAGACGATATCCGAAAAGGATTCTCTGTAAAGTTTGCCGCCAATACGCAAGTTAACGATTGGTTTGTAACCAAATTTAGAGATAATAGTGACGCTGCGGGTACCAATGGTTGGGGCGGAAACGACTGGATATTGATCCGTTACGCCGATGTGATGCTGTTGTTGGCAGAAGCAAAATATCACTTGGGCAAAGATGCGGAAGCTATTGCGCTTTTGGATCAGGTACGTGAACGTGCAGGATTGCCTTCGTATGCTGCTTCCATGTTGAATACGGCTTATCGTAGTAAATATCCAACCTTAAAGGAGGCCATATTGCATGAACGCCGTGTAGAACTGGCATTTGAAAACCAACGTTGGTTTGATTTGATCCGTAATTATAATGCACAAGAACTGGTGACTTATTTCAAAACGAAGAGCCAGGCTGATTATGGAAATGCTAAAATCTCCAATATCTCGACAAAAGATCGATACTATCCAATTCCTTTTGATGAATATAAGCTGGATCCGGCACGTATGTATCAAAACCCTGGATATTAATCTGCAATTGAATAGCTATGATAAAAAATATCAGAAAGATCTTGTTACTTACCTTGGGAATATGCTGCCTGCATATTTCCAAAGGTCAAGTAAACAATATGCCTGTTGGTCCACAGGATTGGCTGATCAAGAAGAATTATTATGCATCCTATTTGCTCTTAAAAGATCCAGTCCTTATACAGGAGCTCGTGAACTCCAAGCCGATCGCACAGGTGTTGGAAAAACGGTTCGAACGTTTTAACAACAGCGTCAGTTGTACCGATCTCATGTGCTATTTGAATGCCTTCAAATGGCAGGATAACGAAATTGACCTGTTGGCAGAGCAATTGGCGGAGCAAATTGGTCATAACAAGAAATTGGACCAGCTTGTTCAGGCTAATCTTATTCCATCAATGACCTATGGTGTGTTGCATCATGAAACGGCAAAGGCCTATTTTACGAAAGCCTTGAAACAGGATTTAAAGGCAATGAATTATGTGGTGGACGTCTATGGGGGAGGTAAAAGTCCCAATTACCCCAAGATAGATTCAATCTCTTTCGATGTAAAACGTGCGGCCTACCTTCATCTTTTGGACGATGTTCGCCAAGACGTCCGCAAAGATATTCCAACACATAAAACAGCATTTTTTTTGACCATGATGACTGCGGTACGCTTGTTGGAAATTAATGAGCGATGGGACGCGGCACAACTAGAGCCGCTGATTGAACTCGAAAACAAGAAAGCTTACGAAGCGGTCAAAAATACCGATTTCGCAAGCTATCCCTATAGTCTGTTGCTGACCTTAGGTGCAGGCCCCGAGGTGTATGGACAGCCTATTAGTCCAGGTGGAATGTTACGTGCGCGAATGGCAGCCCGAAGCTACTTTGAAAAATTGGCCCCTTTTATTGTGTTGTCTGGCGGTAAAGTACATCCCTATAAGACTCACTTTATTGAGGCAATAGAAATGAAAAAGTATCTGATCGAGGTTATGGGAGTACCTGAAGCTGCAATATTGATTGATCCACATGCGCGACATACGACCACAAATTTGCGTAATACAGCACGTATCCTGTTAAATTATGGTTTTCCGAAAGATAAATACGCCATCGTTAACAGTAGTAAAGTGCATATTGATGCGGTGGAAAAGATGGGCGATCGTTGTATGCGTGAATTGGGGTATATTCCCTATATATTGGGTAAACGAATTTCAGATGTGATCATCGAGTTCAAGGCAAAAGAAGAGGCCTATACGATCGATCCTGATGAACCCTTAGACCCTTAGCCAACGAACTAGGCCGATTGCTAATCTATTAACTGAGCAGATCGGCTTTGTCTATGGCTTATGGGAAGGCATGAAAAAGGTCCGTAGCATTGCAAGCTACGGACCTTTTTTATTTTAAAATAATGGACTTTCCTTCTTTAGCCGAGCGTTTTGCCGCTTCCAGGATTTCGACCACAGTGACATTATTATTGATCGATCCGAGATCATTTTCTGGAGCCATAGCATCTTTCAGAACCTGTTCGAGATAGGCAATATGGTTCTCAAAATACGGGATCGCAGTCGGTATAGGTGTAGGTGGATCATTCTGTTGTTTGTATTTTAGAAGTTCTTTGTCATTTTTGGCGTAGAGCTGAGCTTTTGTGCCAAACACCTGCAGATCTTTAACACTGTATGGCCAAGCCCAGGAAGCTTGAATAATACCCGTGCTGCCATCACGGTAGCTTAGTATGATGGTAGCGTTGTCATCGACTTTTGGATAAACCTCAGGCTTGAGCTGTTGTGTAAAGGCTGTCACTGAAATTGGCCTTTCTCCATTTTTGAGCCAGGTCATCAGATTGGCGCCATAACAGCCAAAATCCATCACTGCACCGCCACCATTTTTTTTCGGATCAGTAAGCCAGTCGAGGAAGTAATTGCTACAGCCAATTTCTTTAGGTCCTTCGTGCCCGTCTTTTACAAGTATACGTGTGATTTTTCCAATTTTACCCTTGTCGACCAGCTGCTTCAACTGTTGATTACTTTTATACCAGGTTGTTTCGTAATTTACCAAAAAGGGTGTTTCGAACTGTTTGGACAAAAATGCAATACGTTTTATGATACTCCCTATTTGCTGG
>NZ_DDKA01000015.1:0-53607 GCF_002339225.1 Sphingobacterium sp. UBA2610
ATTTCTTAAATAATAAAAAAAAATGAGAGAACACTACGCGATGATATAGCCGCCACCGAAATAGCTATCCGCAGAGATAGCACTTTCGGTGAGGTTGAGTACCACTTGATCACTAAAATTCTTACTGTTCACCACTTGAATACGATGTGGTATATTTAACAATGAAGCTTCTAGTCGGAATGCTTCCGACAGCTGTTTCGGATTATATGAGGTATAATCCTTCGAACTAATTTCGACTTAGTCAATTCTGAACGATTTTATTATATCGCTAAATCTCATCCTTCTCAATCCATTTGGGAACCAGTGGCGCTTCATACTGTTGCATCTTCTCGATCAGCTCCTCAATCGTATCAGCCACCAATAACATCGCTCGATTTTCCTGCTTAAGAAGGCCCTCTTCGACCATGTGATCAATAAATTGAATGAGATGATTGTAAAATCCATTGATGTTTAACAAACCAACTGGCTTTTTATGTAAACCCAATTGAGCCCATGTAATCATTTCAAAAAGTTCTTCCAAGGTACCAAAACCACCCGGCAGCGCAATAACTCCTTCGGCATAATCACTCATAATCCGTTTACGATCGTGCATGGTATCTACAGTAATCAGTTTTGTTACCCCCCTATGCTCTCTTTCTTTCGAATTTAAAAAATCAGGAATGACACCTATTACCTCACCTCCCTGTGCAAGAGCTCCATTCGCAACAGCTCCCATTAGGCCAACCCTTCCACCACCATAAACCAAACGAATACCGTATTCAGCCAAAACCTTTCCCACATAGGAGGCTTGCTCTTCATACACGGCCGAATTCCCTAAACTGGAAGCACAAAAAATAACAATACTATTAACTTTCTTCATATACAAGTATAGTTAAAAATAAACGGATCAGCTCTTTTTAATAAAAAAACAAACTCACTATCAATAATATACAAAAAAATACACGCATTATTTTCGCGCATAAATATAAATGTAAAAAAAACACTTAAAATAAATAACACATTTAATATCTTTGATTTACCGGTCTTTTTATACATAACGGCTAACCAGACAAGCTCATCAGATCTTGTTAATAACAAATGATAATTTCAGTCCATATGATCTTCAAAAACAAATTTTTGCACAGTGCTCTCTTAAGCTTATTTAGTCTGGCGCTATCTGCCCAAACAACTTCTCAATTGAATTATTTCGATTTAAGAGAAGTGAGGTTGTTACCTGGGATTTTTAAACATGCTGAAAATCTTGACATCAATTATTTATTGGAAATAGACCCGGACAGATTGCTGGCTCCCTTTTTACGCGAAGCCAATTTACCGCTAAAAAAAGACTCCTATACCAATTGGGAAAATACAGGATTAGATGGCCATATCGGAGGGCATTATCTATCTGCTCTCGCACATATGTATGCCGCTACAGGAGACCTTCGTATTAAGGAACGCCTAGATTATATGCTCAGCAACTTGAGACGTTGTCAGGAAGCAAATGGAAACGGCTACATAGGCGGAGTACCTGGGGGTAAAATTATTTGGACAGAGATTCAGCAAGGTAGAATCAACGCCGGTAGCTTTAACCTGAATGGAAAATGGGTGCCGCTATATAATATACACAAAACCTATGCTGGCCTGCGAGACGCCTACTTGTTGACAGGCAATGAATCTGCAAAAGACATGCTGATTCAAATGACTGATTGGGCGCTTAAGTTGGTCGCTCAACTTTCAGATGCTCAAATACAGGAAATGTTACGAAGTGAACATGGCGGACTGAACGAAACTTTTGCTGATGTTGCTGCAATTACCCAAGATCAGACTTATCTCGAGTTGGCTCGTAAATTCAGTCATCAATCCATACTTGAGCCTTTATTAGCGCATGAAGATCATTTAACAGGATTGCATGCAAATACACAAATTCCAAAAGTTCTCGGTTTTAAACGCATCGCTGACCTTTCTCACAACGAAAAATGGGCGGAGGCTGTTCGCTACTTTTGGGACAATGTCGTTGAGCAGCGCTCGATTGCTATTGGAGGAAATAGTGTAAGTGAACATTTTAACCCAACGGAAGATTTTTCAAAAATGCTCTATAGCATTGAGGGACCAGAAACTTGCAATACCTACAATATGTTACGGCTCACAAAAATGCTCTATCAGACCGATCCGCAAGGGAAATACCTCGATTTTTATGAACGTGCTCTTTACAACCATATCTTATCGACACAACACCCCGAACATGGTGGATTAGTCTATTTCACGCAAATTCGTCCGGGGCATTATCGTGTTTATTCTCAAGCGCAGACAAGTATGTGGTGCTGCGTCGGATCAGGGATGGAAAATCACGCCAAATATGGTGAAATGATCTACGCATACCGCAACAATGACCTATTTGTCAATCTATTTATTCCTTCACGCCTGGACTGGAAGGAGAAAAATATGGAAGTTATTCAAGAAACGAACTTCCCGACAGAAGCCAAAACAAGCATACGAATGAACCCTAAAAAACCGACGTCATTCAGCTTGTTTATTCGTAAACCCAGCTGGCTCACCACAGCTCCCCATGTGTTGATCAATGGAAAGCCTTACCGCAATTTCAGTTCCACAAATGAGCATATCCAGATCAAACGTACATGGCGAAAGGGCGATATCGTCAGCCTTCAATTACCCATGGGGGATACATACTGAGCAGTTGCCTGATAAAAGCAATTATTATAGTATTTTATATGGACCTCTTGTTTTGGGAGCCCGAACTGGACAGGAAGATCTTTTGGGACTTCGAGCCGACGACAGCCGAATGGGGCACATTGCTTCTGGAAAACAAATCCCTTTACGTGATCTCCCGATTCTTCAAGCAGAACCGAACAATATTCCGGCACTTGTAAAACCAATAGCGTCAAAGCCCTTACACTTTACACTCTCAAATCTCTATTTGGGAAAAAAAGATATTCAAATGGAACTAGAACCCTTTTTCGGTATTCATGATTCCCGTTATATGATCTATTGGCCTCAAGCAACGCAGAAAGAATTACTGGCATTACAGGACAAAATGCGCCGCGATGAAGTGGAAAGCTTAGCGCTAGCGGCCAAAACGGTCGATAAAGTAGTCGCTGGGGAGCAACAACCAGAATCAGATCACTTTTTTCGCGAGCAAAATAGCAATGCTGGGGCATTCGGTGATACACGCTGGCGCGATACAAAAGGCTGGTTCAGTTATGTGATGAAAATAACGCCAGAGACCCAACTGGTCGCGATCAAATTGCTGGCAGACAACTCATCCAGGGTAACTGAGGTAATGATCGATGGTAAAACCATCAGTATATTGGAAGACAAGGATGAGAGATCCACCATGAAAACAATACATATACAGCTTCCCATGGAGAGTGCAGGTAAAACCAAAATAGAACTGAAAATTAAGGCCGGGGCAGGATTTACAAGTCACAAGATCCTAGAAATAAGAACTCTTCGTCCTGACTAATGGATCTGGGAGATAGCTTCCATTAGTCAGGCGTGATTCACTTAGCCTAGATAATTCAGTTCATCAAAAGTGATTCAGTTCGTCAGAAGAGCGCTTAATTTATTTTCCGATTAAAACAACGGCGCCTTCAGGTTGCAACGTCAATTTGATGGACTTTGTTTTAGAAAGTCGAATCTGCTTCTGTTTTGACTCCCGGGCAATGTTATCGTCGATTAGCTGTACCGCATCTGTACTCAACATGGGCAAATTCACCGATACAGTTTTTTCTTTGCCCTCGGCATTTATCCCCGCTATATACCATGTATCATTCTTTCTCCGGGCAAGTATGACATATTTACCTGGATAACCATCAATAAAAACAGTCTCATCCCAGGTAGTTGGTACCTGCTTCATAAAATTAATCACATGGGTTGGCATTTCCTGTAAATTATTGGGTGTCAATCCAAAATTTTGTACCGGAGTCTGAAATAAAATCGCCGTTGCCAATTGAAATGTTTCTGTCGTTTTGCGGATAGTACCGCCGCTATTCTCGCGGTTATGACGTTTGTTCAGCAAAACCGGGCCAAAATCCATTGCCGCCACGGCATTCCGAATAAAGGGATGTAAAGTCGCATTAAAAGCCTCCGTATCATTTGCATGTTGTGTGAAAATCAAATTTTCAGAGGCTAATACGGCTTCACTGCCCACGAAATTCGGATACATGCGCTCCCAACCACGCGGTAAAGTACATCCATGAAATATAACGGTTAATCCATAATCATTTGCATCCGAAAGAATATCTTCGTAAAGCTTCAGTGTTTCTTGTTTATCGCCTCCAAAAAAGTCGACTTTGATTCCTTTAATGCCCACATGCTGCATCCATTGCATCTCGGCTTTACGTGCAATCGAAGTATTCATTTTATTTTTTGGCGTCTGAGGTGCGTCGTTCCAGAATCCGTTCGAATTGTACCACAGACAAATACCTACGCCCCGCTCCTTCCCATAAGCCACCAATTGTTCAATTTTCTCATGGCCGATCTTTGTATCCCACCAATTGTCGATCAATACAAATTCATACCCCATTGAAGCCGAAAGGTCAATGAACTTCTTCTGGTCTTCAAAATTAATACTGCCGTCCTGCCATTCCAACCAGCTCCATGTCGCCCGTCCGAATTCGTATTTCTTCGATGCCGGATACTGCGGTTCAACAACATCAAACGGAATGGTCGTTTCCACAATGGGTTTTAGGTTGCTTCCGACAGTCAGTGTGCGCCAAGGTGTATAACCGGGTAATGAAATTGTGGGAGCTGCACGTCCAATGCCATTGTTCTCCCCTTCCTCCGGAAAAGAAATGCTATAAAGGCCATCCTTCGTGCCTTCGCTTAACTTGGATGCGCAATATGCACTTGATACACCCGTTTCCGAAACAAGTACCCATCCCCGATCTCCAACATGAAAGAGCGCAGGAAAAGTATAGCCAACACCATACTTCGAAGGTACGCCTAGCGCCTGATCTGCCTGATACTCCTCTTCGTAACTTGGTTTTGTTTTCATCCAGCCTATCATGGGGGAAGCTTGGGCTGTTAAAAATGTTGTTGTAACGAGGGGAAATTTAAAGCCGCTATTCTCCTTTATCAATGCAAAGTTGGCCGGCTCGCCCACCTGAGGCACATAATATCGGAACGCTATATTGTTGTTGCTAACACGGAAAGTAACCTCGATCTGCTGCTTTGAAGTATTCTCCAACACATAACGCAATTCATTCGCTTTATACTGTACCTGACTGCGTTTGATTTTTGGCTCGATATAATTGGTCAAAATTTCACCTCTTTTTTCTGCTATAGGACGCAAATTATCGCTTAAATTTATCGTCTTGCTTTGAAGCCCAAGCGGTGAAGCTTCCAACATTGTCTTTCCTTCCAGTTCAACCTGATAAAATAGATGACCGTTTTTCAGATCCAATTTAACGGTCAAAGTTCCGTCCGGACTCGATACCGATGTCTGCTGTGCTGCGGCAATTGTCCCCAACAAAGATAGCATACATACCAAAGCATAACGTTTTACTGGTAAACGTTTAAAATAGCGCGTATAATTGTGATTTAACATAGATTAACTCAAATAGTCGGTTAGTTATTCTGTTAAAGATAAGGTTTTATTTTAATAAATGTACAAAAAACACTTATTACAGAATACGTATTTTATCAGGTTGCAATCGACTGCGTCAAATAGGAATCGTCGTCTAATCTGGGAAGGCGCAAACGCAGCTTTTCTTGTCCTATGAGAAGATATACCAAACAAAAATTCCTTATAATTGTAAAGAAATAGTGACATTTATTTTACGATCTTAAAACGTATTAAACTATGAATCTAATTATGAACATGATAGCACTTGCCAGCATAGCAACTGCTACCTTGGCTCCATCATCTGCCAAATCAGGGTCATTGCTCGAGCAAAAGGACCAAAACATTACGCTGATAGAAAAAAAACAGGCTTTAAAACACGATTATGTTGGAACCGACTCGCTATTGCAATATTTTAACCAAACAACTGCGGAGCTTGAAAAGCAGGTTGCGGGTTTAAGCGAAGCGCAGCTCCAATTTAAGCCAGCGCCCGACAAATGGTCGATCAGTCAATGCCTTGAGCATATTATTCGTTCAGAACGAATGATATTTGACATGGCAAAAAAGGGCCTGGATCAAGATCCACAACCTGAAAGGAGAAAAGAGATCAAGATGACCGACGACAATCTAAAAAATGCACTCACAGACAGAAGTCACAAATATCAGGCACCCAAGGAACTCCAACCAGAGGGAATTTATAAAAATGTGAACACCGCTTTGACTGATTTCAATGCCGCTCGCCAACCCGTGCTTGATTACATCAAAAAAGCTGATGCGGAAGATCTCAGAAATCACGTCAGCGATTCCCCAACTGGTCCAATTGATGGTTATCAAGCCCTGATGTTTATTGCTGCGCATTCTGCACGTCATACCAAACAGATCGCTGAAATAAAAGCCGATCCCAATTTTCCAAAACAATAGAAAGATGAAGAAATTAACTTATCAAATTAAGATCCATGCGCCTGTGCCGCGGGTTTTTAAAACAATGCTTGACAAAGAAACCTATAAACAATGGACCAGTGCATTCAATCCAAGTTCAGATTTCGAAGGCATCTGGGACAAGGGGCAAAAAATTCATTTTACAGGCGTCGATGAAAATGGTGAAAAAGGCGGAATAGTAGCAGAAATCGCCGAATACATTCCAAATTCATATGTGTCTATTCGGCATCTTGGTATCCTAGACAATGGCCAAGAAATTTTATCCGGACCAGCTGTCGAAGATTGGGCTGGAGCATTAGAAAATTATTCTTTTTCGGACATCGAAGGACAAACATTATTGAATGTAGATGTTGATACAAACGACGAATACATCGATTACTTTAATGAGGCTTGGCCAAATGCTTTGCAACGGCTAAAGGATATTAGCGAAAAGGAATAGGTGAAATACCCTGCATATTGAAGAGCTTTGCGAAATCAATGCGCAAGTCAGAAGCTTGTTGGCAAAAGTAAAAACGGCACCTAGATCTGGATGCCGTTTTTTTATCTTGCCGATGCTTTTTTTCGTTCGTTTACTTTTGTTTTTTGACCCGAATGTCAAATATATTGTAATACCGTAGCGTGCTATAGTCCTTCAGGCTCATAAAGTCATAGGTAAGTGGATAATTAAAGATATTTTCCGTCTGACTCACATAAAGGAGCATATCGCGGAGTGCTATTCCAATAGCCTTGGCTCCTTTCGGATACTGAATAAAACTGTTCTTGCCGCCGCCCCGATAGTAGATCAGCAGATTGCTGCAATCGAGGACTTTGGTATCTACATCATCCAGTGTTTTATTTTCCAGTATTTTGTCTATTGCCGTATTGAGGCCTGCCCGTGTTGAATCAGTTTCACCCATCAGAATCATATGGGTACCATAAGTCACCGAAGCAAGCACATAGGGAGAGTAACCTGCTTGGGTCAATACAGCTAACTCCGATTCCGGATAAGCATCAAAATACTCTGTGTGGTCAATATAAATTGTAAGCTTATTGACTTTGCCTATACGAAGCGTGCTGTTTTGCTTACTGATCGTCGTTGAGTCGGCATGTTTTACAAGGGATAATGCCTTTTTTACATCCTTCGAAATACCGAGAAATCCCTGTATTTCGGCGTAATCTCCAAAACTGCTCGAAGTAAAGTTCATACTACTTGCCTGTTTCGACTTTTCAAACTTATTGGCATAAGCAAGACCATTTTTATAGCTGGGCTCAAAGAATCCCATATCTACGGAGAAGTCATTGTAAGACAAGAAATGGAATTTTACTTTTTTCGCTTTTGCTTCCAGGCTTTCTAGCCGTGGGCCTTCAAGGGTGTCTTTGAGACTCCAAAGTCCGCCCAGGAAAACCTTTTCATCAATATTATCATCAGAGAAAAGCTCGCTCATCTGAAATTGTACTTTCCGAATTTCGTACTTATCAGGAGGAACAGTGGGCTCATTCTTGGTGGTATCTGAAGGTGCCACCTCTGGGGGCTCTACGTTTGGCTCGATGGGATCTTTTGTGCAACTTAGCCATATTAGTGCGCTAAGAAGAAGTAAAAAATTTCTAGTGTGCATATTGAAGTTCTTCAGTTCCAAATTCGGTTATCATTAAAAAAGGTTAGCTACGCTTTTTTATCTGATAAATTAAATATAATAATCTAAGATAATGTTTTTTTACATCAGTCCAACACGTACCATCCCGTTATAGCATATTTTTACAATTCAAATCAAAACGCTTCAACCTCGTTAAACGAAAAACAAGGTAATAACTTACGCGATAAGACTACCAGTAGTTGATCACAAATCATCAAAGCATACCCTTCCTAGCGTATTATAAGCGAAAAAGCGGGTTAAAGACTGAATTTTCTGCACACCAAAAAGACTTAACAGTCTAACCATTTAGGGCGAAAAAAAAGCGGGGTTTTCACCCCGCTTAAATTAATCGTTTGTAACAGCGCGAAAACGCCGAAACCTATCTGCCGGTTGAAACCAACAGGGATCGACTGCATTAAACACCCCAAAATGCCCTACATGCTTTAAAGAAAGATCCATAACCACCATTTGTATAGGTGTCTGAAGTATGTGTACCGACCAGTTGCGCCGTGTCATAATCATAAAAACTCAACACAAAAATACAGTGTGTCAATTTTCCTTCGCTTTCTTTGACCTCTTCGGTGACTTTCACGAGTGTATTCGTGTTAGGAAGACGGTAAGTCGTTGTCTTAGCATTGACATTTTCTTTCGGTGCCTTTTCCGTTGTCTTTGCAGAAGCGGCTGTAGATAGCAGTGCAACAGCCATCAAACTCATCATTAATTTTTTCATTGTTTCTATCTTTTTATTAAACTATAACATGCTTTTGAAGCAAGCCTTTATTTTATGGAAGTAAAAATAAAAACACCATTAATTAATTTTGCGGTTATTTATTATCTGTTGCAGTTCGTTCAATATTCGTGGTTTTTAGTCTATTATTCGCAATACAGCTAGGCTTATGGTATAGGTGAATGAAACTATTTAAATCTATGAGCTCTAAAATAGGTTCGTGCTAAACAATGAGTCAGCATACCATGGAGCAAGCATACAATCAAAAAGGTCGGGCTGGGGCATTATTGCTCATAAGACTAATCAGAGTAAAGTTCAAGGAATGATCAGCGAGGAATCTAGTACCGCCAAGGTATCCTGTCCTGACTACATCAACTATACTTCAACAATACTGGAACTATACTGGAAGTGGTAATCCAGCATCTATATATACCGTTATTTTACGTTTGTTCTTGACCTATTTTCTTAGGCAGCGGCTGCGTAAACCGTCCTATAGCTGTGCTATATTTATGAAATTTTTTCAGACGAGTTTAAGTTCTCAAAAATAGAAAAGTTAATGAACGTCTACATTGCTTGTTCTCGTATTTCCCATCAAAAAATCGAACTGTGCTCAATTGACCTCCAATGATCTGATTCACAATATTTTTTTGCATAAAAAAAGGAGACTACTATTTAATAGTGTCTCCTTAAGTGCCCAGGAGCAGATTCGAACTGCCACGCCCATGCGAGCGCCACCCCCTCAAGATGGTGCGTCTACCAATTTCGCCACCTGGGCTCATATTCACCTTTGGTATCACAAAAATAAAGATTTTTCGCTCTTTTACAAGTCGAAAATCGCTTTTTACAGCATTATTTTACTAAATTCCTATTGATCAAGGTTCTAATTACACCGTCGACAAGCCCAACCCTTGGAACAATGATTTGTTTTAGACGACCATGCTTCATAATCGTTAGAAAAATCTCACTCGCAGGAATAATGACATCGGCACGATCTTCGTTTAAACCCAATAAGATAATGCGTTCTTTCAAAGAAAATGAAGATAAATGCTCATACACGGCTTTTAATTTAGCATAGGATAATGGTTTATCCAATTTTTCATTGGAAAGGCGCGCAAGCTTATTAATATTGCCGCCAGTACCAATACCAACCACTTGCTTATACATATGCGTATTGCTACGTACCCATTCCCTCAGTTCATCCCAGGTTTCTGCCTTGTCCTGATTGTCGAGGATACGGATTGTGCCCAAGTTGAAGGACCTGGAATTAACCAAAACACCATTGGCAAATAACGATAATTCTGTACTACCCCCACCTACATCAATGTAAAGGTAAACTTTGTCCTTTTCCATCTTATTATCCCAATGGCTATTGTAAATAATCTCTGCCTCCTTTGCCCCTTCTATAATATCGATGTTGATACCGTTTTTCTTGACCTCCGCAACAATATCAGCGCCATTTCGTGCATCACGCATGGCCGAAGTCGCGCAGGCCATATAATCCTCCACGTTATAAACATCCATCAACTCCCGAAAGGCCTTCATCGTTTTAACCAAACTCTCGGCTTTCCTAGGTGAAATTTCCTGATGAATAAACGCATCATCCCCCAAACGAAGTGGAACACGTAACAGTGTATTTTTCTTAAAATTATATTGGTCTTTCTGTCCAATAATGTCAGCTATCAAAAGACGGACTGCATTGGAACCTATATCTATTGCGGCGTATCTCACTTTATATACGATTTCATTAAATTACGCTAAAATAAACACAGTTATTAAAAACTGTGTTATATAAATGTTAAGTTATCATTAATTTAACAAATAACAAACGATTATTCCAGGGAATTCTTGTGTACACAACACTGATATGTCTTACAATAACTAAAATTTCCATTTTATCAAGAATACAAACTCATTTCCTGCCAAAATCATCTCGCTGGCAATCAACTGAGTCGGAATACAGATAGCACATCCTATCGAAACTCAGTACCTATCACAATTCCATGCAGAAAATCTAGTATTGTCAACAAAAAAATCATAAAAAAAGGAATATTCATCTTAATGAATACTCCTTTCCTTTTATTTATCTTATTTCTTAGTGATGGTGTTCTTCAACTTTACCGCCAGCTAATTTGTAGATCTCTTCCACTTTTTTCAAAGACTCCTCCGAAAGGTGAATAACATCCTTGTTTGTATTGTGCTCTTCATGAGACAATCTAGTATTGATCTCACCTTGTTTTTCAACCACTAGCGCTAAAAATGCTTTATCATTGAATGCCGCTGTACTGTCCGAACCAATTGAAGCAGGAACTTGAAATGCAGGCACGCCACGTTGCGCATCGCCAACATGCAATTCTTTTGCTAAATTGTCCAATTCTGGTAACACTGTTGCGTAAGCTTCTTTAATCTTTGCAGCTACATTTTTCACCTCTGCTGAGGTAGATTGTTTTGCAGCTACATCAGCAAGATTTACCAAGTAGTTTCCATTTTCGCCAACGAATTTAATCATTGCAAAGGCATCACCATCCGCTAAGGATGCATTAGAGTATTGACGCTGTCTATCTGCAGCTGTTTGACCACAAGATGCAAATAATGTACCCGCACAAGCCGCAACAATAAATAACTTATTAATCTTCATATCAATTTTGTTAACTATACAAAAGTAGATAAAATATATGTTCTCCGAAACCCTATCCGTGAAAAGAAAGAAAAATTACGCAACATTTCTTCCGGCATTCACCACGCCAAAGATTGTACGCGCTATTAATTTCGAATAATCTTCACGTTGTGCATCAGTCAGCTGATCCGAATTCAATGCACGAATCGCAAAATGCTGTATAACCAATAACGGTAATACAATTCCCTCGCGCGCTAAAATAGACTCACGATCCACAGGATAGTTTTCCATCAATTTTGAGGTTCCGCTCAGCTTTAACAGATATTCTTTTGTTATTTGGTACTCGGCATACAAAGTTTTCCAAAAGTCACCATAAATAGGATCATCTTTCATGTATGCTGTAATATCAAAGTTGGACTTTGTCATCGACATCATACAATTGTCGATCAATGTTTGGAAAAATCCAGATGACACATACAATTGCTGCACGTCTTTCCAAAGGTTATTTTTTTCAGCCCATTGCAATGCTGTTCCGACACCATAAAACCCAGGAATATTTTGTTTCAGCTGGCTCCATGAAGTTACAAAACTAATCGCCCGCAAATCTTCCAATCGCAATTCGCGGCCTGAGTTACGTTTTACAGGTCTACTTGAAATATTGATCGACGATAGCGCTTTCAATGGCGACATCGTTTCCAGATAAGGTAAAAACAATTCATTCGTCCGTAGATCCATAAACTTATGATGACTTAGCTCAGCCAGCTTATCAATGATCTCCTGTTGATGTTTGGTTAAGGTATCGCCTACGCGTTGTTTCAAATCTGAAATAATTCCAGCGTGCAACAATTGCTCTATATTAAATCGTGCCGTATCTAAAGAACCATACTGACTACTGATTGTTTGTCCTTGAATCGTCAATTGAATATGATCGTTGGCAATCTCTTTACCCATCGATGCATAAAAACGCTGTGTCTTACCACCGCCACGTGCCGGAGGTCCACCACGACCGTCAAAAAACACCAAATCGACATCGTACTCGCGAGATATCGCCGTAAGTTCGATTTTTGCACGATAAATCGACCAGTTCGCCATCAAGTATCCACCGTCTTTGGTACTATCTGAATAGCCCAACATAATGGTCTGTTTGTTTCCTCTACGCTTCAAATGCGCTTTATACTCCTTGTTACTATACAAGGTTTTCATCACATCTGCTGCTCTCGTCAAATCATCAACGGTCTCAAACAAGGGTACAAAATCGATCGTTAAAGCATCCTTCTTCCATCCAGACCATAAAAATAATTGACGCAGTCCCAAAATATCACTTGCCTGTTGGCAATTGCTGATGATAAAGCGTTGCGCAGCTCGCTCAGAACCGGAACGTTGAATCTCCTTTAACAATTTGATCACACCAGATGTATCTTTCGTCAACGGATCTGCATCTTCTCCCACCGTTAAGTCAAGTTCTTTGAATTTTAATGCTTTTTGCTTATCATTTTCACTGAGCTCCAGATAATCCAATGGCATTCCAGTCTTTTCCTGATTGTGCTGAATCAGATAATTGGTAGCCTCACGTAATATCCGACTGTCTTGTCTGATATCCAATGTGGTAAAGAAACAACCAAAAGTCATCACTTTGCGGAGTAAGTCATCAACGATTTCTACAAAAAGTCCATTGTGATATTCCTCCAAAACATTTTTGATTGCTTTCAGATTTGTGATAATATTATCAGTTTCGTCTGCTGGATGTTCGACTGGATTAAAACTGTTTTCGTAGAACAATGTTTGGAGATTTTCCATATATTCCTCTACACCTCTAAATGTGATGCGCCGTCTAACAATACGAAAATCCCTATAGTAACATCTAAACAAAATGGTACGTAGCAATGCGGCAACTTTCTTGGTGCTATCAACACTTACGTTGGGATTACCATCACGGTCACCTCCAGGCCAAAAGCCCAGTTCAATCAATTGTTTGACTTCTTCGGTATCCACGTCCAATTCATCATCAATAAAAGACTGAATTTCCGATGCTACTTTATAAAATACGTTTTCCAAAAACCAAGCTAAGCTCGCAGCCTCATCAACTGGAGTCGGTTTATTTTTATTGATGAAAGGCGTTTTACCCAGTTGCTGTAGCAATAAATGTATACTATGGATATCATTGGTCTTGATTGCATCGATCAGGTCGTTGATAATACCCAATACTGGTCCCGGATAGAATTGCGTAGGATGTGCAGTCAACACAAGACGTACAGAAAAATCCTTCAATTTTGACACGATCTTACGGCGCATATCTTCGCTGCCCTCGGCATTTTTTATTAATGCCCCCAAGACATTTTCGTCATCGCCACGGCCCACCATCTGAAAGGATGAGTCTTCGATCGCATCAAATAAAACAACCTGACGCTCTATATATTGAACAAATCGAAACAACAAATCAATTCGTTGTTCTTCCGAAGAAAATTCCTCATGCTGATCGAAGAAACTTTTTATGATCTCATCAGGAGTTAAATGCTGATCCACACCCTTTTCACATTGCTTTGCAAAAAATGGTAATAAAGTACCTGTATCTTTAACACGTTGAAATGGCAATGTTAAAAACAAACTTTTGAAAAGCTCAAAGCGTGTCAATACCTCGTCCTGAAAGACGGCTTCATTTTTACTTTGCTTCATATTTAAATCTTTGAAAGTGGTCAAGAGAGTTTAGGTGACTCTTGAAAATTTGTAATGTCTCTGAAATAACCCTATGGTTCCAAATATAACAATATTATAGCTAAACAAATAAAAAAATATAAATTAATCAAAAAAACAATTGAAATATTATAAACATACTAACAAATTTTAGTAAATTTTCATTTTTAACACATTAATGCAATGCAGTATAGCAACGAAGACCTTGAGAACCTGATCCTGTTAAGCCCCGCTACAAAATGAACCATCCCTGATCTGACAGGAACGGAACAGCTATCTCGCTTTCATCCGTACTAAAAAGGGCAAACATAGCCGAACAATTGTTTTTAATATGAAAAGCAATTTATCTAAGTTTGTACTATACATTATGAAACAGACACAAGAAATAAAAAGTTTTTTCTATAGCCAATATTTTGCGGATGGACTCCGAATTACCATCGGATGTATTGTGCCTGTCCTAATCTTTGCAACTATCGGGCAATTTACCAATGGAACCATTGTTTCCCTGGGAGCGCTCTTGGTAGGTCTCTCCGATACGCCCGGAGCACCTAGCCATAGAAGGAAAGGCATGATTGCGGGTGCGATTTTGACTACGTTAACTTTTATTTTAACCAATATAGTTAATCAAAATGTCTATCTACTGGCGATTTTTATCGGCGTAGCCTGCTTTATATTTGCCATGTTTGCAGTATTCAATAGCAGGGCCGCCAACGTAGGCCTTATGTGTATTCTGATGATGTTGATCCATGTGCAGATTCACTATCCTCTTGCTGAAGCCATCAACTATTTAGGCTTCTATACATTAGGTGGTCTATGGTATATCGCCATTAGTCTTTCCATCACCCAGGCACGCCCTTACAGGCTCGCCGAACAGGAGCTATCCGAAACAATTCGCTATGTGGCTGATTACATCCGGCTGAAAGCTAATTTTTACGATGCTAAAATTGATAATGATAAAAACTACCTCAAACTGATCGACAAACAAGTTGAAGTCAATCAGCATCAGGAAAACCTACGGGATGTATTGTTTCAAAGTAAACGATCAATTAAAGACACCACAAAGGTGGGACGTTATCTAACCCTCGTCTTCAACGATATTGTCGATCTCTTTGAGCAAAGTATGGCGGCACACTATGATTACAACACCATCAGCGAACGCTTTGGTCCTACCGGAATCTTGGAAGATTTCAAAAACGTGATCCTAAAATATACCAATGAGCTTGACAATTTGGCTTATCAGCTCAATACCAATACACAGCCAAAACCACTGTACGATTTCGATTCGGATCTCAGTCGCCTTCACACTAAAATCGATCAGCTGGATAAAAATCAAGAGTATAGCACCTTTGCTTTACGCAAAGTGTTGATCAATTTGCGTGATTTGGTTCGCCGAATCAAAAATATCTATGGTTACTCGCATCTACAACCGGACGATGTCAAACGAAAAGAAATTGACGACGCAAAACGCTTTGTCCAAAGTTCTGCAATTGATTTCAAAAAGTTCCGCGAAAATCTTACCCTAAAATCCACCATCTTTCGACATGCGTGCCGCATGGCAATTGTCATGTCGGTCACTTATTACGTGTTTGAGGTCACCAATATCACAAATAATGTATATTGGATTCTCCTGACTATCATGGTTATCCTAAAGCCTGGCTTCGGGCTCACAAAGGAGAGGAATATCCAGCGTCTAATCGGTACAACGATCGGTGGACTCATCGGAGCCCTCATCCTGTTAACCATTCATGACCCAACGGTCCTTTTCGTTCTACTGGTATTCTTTTTTCTGACGGCATATAGCTTATTCCGGGTCAATTATGTCATTGCCGTACTTTTTATGACCCCTTATGTATTAATTATGCTGAGCTTCGTCAGCGCCAATACATTGGACGTCACCAAAGAACGCATACTGGACACCTTTATCGGCGGCATGATTGCATTCTTATCCAGTTATATTATTTTTCCAAATTGGGAAAGCATGCAAGTCAAGGAATCCATGCGAAAGCTACTGATAGCCAACTACAATTACATCTTTCAGGCATTGAAAGAAATTGCAGGCCAAGCGCCTTCCATCACCGACTACAAACTAACACGCAAGGCAGTCTATGTGGAAACAGCCAACATGGGTTCCACATTCCAACGTATGCTTACGGAACCCAAGAAACGTCAAAAATATAGTAAGGAAGTCAACAAATTCGTCATATTCAACCATATTCTAGCTTCTTTTTCGGTGACATTGATGAACCATCTCGACGAAATGGACAATAATTATATCAATAAGGACCATGTCCGGACAATTCGAAAAATATTAAGCTCCTTGGAGCAATCCATTCAGCTGCTGCATTCTGCCGATAGTGTCAATGCATTTGTTCCTTTGGCAATCGAAATTCCAAACAACCAATTTGATAATACAGATGTCAGTTCAGTTGATGGACAGTTATTGAGCGAACAGCTGGACTTTCTCAATAAAATTGCACAGGACCTCCATAAAATAGTTCAGGATCTTCACGCTAAAAGCACAGCAATGTCAGAAAATGAACTGCCTAAAGCTTTAAGCTGATTTATTCTTTAAAATTCTCGACATTTATACCATGAGCGATACGATAACACGGTACGACCTGATCATAGTTGGCGGCGGGCCAATTGGCTTAGCTTGCGCCTTAGAAGCCAAAGAAGCAAATTTAAACTACCTTATTCTCGAAAAGGGCTGTTTGGTCAACTCATTATATAATTACCCCCAAAATATGACCTTCTTCTCTTCCTCCGAAAGATTAGAAATAGGTGATATTCCATTTGTCACCACCAATCCCAAGCCAAAACGCATGGAGGCGCTGGAATATTACAGACGTATACAGCAAAAGTTCGCACTGGATACCCATCTTTTTGAAGAAGTACTGGAAATTAAGAAAGAGGACACGGAGTTTCTGGTCAGCAGTAGCAAAAGCATATACCTGAGCAAGAAAGTCATCATCGCCACGGGTTTTTATGACATACCGATGTTGCTCAATATCCCGGGCGAAGAACTTCCCAAAGTGAGGCATTACTACGACGATCCACATTATTATAGCAGCCAAAAGGTGATCGTTGTCGGCGCCAGTAATTCATCCATTGATGCCGCCCTTGAAACCTACCGAAAAGGAGCACAAGTTTCTTTGGTAATCCGCGGTAGCGAAATCAGCCGCCGGGTAAAATATTGGGTAAAACCTGATATTGAAAATCGAATTGCCGCGGGTGAAATCGATGTCTATTATAACAGCCACTTAACAGAAGTTACTCCAACTACTGCGCATATCCAAACCCCAGATGGTATGGTCGAACTCGATAATGATTTTGTACTGGCTTTAACCGGCTATCGCCCAAATTTTGATTTTTTGAAAAAGATCGGAATTGATATTCCCCAAGAAGCACCTTGCATTCCCAGCCATAATGAAGAAACAATGGAAACAAATATTGCCGGGATTTATTTGGCAGGTGTCGTTTGCGGTGGCTTAAATACCCACCTTTGGTTTATTGAAAATTCACGAATTCATGCCAAACAGATTATCGGACATATTCGCTCAACACTTACTTGAAGACTTGAAAACGTAAGCCATTTAAGAAGATTTTCATCATTTTCTTCTGTAAACTGAGAATATGATCGAATTCTTCTTTTGTTGGGAACAACATGTTTTTCATATCCTTTAATATGCCCATACGCATACCGAATAGTGAATACAAAAGAATCCGCGCAGTTTCATTGATATCTTCCACCTGTATCTCGCCGGCATCGATACCAATCTTGAGAATCTTCTCAATAATTTCTACCTCACGGAGATAAGACTCTTTGAAAACCTGTTCCAGCTCGTCCGGAAGCTCTTTGACCATCTTCATGGTGTATTCAAATAAATTATAATACTGATTGATGATCTTGACACGCATATCAATGGAGTACATCATAATCTCCTCAAAGTCTCCCCCTTTTCCAATGACATCCTCAAGGTCCTCGATCATTTTGTCGATGACATATTCGAAAACCGCAGAATATAAGCTATTCTTATCCGGAAAATAATAATACAGCAATGCTTTTGAAAAATTGAGATCCTTGGCTATTTCCGACATCGTTGTCTTAGCCATTCCAAAATGTGCAAAGCGCCTTGTCGCAGCTTCTAGAATTTTGATTCTTTTTACATCTGCATTACCCATTAAACTTATATTTTTTATCGTTAAATAAACGGTTTATACTATCTTTACCGATTATCATGCTAAAGATAGCTGATTTTTTTGAATTTCTGAAAACTAAAGTCAACATGAAGTTAAACATTCAATCGAATATATCTTTAAAAGCTTTCAATACGTTTGGAATTGAAGAAAAGACAAATTTTCTAATCGAAGTGAATGACAATGAAACATTGACCGAAATTTTTAAAAATGGTATTTTTAAGGAGAACTTCTTTGTTCTTGGCGCAGGTAGCAATGTCCTTTTCACCAAAGCATTCGACGGCTATATTATTCGTATGACGAGCAAGGGCATACAGTCAAAAATTGATGGCGATGATGTCTATGTCACAGCGCAAGCGGGAGAAATCTGGAATGACTTCGTTTGGTATTGTATCGAACATAATTACGCGGGTATTGAAAACATGGCCCTAATTCCTGGCACTGTTGGTGCTTCACCTGTGCAAAACATCGGTGCCTATGGTACCGAGTTGATGTATGTTTTTCACGAATGTCAGGCTTTCGATACGCATACCGGTAACTTTGCGACCTTCAAAAAAGAAGATTGCGATTTCTCCTATCGCGACAGTATCTTTAAAACAGCACACAAAGGGCGTTTTATCATTACTCAGGTCACTTATAAGCTAAGTCAAACAGCTCATATCAATACAACTTATGGTGCAATTGAAGCCGAACTCGCCAAAGAAAACATAACAAACCCGAGCATTGCCGACATTGCAACCATTGTCTCCAAAATCCGCGTAGAAAAGCTTCCTGACCCAAGTACAGTGGGAAATGCAGGTAGCTTCTTTAAAAACCCTGTAGTGACAGCATCAACTTTTGGACCTCTTCAGAAAGAATACCCTACAATACCGCATTATCCAATGCCCAATAATGAAACAAAATTGGCTGCTGGATGGTTAATAGAACAATGTGGTTGGAAAGGAAAAGAATATGGACAAGCAGGTGTATGGAAAAATCAGGCACTTGTACTAATAAATAGACAAAACGCTACAGGACAGGAAATTTACAATCTATCGGAACAAATTATAAGTGATGTAGCCAACAAATTTGGCATCAAGCTAGAGCGTGAAGTTAATTTACTGTAAAGATTTAAAAAAAGTATTTTTACTCTTTTTAAATCTGAAAGCAAAAGAAAAACAGGCTTCACTTTAGCTAAACATCACTTTGAGCTAATTTTATTTACTTAAAGTTAGCTTACACACACGTTTGCTTTGCTTAAAATAATCTTAAAATTATATTAACAAATCTAATTTTGTCATTTTTGGCGCATTTTTTGCCTCATACTTAATGAACCGCATTTATAAACGTACTGTTTTGTAAAAAGAACAGTTATAATTCATTAAGCTATGACAAAGAATGAATTTGACACCATGGTTATTGAGCAATCGGACTCATTAAAACTCTACGCCAGAAATTTTACCAGTGATTACGAAGATGCCAACGATCTCGTTCAGGACACAATCCTGAAAGCTGTAACCTATTTTAAAAATTTCAAAGAAGGAACCAATTTGAAAGGATGGCTTTACACCATCATGAAAAATACGTTTATTAACAACTATAGACGTATTGTGAAAACCAACTCTTTCATTACGAAAGACGAGGATATTTCTAACGCTAACCTCCTATTATCCGCTTCCTCAAATCAGGGCGAAAGCAAATTTGTCATGGAAGACATCCATGAAGCTTTATCTAGTCTTTCCGAAGAATATTACATCCCTTTTTCATTGTACTTCGAAGGTTTTAAATACCACGAGATATCGGAACATTTAAATATCCCCATCGGAACGGTAAAAACAAGAATACATGTCGCTAGAAAATTAATGAAGAGATCACTATCGGCCTATAAAGTAGCTTAGTTTTTCTATCTTCGCCTTTTTAAAATGACGAATGGCAGAAGAATTATCGGGAATACAGCAAAAGCCAACTGGCTTTACGTAATGGTCAGGACAAACCACAGATCTGGGTTGCTTATCGCGGACTTATCTACGATGTCGGAGAAAGTAGACTGTGGAAAAACGGAATGCACTACGAACATTGGGCCGGACAAGATCTAACTGAGGAGCTCCAAGAAGCCCCTCATTCAGCATCTGTATTTTCAAAATTTCAGATCGTCGGAAAACTAAAAGATCAATGATTATAAATTAAACTGAGATAGGGCAACAAAAGCATTCAAACGCTTTTGTATGTCCTCTTCGGTAAGATCAACCAACCGATCTGTTCCAAATTTCTCTACACAGAATGAAGCTAGCGCAGAACCAAAAATCAATGCGTTCTTCATGTTTGTAAAGTTGATACTTTTTACTTTGGCAAGATAGCCAATAAAACCTCCAGCAAAGGAATCTCCCGCACCAGTTGGATCAAAAACATCTGCTAATGGTAGCGCCGGAGCAGAAAAAATCTGATTCTCTCCAAAAAGAAGCGCACCGTGTTCACCTTTTTTGATAATTAAATATTTAGGTCCCATTGCTAAAATGACTTTTGCAGCTTTAACCAGCGAATACTCTCCAGAAAGTTGCCTTGCCTCTGAATCATTGATGGCTAAAACATCAACCTTGAGAAGCACTTTTCTTAAGTCATCCATGGCAACATTCATCCAGTAGTTCATGGTATCCAGAACAACCAACTTAGGCTTGTGTGCCAAGCGCTCCAACGTAGTCAATTGTATTTGAGGCGTAAGATTGCCCAAGAGAAGATACTCGCAATCCTGGTAACTTTCAGGAATAATAGGATCAAAATCAGCCAATACATTTAAGTCTGTCGCCAAGGTATCACGGCTATTCATATCGTTATGATACCTGCCAGACCAAGAAAAAGTTTGCCCACCAGTAATCACCTGAACACCCGTAACATCTATACCACGGCTCCTGATAAGATCGAGATTATCATTTCCAAAATCCTCCCCAACAACACTGACCAATTTGATTTGATCACATAGATATGACGCCGCTAGACTCGCAAATGTACCGGCACCACCTAGAATTTTGTCAGTTTTACCGAACGGTGTTTCTATTGTATCGAAAGCCACCGTACCAATAATTACTAAACTCATAGTTTTTTAATAAGCATGGTAAACAAAAAAACCGGCATAAAGCCGGTTTCAATATTGCTCCTGAAGCTGGGCTCGAACCAGCGACCCTCTGATTAACAGTCAGATGCTCTAACCTGCTGAGCTATTCAGGAATTTATTTTTCGAGAAATTCCTTTCTCATAGAATGTACAAAAGTAGTACATTTTAATATCATTTGCAAATAAAATATTTGCATTGTTGCTCCTGAAGCTGGGCTCGAACCAGCGACCCTCTGATTAACAGTCAGATGCTCTAACCGGCTGAGCTATTCAGGAATGAAAAATTGAATATTTTAAAAACTCCGGCTATGTAAGTTATTAAATTGCTCCTGAAGCTGGGCTCGAACCAGCGACCCTCTGATTAACAGTCAGATGCTCTAACCTGCTGAGCTATTCAGGAGTGTTTTTCAATTTTTCCGGAGACCCTATTGCGTTTCCGTGATGCAAGTATCGGAAGATTATTAGAATACTACAAATTTTTTGAGCACATTTTTTACAACTTCCTAAATTCCAATTAGAATAATTTATTTTTATTTTTTCAAACAGCTCCACAAAATCCCCTTTTCAGCACTTAAACCAACATTATCCTTCTTTTACCTTCAATCGCCATCAGCGGATGAACGACCAGTATCGGCAATTGCGTACGATTAAAGCAACACACCTTTCAAAATTAGCGCTGCCACACTAAAATAAATCAGCAAACCTGTTACATCGACTAATGTCGACACAAAGGGCGCTGAAGAACTCGCAGGGTCGGCCCCAAGTCGTTTCATCACAAAAGGCAACATAGACCCCATCAACGACCCCCAAAGGACCACACCAACCAAGGACAAAGAGATAACTAATGCAACCAACACCCAATACTGACCATAGCTATGCGCAAAAGATTGCCATGCCATAATCCTTATAAAGCCCAAAGCCCCCAAAATAAGTCCCAGCAGTAAACCCGACAGAATCTCTCTTCGCATCACACGCCACCAGTCACCCAAGGTAACTTCCCCCAGGGCCATCGCTTGAATAATTAATGTTGAGGCTTGCGAACCGCTATTCCCACCACTGGATATAATAACAGGCATCAGTGCAAACAACATAATCGCACTTGCCATTTGCTCCTCGAAATGCTCAATAACCGTAGCGGTCAAAAGTTGTCCCAGAAAAAGCACAATAAGCCATCCAGCTCTCTTCTTCACCAAGTTCTTAATCGACACATCCAGATAAGGTTCATCCAACGCCTCCGTTCCTCCGATACGTTGCATATCTTCCGTGTACTCCTCGTTTGCTACCCAAAGAATATCATCGACAGTCACAATCCCCAACATAACCCCCTGTTCGTCGACAACAGGCAAGGCCACGCGATTATTCATCCGGAAGATGTTGATCGCTTCCTCCTGGGGATCGTAAGCATTCAGCGAGATCAGCCGATGATCGATCAAATCTCCAACGACTCTATCTGGCTCCGCCATCAGCACATCTTTAATCCGAATATCATCAACCAGCTTCCCATTTCCATCAATCACATACAATACATCTATCGTTTCCGAATCTCTTCCATAACGCCTAATATGCCCCAATATCCGTTCAATACTCCAATGTTCTTTTACGGTAATATAATCAGGTGTCATTAGGCGCCCAACGCTGTCTTCCGGATAGCCCAGCAAAGCCAATGCTTCAACACGATCTTTGGGTGGCAACAGTAAAATTAAATGCTTAATATCGTCCTTCATTTCTGAAAAAAAAGAAGTCCGATCATCGGGAGGTAACTCGTTAATTAGTGCGCTAATTTTTGCTTTAGAAAGCTTCTTAAAAATCCTGTTTTGAGTAGGGAAATCCAGAATACGAAAAACGTTAACTGCGCGATTCAAATTTAACGATTCAATAAATAGTGAACCATGTTCGGGCAACTCATCAATCAGCTCCTCAACTTCTGAAATATTTAATTCATTCAAAAATTCTTCCAGCCTAACAAGATCTCCACCTGCTATCAATTGCTCTATTTGATTCACCTGCATTTCCAGTTCTTCCATATCTCCTATCAATTTAAAAATCCTACATCTAAACAAAGTTTATATGTTACAAAAATCGCTTTTTTAAAGTAAATTCTGCATAAAAAAATAAATAATAAAAACCTACAGTCTGTCGCAGTAATTGGGATAAATACCCGGCGTAACGTTCAAAGCTCAATTCAAAAACAAGACATTTTGTCATTAGCAAAAAATTAAGGGAAACCGTTCTCGCCAACAACTTCAACAGGTCTCTACAAAAGAAAGACGATGAAATTTATCGTCTAATTACCGATCCATTTTTTTTATCGAATAAAATGAATCAGCCCACACCTAACTCGCCAGCATACTCCCGAAAGCAACACCCCATAGTCGTCTGATTTTTCCACAAAAAAAAACAGAAAAATTTTCTCGGCGCAGTCTTAGAATCGCTAATTATTTAAGTATATTCGTCGTATGCTTTAACCTGTTCAATATAGTGCTTTTTTTTCAGAACAGCCCAATATCATCAGGTTGTTTTACAGAAAAAAAATAGTAAAAAGAAGTAAATCATAAAAATCATAAAAGCCTATTATTCAAATATAAATAAATTTTAAACAGAAGTTAAAGTTCATATAAATAGGAATAATAAAACTAAAAAAAATAGCAAACACTCGATATACAAAAATTAATGAAACATAAAAACATAATTATCAACATATTATCATTATTATCATTAATAATATATTCACAAAAAAGTTCTGCTCAATTTTTTGAAGACAGCCAAGCGCCCTTAAGCCAAAAATGGTATAAAATTGAAACCAAGAATTTTCGACTAATTTTCCCTGAGGAAATGAAGAGCAAGGCCCCTACCCTAGCTGACCAGGTTAACCGATCGCTGCGTACAACTGCTAGAAATTACAAAATAACACCGCGGAAAATTCCATTCATTATCCATAACACGAATCTACAAACGAATGGTTTTGTACAGCTGTCTCCACGTAAATCTGAACTGTACAGCACCGCAGGCGCAGAACCCGACAACCAGACCTGGCTACCCAATTTGATCCTTCACGAGTCAAGACACGTAAGTCAATTTGACAAATTGACAGGAAAACTACGCGCGCCATTTTTTGAACAATTAGCCCTTGCCTACTACGGACTGACCGTTCCTTCCTGGTATTTTGAAGGCGATGCAACCCTTACAGAAACCATATATTCGGAGGGAGGGCGAGGAAGATTACCCGCTTTTGAAATGCCCATCAAAGCGAACTTTCAATCGAATCACAGCTATAGTTTTAATAAATATTTATTGGGGTCCTATAAAGATATAGTCCCGAGTTACTATACAATCGGCTATCTGATGACCTCCACTTTAAAGTCGGAATTACCTTCGAATTATGAAGCCGACCTCTTTTCGGAGCTGAACAAAAAACCATTATATCCCTATAATATCAATCGTGTTTTAAAGAAAAAAATTGGAGGAAATAGTGCCTACTTATACAATAAAACAATAGCAAATTTAGAGACCATATGGAATAAGAAAACAAGCGACTATCAATACCAGAAATACAAAGAAATAGACAAGAAAAACGACAGCTATTACAACAGCAATTTATTACCAAAACACAAGAACGGTCTGATCTATTTCATTAAGCAGAACCCACAAAAGACCAACGCAATTTACACGTATGATGTGGCAACAAAAACAGAAAATAGGCTCGCTAAAACTGGCATACAGTTAACACCACATTTTGACGTAAACAGCAATTACATCGTATGGGACGAGCTCCATAAAGATCCGCGTTTCAACAAAAGAACATACAGCGTTATCAATGTCATGGATCTCAAAACAGGTAAAATTAGCCAGCTCAGCAAACAGACGAGATATTATTCACCCATTTTAAGCCCATTAGACGAAACCATTGCCTGCGTTGAGGTAGATTTATCCAACGACAGCTATCTAACGCTCATAAGCCTTAAAAACAACAGCATCATCAAACGGATAAAAATAGGCAATTCCGAACAGCTCCAACACCCTGCTTTCAACCCCAAAGGCGATAAAATAATAGCAATACGATTATCCGAATCCGGAACCGCACTGTGTGAAATCGATCTGAAAAATGACAAAATCACCAACCTAACACCTTGGGACAACCAGCAATATGAAAGACCGCAATACCTTTCGGGTATGAAAATCATCACAAAAGCTAACTTCAACGGTATCGATAATATTTACAGCATCGACCTCCTATCTGGAAAGAAACAGCTTTTGACAAAGGCACAATTTGGCGCGTTCAACCCTTTTTACGATAACGATACAAGGCAATTATTCTTCAACGACTATCAGTACAACGGCTACAAGATCGCCCAGACATCCATCGATACCGCATTTGATATCGACCCAGAAACGGATTACTTTTCGCATTATTACGCCACCGCATTGACCAGAGACAGCGTAAAAAATATCGCTGCAGTCTCCGTAGATACTAGTCAGCACTACCAAATTGTACCCTATCGTGGACTGGGCAGAACGTTCAATTTTCATAGTCTTTCGCTAAGTAGCAGCAATTTTGAAAGCTTCGACAATTTTAAACCCGGAGTCTTCTGGTTATCAAACAACATCTTAAACACCACACAAATTGCTCTGGGGTATGAATATGACACCGACATTCGAAAAGGAGTATACTCGGCAGAACTTACCTACAACAAGTACTTTCCAAAATTCTCGCTACGCTATGAAAACAGAGGGCAAATTGCAGCAGCAAGCATCCCTAACAAACCAGACAGTAGCATCCGTTTCGACTGGCGCGAGCATTATATATCTTCACAGATCTCCATCCCGCTCTCCTTTTACAAAAGAGACTACGTCTACTCCACTGGATTCAACCTGGCGACAGCCTATCTACGGCGCTATGACCTTAGCCGCACAGACGTCAAGAACTTTAATTATGAGACTGCATTTCCCTTGACCTATCAGCTTTACCTCAATCGAAATGCTCGAATGGCCAATATGGACCTCTACCCAAGATGGGGACAAAATTTTAGTGTCACCTACCGACATACGCCTTTTGAAAACAATGCAAAAGGTGAAATTTTATCAGCAAGAACAGTATTCTATCTACCTGGATTTATGAGCAATCACGGTTTTCAAATTAGATTGAGCGCCCAAACAGGATCAGGAATTTATCAATACATCAACGATATCCCTCTTGTGAGTGGATTTAGCTACTACAAATATGAAAAAATAAAAAACACGGTGTTGGTCAACTATCGTTTCCCTATAGCTTATCCCGACCTTGGATTAGGATCTTTAGCCTATATTAAACGTGTAAAAGGAGGAATATTTGCCGATTATCAAAATATACACAAACACAGGGAGATCTCACCAAAAAGCTTTGGAGCCTATCTGTCGCTTGATTTCAATGCTTTCAGATACCCACTTCCAGATTTCGAATTCGTCGTTAAGGGTACCTATATCAATGACAACACGACAACACAACGTGTAGTTCCAACTTTCAGTTTAAACTACACCTATTAAGGATAAGCTGCTTAAGGATGAATCGCCCAGTTAAAATTCAGTGCCAAGGCATAATGATCCGATAAGGGCAATCCTTTGACATTGGTGAATAGATTATTTTCTATTTTATAATCCCGGGCAGCAAGACTGAGGTGACTACTGCTCCGATAGAGGATCTTATCGATAGATTCGCTCTGATTGCTGATAGACAACATATGTGGCGGCTTAAACTCATGTCGCACCTCAGGCACTAAGCCTCCATTTTCGAGCTCAACCCAGCTATCAACCAATGCTGTGGAATCCATAAAATCATGCAGGTTATCATCACAAAAACTATAATGTGCATTAAAATCACCCATTACAATAAGTGGCTTACCACTCGAATGCTCTCCAATATAATCACGTAGCTGATTGAGATTATCCCGGCGTGCACTTGAAGCTTTCCTGCTATTTTGTGCATTTGCATGAACATTATAAACATCCAACCAGACTTCAGGAACGATTTCTATCTGAACTAAGGTGAAGCCCTTGGGTGTCAGAAAATCGGCTCCTGTACGTTTTTTCCAGGGCACACGGACAACATCGGTCATCGGAAAATGAGACAGGGTATTGAGACCATCACCAAAGGGAACACGTCCCTTGGTTCTTGTGCGATATGGATGTGAATTACCGCCCCAATATAGACTTCTATTATAATTGAAATCCTCCTGTACATTAACAATGTCAAAAGGATTGATCTTCTTTCCAATTTCAGCAATACTTCTGCTTCTTCCTGTAATCGCAGAGGAAATAATCCCAGGCAACCCCGCTACATTATACGTCAGTACCGAAAAAAAACCAGAACTATCTTTTTCTTTACTCTTATTAGCATCCATCAATATCTGCATATATAACCATGTCATGATAAATTTAGCAAATACAATAAAAACTCACCAGTGCTACACAAACATTTAACAGATAATTGATTTAATCTGACATTACATCCATAGTTTCGTACAAAACATCGATCTTTTTTAATAAAAAAGGGACAACCTATGTTGTCCCTTTCTAAAGATTTTGATTTATATTAATCTTCAAGTGCCTTCACCCCTGGAAGAACTTTTCCTTCCATGTATTCCAAAAGCGCACCACCACCTGTACTGACGTAACTTACATCTTCAGTCATACCAAATTTACTTACCGCAGCAGCAGAATCACCACCTCCTATTAAAGAGAATGCCCCATTCTTCGTTGCTTCCACAACAGCATCAGCTACAGCTTTGGTACCCTTTGCAAAGGTATCAAATTCAAAAACACCCATTGGACCGTTCCAAAGAACTGTTTTAGAATTTTTGATGATCGCAGCGAAATTTGCTGCAGACTCCTGACCAATATCCAGACCTTGCAAATCTGCAGGAATTTGATCATTTGGTCCATCATATACATTGGCATCGTTGGAAAATGCATCTGCAATCTGAGCATCCGTAGGAATAACCAAGTTTACACCTTTTTCCTTCGCTTTTTTCACCAACTCATTCGCTAAATCAAGTTTATCGATTTCAACCAATGATTGACCAATTTCACCCCCTCTAGCTTTGATGAACGTATAAGCCATACCTCCACCAATTAAAAGGTTGTCAACTTTATCCAATAAGGCCTCAATTAACTGAATTTTATCAGAAACTTTTGCTCCACCCATGATAGCCGTAAATGGTCTAACCGGATTGTTTAATACTTTTTCTGCATTTCCGACTTCTGCAGCCATCAAGTAACCGCTATATTTAGCTCCTGGAAAAAATTGCGCAACAATTGCTGTCGAAGCATGAGCTCTGTGGGCTGTACCGAAAGCATCGTTCACATAGATATCGCCTAATTTTGACAACTTCTCAGCAAATTCAACATCTCCTTTTTCTTCTTCTTTATAGAAGCGAAGGTTTTCTAGCAATAAAACCTGACCAGCTTGTAAAGCTGCCGCTTTTTCTACGGCCTCTGTACCGATACAATCATTGGCAAACTGAACATCAGTACCTAAAACCTGTGAAAGATGAGCAACAATATGTTTTAATGAATACTTATCAGTAGGACCATCTTTTGGCCTTCCTAAATGGGACATCAATATCACGCTTCCACCATCGTTCAAGATCTTCTTTATTGTTGGAGCCGCTCCCTGGATACGATTATCATCCGTAATATTGAAATTTTCATCCAAAGGCACGTTGAAATCCACACGTACCAAGGCTTTTTTACCTGCAAAATTTAAATCGTCTACTGTTTTCATTCTGTAACTTTATTGATTTGGGATTAGGTCGTTTTGTCAAACGAACAGCTAAATATAAAAAAAAGCATTTGCTTTCATTAGAAATAATTATTTATTCATGGCAATCCGTACATTGGATCGAACTTCTCCGCACGCAACGTAAGAATTACCGGCATCGTTATAAATTATAATCACCTACAACCATACCACGATTGGACTTCCTTTACGAATCAATTACTAGTGAATCTCAACGCTATAAGGCATTCTCGCCTGCACCCCCGTCTGTGCTGTAGCTTTTCTCACGACATCAAAATAACGATAATATTCGCCCATTTGCTCTTTTGCAATCCAAACTTGGACTTTTTCTTTTGAATTATTTAATATCGAGGTAAAAGGATCTTCTTTCTCCGGATATTGGGACACTTTATATTTATTCAGATTGGCCTTTTTTGCGGCAGCCTGAATAGCGGCATCCAAGTTTCCGAGACGGTCAACCAATTTATTATTCACACCTTGCGCACCGGTCCAAACTCTTCCCTGCCCAATACTATCTACATCAGCAATGGATAATTTACGGCCGTCTGCAACAACTTTAGTAAATGTACCATATACTTTATCCACTTCCCGCTGGATGATATCCCTTTCTTCTGCTGTCAACGGCCGATCGAAAGAAGTCATCAAATCAGCAAACTTACCCGTCTTTACACCATCATAATGCACTCCAATTTTATTGTTCATCAGATTTTGGAAATTAGGAATCACACCAAATACACCAATAGATCCTGTAATTGTAGTTGGTTCAGCAAATATCGAATCTGCTGCCGCCGAGATATAATACCCACCTGATGCAGCTAAATCTCCCATCGACACGATTACGGGTTTCACTTTCTTGGTCAAAATAACCTCCCGCCAAATAATATCGGACGCTAAAGCAGATCCTCCTGGTGAATTCACACGCAAAACAACAGCTTTAACAGCATCATCTTCTCTTAATTTTCGTAGTTCGCGGGAGAATTTATCACCACCGATTTGACCTGGTCCTGTTCCTTCACCATCAACAATTTCTCCGGCAGCATAAAGAACCGCGACTTCAGATCCGCTCGCATCATCTTTTAACTTTTTATTATAATCCAACAGGGAAACAAACGATATCTCATCCTTTTCCGAAATTTTCAAACGTTTTCTCAAATCCGATAAAAGTTCGTCTTTATACAACTTGGCATCTGCAAGCTTATATTTTACCGCGTCGTCCGCATCCCGGACACGATAGTCATTCGCAATAGCCCGTAATGAATCGGCAGCAATATTTCTGCTCGCTGCTATTTCATTAATAAAGGTACTGTATATACTTCCCAAATATGATGTTACCTGCAAGCGATTGGGATCACTCATTTTATTTAAAATGAAAGGCTCAACAGCACTTTTAAATGTACCTACCTTCACAATTTGCATCTCCACCCCAACCTTGTCCAAAAGGTCTTTATAGAACATCGTAGAACTTGCCAAACCTTTAAAATCAATCGTCCCTTGCGGATTAACGTAAACCTTATCGGCGGTGCTCGCTACATAATAGGCCTTTTGGTCATACCCCGCATTATAAGCAACAACAAATTTCCCGGTTTTCTTAAAAGCCAAAAGTTCGTCTCTCACTTCCTTTAAACTTGCAAAGCCAACTCCGATATGACTAGCATCTAAATAGATCCCTTTAATATTCCCATCCGTCGCCGCATACTTGATCCTCGCCAAAATATCGTCTAGACCAATATTTTTAGTGGAATAACCTGGAAGATTGAGACTACCCAAAGGATTCGCTTCGCTTCTCTCTGAAATATCATAATCAAAGGATAGGTATAAAACCGAGTTGCTTTTAACAACAATCTCCTGATCCGAGGATGCCGAGCTGATGATGGCCCCAATAATCCCCATCAAAACAATAAACAACACAACAAAAGAGATCACAATCCCCGTAATTGTTGCCAGTACGTACTTAAAAAATGATTTCATATTTTGTAATTAAATCCGATCCATAATCGATCTTCCTGTGAAAAGACTTATTTTCACTAAAGGTAATGCAATATTTTTTATTCACCCAGTCTTTTATTTCATCTACCCCACATTTTATTCGCGAAATTAAGGCTCATAGCCTGAAAGAAATTTACATATCCATAGACCATTAATACACTAAATCCAAAAAATAGCCGAAATTCAAACAACTAAGTTTCACAAAATCTTAATTTAGCATCATGAATCAGATTTATATACTATTGGGCACTAACCTTGGGGATCGTTTTCAACAGCTTGATCTAGCGAGAAAACAACTTGAAACACATGTTGGAGCAATTATTGAAGCTTCTTCGATCTATGAAACAGCAGCCTGGGGAGTTGAAGACCAACCGCCCTTTTTAAATCAGGTCGTTTTAGTGGCATCCCGGTTACAGCCCTTAGCATGCTTAAACCTGACACAACACATCGAACAGGAATTAGGACGTATCCGTATAAAAAAATGGGGTGAAAGAGTCATTGATATTGATATACTCTACTTTAACCAGGAAATTATCGATCTGCCATCGTTGCAGATTCCACACCCTTTTATTGCTGATCGCAGGTTTACACTGGAGCCTTTAGTGGAAATAGCACCAGCCTATATCCATCCCGTTTACAAAAAAAATAACGTATATTTATTGAATAAATGCAAAGACGACTTACCTGTAAAGAAAATTAGCGACGATGAACCATATCGATATTGAACTGATCAACCAAAACATGTTTGACAACCAAGACTTAATCAAACAATTTGTATCCATGTATCTTATTCAAACACCTGTCGATTTCGACAAGCTCCGCGAAGCAGTGGCTGAGGGAGATCTTCAAAAGATTGGCGATACAGCCCATCACATCAAACCGACAATGGACTATATCGGTGCCTTTCACTTAAAAGAAAAATTTGAGGAATTAGAGACCAATTCAAAGAACGAAGCATCTCTTGACAGCCTTCGGGCCACTTTTGGTGTTATCGATATTGAAATGAAAGAGCTTCTATTTGAATTGGAACAATATGAAAAAACGATCTAAACCAGATCGTTTTTTTTATTAAAATGCAATGCTGATAATAGGAAATATAAAATTAAAATAATCGGTAAAGCCATAAATTGACCAACAATAAACAAGATCAGCGTCAGGATCAAAAATATGAAGCGAAATTTATTCGTTTTCCAATCCATCGAACTAAATTTCATCGAAAACAACCTAATTTCACTTACCAAAAGATAACTGGTTAAAAGAACACTACCGATTAATACAATCGGATTTAAAACCAATTGTGGGTATTTGTCTGCGATATAAGGTAGAGAAAGCACATAAAATGTATTCATTGGCGTATTCAAACCAATGAAATCCGAAGTTTGGCGCTCATCCAGGTTGAACTTTGCTAAACGTAAAGCCGAGAAAACAGTAATGATAAACCCTAAATAAGGTAACAGAGAACCATCAGGAAATACCTTTGTCAACAAGGTAAACATGATTGTCCCAGGTAAAAAACCAAAACTGACCATATCAGCCAACGAATCCAGCTCCTTTCCTATTGGCGATTTAACATGAAGTAGTCTCGCTACCATTCCGTCAAAAAAATCGAATATCCCGGAAGCAAATACGCAAATAGTGACAACTTGAATATTGCCTTGCAATGCCATCAATACAGCGATACAGCCACTAAATAAATTTAGACAAGTCAGCAGATTTGGGATATGTTTTTTCATGTACAGGATCTATTTTATAAAAAAAGCCATCATTTGATTAAAAATGATGGCTAAAATATCAAAATTTGATGGGATTACCCATTCATACTGATCAAAAATTCTTCATTTGATTTAGTTCCACGCAATTGACCTTGTAAAAATTCCATGGCCTCTGTAGAATTCATATCCGATAAGTGGTTACGAAGTACCCAAATACGTTGTAATGTTTCTTTGTCAGTCAATAGATCATCACGACGTGTACTCGATGCGGTGATATCGATCGCAGGGAAAATTCGTTTGTTTGCCAACTTACGATCCAACTGTAATTCCATATTACCTGTACCTTTGAATTCCTCAAAGATAACTTCGTCCATTTTAGAACCTGTATCTGTCAATGCTGTTGCTAAGATCGTCAATGAACCACCATTTTCAATATTCCGGGCAGCACCAAAGAAACGTTTTGGTTTGTGTAAAGCATTCGCATCCACACCACCTGACAAAATTTTACCTGACGCAGGCGCCACTGTGTTATAGGCACGTGCCAATCTTGTAATCGAGTCTAACAAGATAACGACATCATGTCCACATTCTACCATACGTTTAGCTTTCTCAAGCACGATGTTTGCAATTTTAACGTGACGGTCAGCCGGCTCATCAAATGTCGAAGAAACAACTTCCGCGCGTACACTTCTCGCCATATCAGTAACCTCCTCAGGGCGCTCATCGATTAATAAGATAATCAAATAAACTTCTGGGTGATTTTTTGCAATAGCATTTGCAACCTCTTTCAACAAGTTTGTTTTACCCGTTTTCGGTTGAGCAACGATTAATCCACGTTGACCTTTACCTATAGGCGTAAATAAATCCATGATACGTGTAGAGTAATTTCCAACACCCATATCTAAATTTAAACGCTCATCAGGGAATAATGGTGTCAAATAATCAAATGGCACACGATCGCGTACCTCAGCCGGATTTTGTCCATTGATAGCCTCAACCCGTACCAGAGGGAAGTATTTTTCACCCTCTTTAGGCGGACGGATACAACCACGTACCGTATCTCCCGTTTTCAAACCAAATAATTTGATCTGAGATTGTGATACATAAATATCATCAGGAGAAGTCAGATAGTTATAATCTGATGAACGTAAGAAGCCATAACCATCAGGCATGATCTCCAATACACCCTCATTAACGATCACATTATCGAAATCTGTACTTGAAGAAGTGTTTTCTGCTTTAGGAGTTTGTGTTGCTTTTTCAGGTTGGGGGCCTTTATCTGCTGCTGGTGTATCTTCGGTTGCAACAGGGGTTTCGTCATGCTCAGAAACTTCACGTTTTCTTACCGTGACAGGTTCCGCAGTTTTTACGGTCCGCACACGTTTACGTGTACGCTCAGCATGTTCCTGATTATCTTCCTCTACTTTAGCTGCTTTTTCAGCTGGCGCTGGTGCTGCTTCCTCTTCCCCACCAGTATTGCTAATTCTTTCGATTAATTCTTGTTTACGCAATTTATCAGCATCTGCGATACCGATCAACTTAGCAATCTCGCGCAATTCCGATACGAGTTTAGCGTTTAATTCGTTAATATCCATTAATGTGTTGTGTATGATTTTTGGATTTTTTTTTGAGCTTTTTTCTGAATTCTGATTATACACTTAAACAAGTTTCCATGATTAAGTGAGATGAAGAACTTAATGATTTCTTTTAAACCCGAAGTGGATTAAATATTGAGAACCTAGACAAAGAAAAAAACAAATTTTGTTATTTCAAAATATTTCAAAAAAAATATTTACTATTGTAGCTAGTAAAACGATTTAACAACATTTTTAGATTGAATTTTATATTTTTTTTCATAAGTTCGTACCTTTCAAAATTTAAGTTTTTAGATCCCTTATATGGAACAGCAACAAACTAAAACCAATTACCCCGCACTCTACACATTGATTATTGTGTTTTTCTTTTGGGGGTTCATTGCGGCAGGGAACAGTGTTTTTATACCGTTCTGCAAAAATTACTTTCATTTAGACCAGTTTCAATCCCAGTTAATAGACTTTGCTTTTTATACAGCCTATTATATTGGTGCATTGTTACTATTTATATTCAGTTCAATCGGGGGAAAGGACCTGGTTGGAAAATGGGGATATAAAAAGAGTATAGTTTACGGTTTACTTTTCTCGGCCTTGGGTGCCGCAGCCATGATTGTTGCTGTCGAAGTAAACTTGTATGTTGGTATGTTATTGGGACTATTCGTTGTAGCCCTTGGTTTTTCTTTACAACAGACTGCAGCAAATCCATTTGCGGTTTTATTGGGCGATCCAAAAACGGGTGCTTCCCGTGTGAACCTAGGCGGTGGTATCAACTCATTTGGTACAACAATAGGCCCTCTTGTTATCGGGTTTTCCTTATTCGGAACTTTTGAGCCTATTTCTGACTCAGAGATCGCCAACCTTCCGCTAAACAAGGTTGTTTATCTTTATATTGGTGTTGGTCTATTGTTCCTGTTAGCTGCAGCATTATTTAATTTCAGTAAAAAAGTTCCTGCTGGAATTAGTGATGAGCCAATGGAAAAAGCGAATAAAGCTTTACGTACCTTGATCATTATGACCATCCTCCTTTTTGGTATGTTCACGCCAGTGTTTTTAAGCTATAAGAGCGATTTAGCCTTGCAGGTAGAGCAGTTACACAAACAGGTTTCAAGTTTAACAGATCAGGTTCAGATCGATCAACTCAAACTTCACATTAAAGAAGTTGCCAAACCACTCGAAATGCAACGCATGTTATGGTTGGCAGGAGCATTGGTCGTTGTGATCGGTGGTTTATTGTTCTCCAATAAGAGCGCGCAAAAAAATCCAGAAGGTTGGGGTGCGATGAAATATCCACAATTGGCTTTGGGTATGCTCGCGCTTTTTATCTATGTCGGTATCGAAGTCGCAATCGGTAGTAACCTCGGCGAATTATTAACATTGAAGGAATTTGGTCATTTGCAATCATCTCAAATTACACCTTATGTATCCATGTATTGGGGAAGTATGATGATCGGTCGTTGGGCTGGTGCTATTACAGCATTTAACTTGAGTAAATCAACTAAAAATGGATTATTGATTATCGTTCCTCTGATTGCATTCTCCATTATCATCGGCGTCAATACGCTTGCAGGATTTGAGATGTCACATCTGTATTATTACGTCGTATGTATCATTCTTCAAATTGTAGCATTCTACCTAAGTAAAGAAAAACCTGCTCGCACATTGATTATTTTTGGATTATTTGGAATTATTGCGATGTTAATTGGCCTATTCTCATCGGGCACTATTGCAATCTATGCTTTCTTGTCAGGCGGTCTTGCATGTTCAATTATGTGGTCCTCAATTTTCAGTTTGTCCATTGTAGGTTTAGGAAAATATACCGCTCAAGGTTCGGCATTTCTTGTGATGATGATTCTTGGTGGTGGTGTTCTTCCTCCGATACAAGGAAAATTAGCGGATATTATCGGTATCCATAACTCGTATATTTTACCATTAATCGGATTCTGTTATGTTGTTTTCTTTGCGATATTTGTTAAGGGAATATTAACAAAACAAGGAATCAATATTGATGAAATAGAGGCTGAAGGAGGCCATTAACACCCCTCACTAATTGTAAATAGTACACTATTTAAACAATTTTATTACACAGCTCAAAAACTGGCTTAACAACACCGTTAAGCCAGTTTTTTTATATAGTCACCAAAGTACAAACATTTATTTTTTGAAAAATAAGCGGATAAATTATGATATTTAAAATTAAAAAATGTATTTTCGGGGAATTGATTAATGAATTGATTACTCATTTTATAACGATAAACACAATTAAAACTACTCAATAATGATAATCATTGCTGACGGGGGATCAACAAAAACAAACTGGTGTTTGTTAGACGATTCGAATAAAAAAATCTACTTCAACACAGAAGGGTACAACCCTTATTTTGTTGATAGTGAATACATTGTAAACTCCCTAAAAAAAGGACTACCGCAAGATTTACCTTTTGAAAAAATCTCAGAGGTAAACTATTATGGTGCAGGTGTTCATAACAAGGAAAAAGCACAAATTGTTGTTGATGCTTTAAAACAAGTATTTACTACAGCTGAAGTTGAAGTAGGACACGATCTTCTTGCAGCAGCAAGAGCATTATTAGGAACTCAAGCCGGATTTGCTGCGATCTTAGGAACAGGAACAAATTCTTGTCTATACGATGGTAAAGAAATCACATTAAACATCGACTCAGGTGCTTACATTTTAGGTGATGAAGGTTCTGGTAGTTATATTGGTAAAAAATTACTGGCAGATTATGTTCGTAATTTGATGCCTAAAGATGTTAAAGAAGTATTTTATAACACGTATAAAATGACAAAGGACGAAATTATGGACGCGGTTTATACCAAACCAATGCCAAATCGTTTCTGTGCAAGCTTTAGCAAATTTGTCTATGACAACAATGTAAATATCGAATACACACGCAATATTGTTGATGAAGCTTTTGAAGCATTTTTCAGAAATCTTGTCAGCAAATACCCTAACTATCAAAGCTATACTTTCAACTGTATCGGTTCGGTTGGTTACAATTTCAGAAATGTATTAGCAGAAAAAGCTGAGCAATATGGAATGAAAGTAGGCAAGATCTTGCGCTCCCCTATCGACGATTTAGTACAATTCCACATCGATAGAGCAGCAGCGACTGCCAAATAGAAAAAGAAAAATAATCTTTAACATAAGGAAAGGTATTCAATAAAATTGGATACCTTTTTTATTGCTCTTCCCCCAGTCCTCCGACCTGCCAATATTCTCCGTACCGAAAATTCCCTACTAATATTAATTTCCAATTAACTAACTCATACCGTTTTACAAGACATTTTAATGATTTAATAACAGGAATTTCATCGGTACAAAATAAAAGTATCTTTTTTTTGTAATAGAAGTTAACAGATTGATTAAATGAAATATTGCGGCTTAGAATAACTTCAAAAACGGTAAAAAAGGTCGTTTATGATCGATTCATTTCAGACAAATCCGGCAAAGGTCAAATATAGTCCTCAACAGACGCATAGAAAAAAAATCTACAAAGGACATCTTGGTAGACATAAATGAATAAACAAATTTATTGCAAATGAAAAGAAGCCTTGATATACTTGTAATCTCAGATTTACACCTAGGTACTTACGGTAGTAGAGCTAAAGAGCTTTTACTTTATCTAGAGTCCGTATCTCCCAAAATACTGATACTCAATGGAGACATCGTAGACATTTGGCAATTTAAAAAAAGCTATTTTCCGCAAGAACATCTAAAAGTCATCAAAAAAATCATTGACATGAGCTCTTCGGGGACAGAAGTACATTACATCACGGGCAACCACGATGAAATGTTGCGCAAGTTTACCGATCTAAAATTAGGTAATATCAAGCTGAGCAATAAACTCCTTCTTTCACTCAATAATCAAAAAGTGTGGATCTTTCATGGAGACGTTTTCGACGCATCCATTCATCATTCTAAATGGTTGGCCAAACTCGGTGGATGGGGCTACGACAAACTTATCCAGCTCAATAATATCATTAATTATTGCCTAGATAAAATGGGTAAGGAGAAATATTCTCTTTCTAAAAAGATCAAAAACTCCGTTAAAAAGGCCGTCAAGTATATATCAGATTTTGAACATACAGCGACTGAACTAGCGATTGAAAAAAATTACGATTTCGTCATCTGTGGACACATCCACCAGCCTCAAATCAAAGAAGTCATTACCCGAAAAGGAACCTGCACGTATATGAACTCAGGAGATTGGATTGAAAACCTCAGTAGTTTAGAATATAAAAATGGGGAATGGAAGCTGTTCTATTTTGAAGAAAATAAAGAACAAATCCTGAAGAATAAAATCATCGATATCCCTCTTTTCAGCCTGGAAGATCTTAAAAAGATTGTCATCTCATAAAGATTGTCATGTCTTAATGAACACAACAGAGATCTGCATATAATCAGGAAAACACTAAAACAAAGCCGAGCAAGCTCGGCTTTGTTTTAGTGTTTATAGTTCAAATGTTGCACCGATTTTCGGCAATGACAATGAAATATCCTCATTTTGGAATTTATCCAAAGCTTGTTGTTTATCGATCGTTATTGGCGGAAATGAATCGTAATGGATACCAACTACCCGAGCACAATTCACAAACTCAGCCGCTTTAATTGCATCATCCACATCCATTGTATAGTGCCCACCTATAGGTAAAAATGCCCAATCCAGGTTCATGTCTGCCAGCAATTTCATTTCCATAGTCAGTGCGGTATCGCCGGCAAAATAAAATTTTTTGCCTTTTACATGGAAGACAAATCCCACAGGAAACCCGCCGTATTGACCATCAGGTGTACTATTGGTATGTGCAGCATACACCATCTTGACCGTGCCAAAAGGCAGTTGAACTGTTCCGCCCAAGTTGAATTCGATCACCTTATCGTCAGGTACGCCCTGTCTTCTCACCCAGCCTGCAGTTTCAACAATCGCTAAAACAGTGGCATCGCTGTTTTTTTGAATTGTCGCCATATCGGCCACATGGTCCTGATGTCCATGACTTAAAAAGATATAATCCGGTTTAATTGTATTTACATCGATTTCTTTTGCAAGTGGATTATAAGTAACAAATGGATCTAAAAGAACCTTCGTTCCGTCAAAATCAAACTCTACACAAGACTGTCCGTAATAAGTTGCTTTCATGATAATATCGCTATTGATTAAATAATCCGCCTAGTCCTCCTAGTCCACCCAACATATCTTTACTTGCTGCCTGCATTTCAGCCTGGCTGATATTCTCAGCTTGCGCAATTGCCTTATTCAGAGCAACCACAAGCAACTCCTCCAATTCTTCCTTATCTGCGTTTGATAAAAATACAGGATCGATGGTAACCTCTTTTATCTCTTTGTTTGCTGTCGCTACCACACGGATTAAACCACCTTCCACTTCACCAGACACAGAAATTGAATCCAATCTTTTCTTGATTTCCTCCGCCTTTTGCTGGGCTTGAAATAATTTGTCAAACATATTTATATCATTTATTTCAGGCCAATTTACAAAAATCTGCGCATACCTACTATTGCTAATTTACTTTCGCCAATGCTTCCCTTTTTTTCTGAAGGTTGTCTGATCTTATTGGCCAGAAAGAACCTTCAGTTCGCTTTCATTGCTCTTGGTGTCTGCGAAGTCAGGAAGGTTTTGTATTTTTGCAACATGCAAAGCAATCAAGAAAAACTAGTCGCCCATATTTTGGACCAGTTGGACCTAAATCCGGCAGCTATTCCAGCTGAAACCTACGACACATTAATTTCAGATCGCCCTCAACTTGTCGACATTGACGATATGATCTCCTATATCAAACGTATCGGGACTGATCTCGATGCCATTGATAAAACAGTTGAACTGGTTGAAAAAATTGAAGACGAAACAAGTATTCTTATCCATAAGCTTAAGTTTATTTCGGCTACTGACAGGCCCAAGGTATTGGTACTGGACCAAATACAGCCGCTTGAAATAAACCGTTCTGCCTATCTGCAGGAAGCCATAAAAATAGCCGGTGGTATTCCAGTTACAACAGAAAATGAAGCCGATAAAATCATTGTCATCGGTCAGGGAGAACAGACATTTATCCAAATTCCACAATTGTTGAATTCGGCAGCTATCGCATCATCCAAAGCTATCGAGCTCGATCAGGTCTTCATCATGACCAATAAACAATTTGCACAGATTCCCGGATATAATTATTTGAGAGAACTTGAATCTTTAGCCGAAATTCTTCAGCCAAAGTATTTTGTGTATGGTCATGAAGGAAACGATTGGCTACAATTTCAACTAAGCTAAAAAACCAAAAATATAGGTATAAAAAAACAGCTCCAGTAGAACGGGAGCTGTTTTTTTATACTTTAGAATTTTAGTTGTATCTTCTGCGTAGGACGTTGTATAATTTTTCAACGGTATGCGGTTTATCTGTCCATTTATTTTTAATCGCATAATTTGTCTGCAAAAATGCATCCGCTTCCGCATAGCTTGTAAATCTATTCAATAATTCGACAGCCTCACTATACGCTAAACTATACCCATTAAACAAATCCTTAATAAATAAGAGCTTATCATTTAAGCTTATTCCTGCTTTAATATCTGTGAGTTTATCGCTATGTCCAGATTGATTTACCTGATAAACACGGTTCTGCACGCCAGCTTGCTTCTGTTGAGAGATAATTTCATTTAAGGTCAATGGTCTCGCGGGAGCTTCTTCAATGACCGTATTGATTTCTTCCTGAATAAACACTTCTTGCGGCTGCTCAATTACGACTTCTTTTGGTTCTTCGATGACTTCTGTAACGAAGACAGTAGGTTCTTCAACTTGCGCTGTAACTTCCTTTTCTGCCTGATAAGCTAATTCCTCCACTGGAGCAGCCTCAAAAACCGGTGGCGTTGCAACAACTGGCGGAGCGACAGGTTCAGCAATTGCAGGGCTAGGCTCTCCCGATTGTATCGGTTCACTTTCAGAAACAAATGAGGTTTCTGGCTCTTCCAATTTTACAGGTTCACGTTCAGAAACAAATGGGACTTCGTTTTCCTCCACACTGGTTTCTTCATTTGCTACAATGGCTTCTTCATTTCCACGGTTGAAATCTTCAACTGGTTGAGCTTCTTGAATCTCGCTTTCAGTGGGTTCAGCAACAACTTGCTGCGCTGAAGATCTAAGGGTGGAAGGCGGTGTAAAATAGTCGTTGAAAGCAATCTTCTTACTGTCTAAGGCAGCAGTACTTAACGTATGCTGCGATTGAGCTCCCTGAAGAACGGCCTTGGTCTTAAGTAAAGTTATGTAGGCAGCCACAGCCTGTGCCTTCGCTTCTAGTGTTACTAATTCGTTAATTTCGGACAAGCTGCCCTGTTCCGACAAGGTCAGATACTGTCCATTTAAATCCTGTAATAAATCGCCTATCGTATTAAAAATTTCCTCTTTAGTACCCATAATTCTATTTGAAATCACCAATTAATTATTTATAACACTTATACCTGCAACCGATCAAAAAGTGGAAAACCCAATCCTTTGATTTAGAAATATTTGGATTTACGCCCAATTTTTGCTACCCAAATTTAATATTTAATTCTGATATTAGCGGTGTCAAAAACAGAATATAATGGGAGGTCATTTTACAAAAATCACCTTATTTGCGGACCTTCCGACAAAATTAAATTAATCAAATGCTTTTTTCCGAACATAATTTGGCTTTGCGCCCCGCACAATATGGTAGCATTGAAATTGTCTGTGGATCGATGTTCTCGGGCAAGACTGAAGAACTGATTCGCAGGCTAAAACGAGCACAATATGCACGTTTGAATGTCGAAATCTTTAAACCAGCGGTTGATAAGCGATATGATGAAAAGTTGGTCGTTTCTCACGATAGCAATAGCATCCCATCAACACCCGTTGATCATTCTTCAGCGATCCTACTCTTAAGTTCATCGACCCAAGTTGTCGGAATCGATGAAGCACAATTTTTTGATGACGGTTTGACAGAGGTATGTGTCAAATTGGCAAATAGTGGTATCTGGGTGATCGTTGCCGGTCTCGATATGGATTTTCAAGGGCAACCATTTGGTCCAATTCCCAATTTAATGGCAGTAGCCGAACACGTCACGAAGGTGCATGCGGTTTGCATGCAATGTGGCGCTCCAGCGAATTATTCCTACCGCCTGACCAAGGATACGGAAACCGTGCTTTTGGGTGAAAAAGAAGCTTATGAACCACGGTGTAGACCTTGTTATTTCGGCTTGAATAAGTAAATGATCCAAAAAGTTAACTAAAATCTGCCAAAAGGACCATAAACGCTATTTGGCATAGGATTTGAAATATACTTTATAAATAAGAAGATTAACGCTTTTAATAGCGACAAAATACTTTTCATAATTTAGGTTTATAATTGGTTAGTTAGCACCTCCTTGCCCATCAAGGGGGTGTTTTTTTGTTAAAAAAGAACGCTGTCCCCAGGTTACTGAGCACAGCGTTCTTTTTTCATGAACTCCTATAGGCAAGGCTTAAGGCTGAACACCGTAATTTATAACCTTACGGCCAATGTTACCTGTTTGATCCATTCCCTCGACGATGACCTTGTAATTTCCATTTCCATCGGCATTATAAAATTGAATGGCAGCTTCCCCCGTCTCTGTGATTGAGACTTTCGGATTCCAGTAAATGGTCGTTCTCAAATCGTTTACAGCCTTTCTTTCCGGCGTATCGTATTTTGGAACATAGAATTTGCGTTCTTTAATATAACCTAGAGGATACATATCGATCACATTTGATTTTGGCAACATGCTCTCAATTTCACTCAATGACATTCGCGGCTTCTTCGCTTCCACTTTTTTCGTATAAATGGACACAACACCATTATTTTGATACATTCTGGAGACTGTTCCCAATTCATCACGTAAGAAGATTTCGATTCCTTCGATATCCGCGACATTGATGCTGTTCAATCCAGGCTCATCAATAGCCATACCGTTCAGAAAGAACTGAACAGGCGTACGTCCCCCCGCATTATAATCGCGGGAAACATAATATTTCAATGTCTGCGGATCATAAGTAATGCCAGTCAATACCGTTTGAAGACACATGGTCAACACGTTACAACCGGTCAAACGCTCGGGTTCAATACGGTGTTCCGGCATGGATAAGCCCGAAATAGATGGAAAATCTTTATTGGTGATTGCTTTCTTCACTACGCCTGTCACTTCGACCTCATCCAGAAGGATCGATTTTCGATACTCTTTTCGGCTATTCGCCAAATAAGGAGCAAAAGCCTGGTCTATATTCGGCACAAAATAACTTTTATAGCCATTATTCTTATCGATCTCCGGGTAAAAGCTCTGATCCATATTAATAACCAGGCTCCGGTAATTGTCGTTAGAGCGGGCATTAACCGTTACTTTAGACGAGTCCGGGAACACAAGATCCTTAAAGGTGAATCGTCCATTCTGATCCGTATAAACGTCTTTCTTAATATTACGCGAAGGAACCGATAAAAGTAACCCTCCATTTGGATAAGGGCGTCCAGTATTCATCCGAAGTATACCGGATAATTCAATTCCTTGCTCGGGAAGAAAACTGATCTGTGGCAACTTCTCCGATATAAGTGTCGGGTAGTCAAATCGACGGTATCCCTGTGTCATTAATAGTGCATCCAGCGCTTTATCCCGATTGGGATTCTTTTCATCGAAATATGAATTTGGGTTTTCTACATTTCCTTTGAGGTCCGAAGTCAACAGAAAGTTGCTCACAATAGAGAGATCTGCCTGATCATTATAAGGAACTTTGGATTCGTCTATTACAGCGACTGAATAGCTTCCGGGGAACTTCTGCCCATTGTTGTCCACAGCAAGTTTAAGATTGACCAAGTCTTTAGCCTTATAGCTTTGCTTATCGCTGGTAACTTGAATATTTAAAAGCTTTTCACTTTGAACAAATGCCAAGCGTTCGCTGATAGGTTTTCCGTCCGGACTCAATAAGGTTACCTGAACAATACCATTTGGCAAACGCTCTTTCGGAATATTGACCAATGCAGACGAAGATTTTAAATTCACCTGTGCGCCAAAACAGAGATGGCCATTCGACTGAACCAAAACATAATAAGATTGCCCCGGGTTCTTTGAAAAATTCTCCTCGCTAGTTACCACGGCAAACTCCGCATTCGTGGCATCCTGTTTTACAAAAACAACATTTGCCTTGTCACTGACAACAGCCGGCAATTTGTATTTGCGCTCCTGTCCATTCTCAAACTTCACAACAGCTTGATAATTTTCTCCTGCGAGCGGCAGAAGAGAAAAATAGCCCATTCCAGTTCCAAAGTCTGCAAACTCCGCTACCGACTTGCCCTTTGAATCCAAAATACTACCTTTTACCTTTAGCCCCTTACCATCGGATCCAATGGCTTTAAATGCAACTTTTTTGGCCAATCCAGCGATAATATCACCCCCTTCAGGAAAGAATTGCACATCTGCATCCCACAAGGCATTTTTGAGCAAGAAGGAACTGGACAAAGGTTTTTCATTTTTATTTTCCTGAATGCTAATCTTCAGTTGTCCTTTCTCCAGATTTGCCTTTTCTTTTGCAGACAGGTTTATGATTACTTTCCCCAGCCCATCGGTCTCAGCTTTGCCCTTGTCGAAGGTTTCCCATCCCGACACAAACTCCCAATTGATTTTTGAATTGATCATCGGTTTTCCCGTACGATCGCGGAACTGTATGACAGCTTGGGTTTTATTACCACCAATGTTATTTTGAAATTCAATGTTCGTAATCAATTTCTTATTGATTACATCCCCGATTGGCACCACTTTGTTAAAAAAGTAAGCATTATCAAAGTTGGCCATCCATTTTGTGTAGGCCCTAAAGCGATAATTGTCCTGAGACATAAATTGAGGATCAAGTACAATCTGCCCATTTCCTACCCCTTTATCCAATGGAATTTTTAGTGTCTGAATCAGGGAATCGCGACTGTTCAGCACTTCCACGTAAGCTATTTTACTCGGCTCATATTCGGCCAAATTGCGGGATAAATAGGTTGAAAACCAGAGAGTATCCCCTACAGCATAATAAGGCTTGTCGAAATGTAAATGTACCTTTTCAACTGGGTAAACCTGAAAATATTTCTGAACTCGTTCTACGATTGTATTAATAGGCAATGTAGGTGTAGTCTGGGCATAAGTGGTCCCTATTCCTAACAGTCCTATCGATAAAGTCAATAGTTTTATGTGCTTCATTGAAAGTCTTAGAATAAAAAATGAATAGCTAAATATATTCAATTTTGAGCAAAGACCAACCGCATTGGGGTATTTTTAACATTTATTATACCTATTCATGGGACGATTTCCGACGCGCTAAAAGTAATTAGAGCAATGGAGCCAAAAGCCTACAGATAGAATCTACTCCTCTTTTCCAGCGGCTTCGCTGCATCCACTTTCGAATTGTAATCAGGTCTGAAACTTCGATATCAGCCAAAAATTGTGCATTAAGACGGTCGCAAAGCTCTTTATCCGATACAATTCCCGAGATTTCAAAGTTGATGTAAAAACTTCTGATATCCAAGTTTGTCGTACCGATATAGGCCAGCTTCCCATCAATGCAGATGGTTTTGGCATGCAGAAATCCCTTTGTATAGAGGTATACATTAACTCCTCTTTCCAGTAGTGGTTTTATAAATGAGAAGGAGGCATGCTGTACAAAAAACGAATCAGACTGGGCCGGCAACATCAAGTCCACACGGACACCGGAAGATACCGCGAGCATTAAAGCAGTCGTCAATTGATCGCTGGGAATAAAATAAGGTGTACACAACTGTACATATTCTTTTGCTTCGTTGATACCGGCAATAATTGCTTCCATATTGAAAGGCGCTGGCGATCCAGGATCACTGGCTGTAAATCCTACTCCACTCGCATCTTCATCGGTAAGAGGAAATCGGTTTAAATAACCGCGGCCCAATTCAAACGATTCCCCATCTGTCTGGTTCCAGCTGTTCCAAAACTGGATTTGCAACGTATTTACTGCTGCGCCGACAACCATCATCGCCGTATCCCGCCAGTAAATCTCATTTTTTCCGTTATTGATATACCGATCTGAAATATTGATTCCGCCGACAAAACCTATTTTCCCATCGATCACCGCTATCTTGCGGTGATTTCGGTAGTTGCTATTCGCCAAGGAACTAAAGGTTACTGGAAGAAAAGCTTGAAACACAAAATCGGGTTTATGCCGCCGTAAATATTTAATTACATCTGGAGCACCAAAACTATCCAATATCAGACGTACGGTGACCCCAGCTTTTGCTTTTTCTTCTAGAATATGTAAGATCTCCTGCCCTATTTCATCCATTTCCCAAATATAATATTCCATGTGAATGGAATGCTGCGCAGCTTTAAGACTATCAATAAGTACCGGAAACTTTTCTTCCCCATTGATAAACAGGGTGACATCGTTGTTGAGGGAAAAAGTAGAGATCTTTTGATTTTTAAGGTAGCGGTATACCATGGCCAAACTACCGATCCGCTCATTTAACGTATCAATATGTTCCTCCATAATTTCGGATTCCTTACGCCAGGCATCCAGTAGCTTTTTGGACTGCTCGCGATACACGCGTTTCATCCTTTTGACCTTCTTAAACTTCTGACCAAAGAAATAGTAACTGAGCAAACCGACGACAGGTAAGAAAACAATGACCATAATCCAGGCAATGGTCTTGGAAGGATTACGGTTTTCGATCAAAATCGTCCCGATTACACCAATATAAAGGATGAGTAAGGGAATCCAATAATATTCTAATGCAATCTGTAAAATATGATGAAGTACCTCCATATTGTGTGCTAAGGGTTTTACCAAATATAATACTTAGCATCGACATATTGTTTGTCGTTAAACACAGTTTATTGCACCATCGACATGAATGAATGGACTTAAATAAGGAATGTCTAAATTGGCACCCCGGAGTATAAACCAAATTCCCAATAAGAAATAGAGAAAGGGAACCCATTTCGAAAATCCGATTTTGAAAGATCTGGAGAAATTTCCCAGAAAAGAAAACGCAAACAAGAGCGGGATAGTTCCTAAGCCAAAACACAACATAAAAAAGAAACTTTGCTGTGGACTGTCTGCATTTATGGACGACATGAGTGCCATGTAGACCATACCACAGGGCAATAAGCCATTCAGTACGCCAGCAATAAAACTCCCCCCCGGTTTATAGAGCCATTTCGACAATAAGCGTACAACTGGCTGCACAGCCTTCGTCTGCCAGCTAGCGATTTTCCGATTATGCTTACCAATAAGCTGGAATAAAGCAATTCCGATCAGAATAATACCTGTGGCCCAGCTCAAACTTCGCTGCCAACCTTGAATCTGCGCAAATGTTCCGATCGTACCGAGTAAAAGTCCTAAACAACCATAAGTCAGTACCCTTCCGGATTGATACAGTATTTTATTAAAAAAAACGTTCCAACCAAAACCCTGCCTTCCTTCAATAGCAAAAATTAATGGACCACACATGACCGCACAATGTATGCTTCCAAACAATCCCATGAAAAATGCAAAATAGGTATAGCTCATTTCGTTAAACTAAAATAAAATATGCTCTTCAAACAAAAAATCTTTACCTACACTCTTCCAGTCAATATACAAATTCCACATTCCTTTATCGAAAGTGGAAATGGGCAGTGTATATAAATTACTGGTTGTCTGAAATGGTAATTCTTTATCCAATCGATTATCCGAAGGTTTTCGAAACAGCAGTTTCCCTTTATTTTCTTTGGAAACAAAATGAATATACAAGGTATCTTGCCTGATTTCTATTGTCGGTGATTCCTTCATCATCAATACATTTTGCTTTTTTTCGTAAGCTTGATCATAATTCAGCCCCTGTTCATAGTAGTCATCTTCTTCCAGACTATCCGAATCATGACTCACCATATATATTCCAGCTCCGACTATACACAACATAAATACCGCCAAGGTTAAAAAAATCTTTGTACCCCAATTCATTGTTTTTCATTTTAATTCATACCCGGAGGCGCAATAAAAGTGGTTTTTAAACTTTCCACTTTCTTATCTCCCGAATAGATAGCTAATTTTACATTACTTTTATAGGTCTCAACATCCTTATTCGCGATAATTAGAAAAAAGCTCAGTGTCGCATGCCCATCTTTACTCAATTTTTGAATAGGATTGACCAGTTGAATCGTTAAACGCGGATCATCACAGACCAATTTAAAAGGCATTTCTTTACCAGACTTATTAATCAATTCCAAAGAATACAGGTTGCTTATTGTCTTATCATCACGAAGCTGGTAGGTGCTTCCCTTTGCCCGAAGCAATCTTCCATCCACCTGAGAACGATTGAACAACAGAAAACTAAAGACCGACATTAATGCAATCAACACGATAGAATAGGCTATTGCCCTCGTATTGCTTTTTTTCTTCAGTGTTCCTTCAATCTCACCCATTGGATAAAAGCCAATTAACTTTTTAGGCTTTCCAATTTTGTCCATGACAGTATCACAGGCATCAATACAGGCCGTACAACTTACACATTCTAATTGCAGACCATTTCGAATATCAATTCCTGTGGGGCATACATGTACACAGAGTTTGCAGTCTACACAATCTCCATGTGTCGTCGTTGCATCCTTTTGCTGTTTTCCTCTTGGCTCTCCACGTCGATGATCATAGGCGACAGTGATACTTTGGTCATCGAGGAGTACGCCCTGCAATCTGCCATAAGGGCAAATTGCAATACATACAATCTCCCTGACGTACGCAAACACACCATAGAAAACCAATGTAAAGATGATTATTGATATCAATCCACCTATATGTTGGTCCAATGGATCAGTGACGATCTTCATCAGTGCATCAACACCGATGATATAAGACAAAAAGATATTTGAAATGAAAAATGATATGATCAGGAATATACCATGTTTCAAAAACTTTTTCAATTGTTTTTGATCCGTATTGGGTCCAGCATCCAATTTCTTTTGTTGTTGCCAATCACCTTCGATCCAATATTCAATTCGTCTAAATATTAATTCCAAAAAAATGGTCTGGGGGCAAGTCCATCCGCACCATACCCGTCCAAAGACAACAGTAAACAAAACCACACATACCATCACGATTAACATGCCGAATACGAATATGTAGAGATCCTGTGGATAGAACAGATTTCCTAAGATGGAAAACTTTCGCTCAATAATGTTGAACATGAGAAACGGTTCACCATTTATTTTGATAAAAGGAACTACAAACAAGAACAGCAGTAGTGAATACCCAACCCACTGTCTCTTTTTGTAAAGCTCTCCCTGCGGTTTTTTGGCATAAATCCATTGTCTTTTTTTTGACTTAGATCCACCGTTATTGGCGTTATTCACGACTACTGTACTCATTGCTATTTCAATTTACTACTCTGCTTTTTTTTCTGTTTCAGCCTGATCGGCTTTGCTCTCATCCGCCGCCTTCTCTCCACTTGCAGCCTGGCCACCACCATAGGTTACCTCTTCACCTTGCGGAGCTTTTGGATTAGCAGGGTGTGTATCCCTTAAGGTGATAATATAACTGGCAACCTGTGCGATTTGTGCAGGACTTAACGTTTGTTCCCATGGCACCATTCCTTTATCAGGAACACCATACTTAATGGTTTTGAAGATATCTTTAATCTCGCCACCATGAAGCCAAAACTTATCGGTCAAGTTAGGTCCGATGCCTCCCTCGCCACTACCACCGTGACAAGCGACACAGTTTGCGGTAAAGATCGCTTTTCCATCAGCTGCCATTTCCGGCTGAAACTCCACGCTACTTTCGTCTACATTGCTCGCAGAAGCAGTAAGATAAGCCTGACGCTCTTTCTCGGCAACGACCATCTCATGTTCATACTCCTGGTCCTGGTTCATTCCGATGCCCGACACCTGATAAACAAATAAGTAAACAAGGCCGAAAAAAATCGTTCCATAAAAAAGGAAATTAAACCAGATCGGAATCGGATTATCCAATTCGCGGATACCATCATACTCATGGTCTATAACAATATCCTTTTCTTCTGAAATCGGTCTGATCCCCATGATCTTGTTCCACGACCTTTTCATCCAGCCCTTATTCGCCGCCTTTTTGAGTTTTTCCTCCTTGGCCAATTCAGGCATGGTAATCTTAATGATGGATTTCATCGCGCGATTGACCATCAATGCCGAAGCAAGAAGAGCCAGCATCACAACGATCAATACAACAATTAAGATATCTGTGTATAAATTATCTGTACCGAATCCTATCGTAGATTGAACAACTTCTGCGGTAGCTGGTGCAGTATCCAATAATAAACTCATATATTATAGACTATCAGGTGAATGATTCAGTTCCTTTTCTGTTTCATCTTCTTCCAAAGGCAATTCCTTCATATAGGTAACATAGTCTTTTTTCATTCGAAACAACATGATTGCTACTGAAATGAAGAACACCAAGAAGATCCAAAGTGATGCAATTAGATAAAGCTCACTGCCGTTTAGATTTGTTATTTGCTTAAACATGGCTTTATTGATTTGCGTTAACATTATCAGCTACTTTTGGAGCTGCTTTTATATCTGTTCCTAATCGCTGTAAGTAGGCAATTACAGCTACAATCTCACGGTCAGCTAACACATTCACTTGATTTTGTTTTAGATCATCAGCAATTTTTTGTGCCTGTTTGGTAAGATCCTGCTCAGCATGTTCAATTTCCGCATCGGTATAGGGAATTCCCAATTTCCGTAACGCTTTCATTTTATCTTTCAGAATAGAATTATCTAGCTTCTGATCGATCAACCAAGGATATGTTGGCATAATACTTCCTGGCGAGGTAATCGTCGGATCCAACAGGTGATCAAAGTGCCATTTATTTGGGTATTTTCCACCGATGCGATGCAGATCTGGTCCCGTCCGCTTCGAACCCCATAAAAACGGTGTATCGTAAACAAACTCTCCCGCCTTGCTATACTCTCCGTAACGTGCGGTTTCGGATCTAAATGGACGAATAGTTTGCGTGTGACAGTTTACACAACCTTCTCTTACGTAGAGATCCCTTCCCTGAAGTTCCAATGCTGTATAAGGTTTTACACTCGCAATCGTTGGAACGTTTTTAGAAATTGTAAAAGTCGGCACCATTTCCACCATACCCCCAATGAGGATGGCAATAAGAGCCAGTACCATAAATAAAATTGGCTTACGTTCAAGGCGACGGTGTTGAGACTGTTCGTTTACTTGAACCGGCAATAATGCAGGAGCTTCTGCAGGCTCATTGGCCAAAAGCTTCCCTTTTTGCATGGTTTTGATCAAGTTGAACGTCATCAGGAACACGCCCGATAGATAAAGTGCACCACCTAATGCACGCATCATGTGCATTGGCAAAATTTCCAATGTTGTCGCAAGGAAGTTGGGATATTTCAAAACCCCTTCCGGTGTAAATTCTTTCCACATCAAGCCTTGTACTACAGCTGCCCAATACATCGGGATCGCATAGAACAAAATACCCAAGGTACCTATCCAAAAGTGCGTTGATGCCAATTTTTTAGAATATAACTCCGTTTTATATATACGTGGTATCAACCAGTACAGAATACCGAATGTCATAAAGCCGTTCCATCCCAATGCACCTACGTGTACGTGTGCCACGATCCAGTCGGTAAAGTGAGCAATTGCATTCACCTGCTTTAAAGATAGCATAGGGCCTTCGAAAGTCGCCATACCATAACAAGTAAGGGCCACGACCATGAATTTTAACATAGGCTCTGTCCGTACCTTATCCCAGGCACCACGTAAGGTCAACAAGCCATTGATCATACCGCCCCAGCTCGGAGCAATCAACATAATGGAGAATACAACCCCTAAAGACTGTACCCAACCAGGTAGCGCCGTATAGAGCAAATGGTGAGGACCTGCCCAGATATAAATAAAGATTAAAGACCAAAAGTGAAGAATACTTAACTTGTAAGAGTAAACTGGACGGTTGGCCATCTTAGGAAGGAAATAATACATCATTCCCAAATAAGGGGTTGTCAAGAAAAAAGCAACTGCATTGTGACCATACCACCATTGTACCAGTGCATCCTGCACGCCCTTGTAGACATAATAGCTTTTCCAGCCAGCTACAGGCAATTGGATGGAGTTAACAATATGCAATACGGCTACTGTAACAAATGTGGCAATATAGAACCAAACTGCGACATACATATGACGTTCGCGTCGTTTGATAATAGTACCGAACATATTGATTCCAAATACCACCCAAATGAAGGTAATTGCGATATCAATAGGCCACTCCATTTCGGCATACTCATGGCTTGAAGTAAGACCGAGTGGTAAAGTAATAGCCGAGGCAACAATAATTAATTGCCAACCCCAAAAATGGAGTTTGCTCAAAGCATCACTAAACATTCTTGCTTTAAGCACCCGCTGTAAGGAGTAATACACTCCCATAAAAATACCATTACCTACGAAAGCAAAAATCACCGCATTGGTATGCACAGGACGTACACGGCCAAATGTAGTAAATTGCAATCCGAAGTTCATTTGGGGCCAAACAAGCTGCGTCGCCACAAGCAATCCTATGGTCATACCAACTATTCCCCAAATAATGGTAGCGATTCCGAAATTCCTGACAATCTTGTTGTCGTAATTAAATTGCTCTAACTGCATTACTTAAATTGTTGATTCTGGTTCAAAAGTAAGCAGCAATTTATGACAATTTAATGATGGGGAATGCGTACAAAAGTGATGTACGTCACTTTTGTATTACCGCATTACAATGCTTAGTTACTAATTTCGGCTACTGGTTCTAAATGACTTAGCGAAAATTGAGATCCTGAAAGGTACTTTTCACCAGTAGATCTGAAATCAAAAGTGACCATAATCACATTTCCCGCCGTACAATACGCGATAACACACCAAATCTCATCACAGTGGCAGACCTTGATCTTTCAATGTGTCACACTATCCAACTGTAACCAGCGAGCCAAAGCCTTTTCGGAAAGGAGCAGTAGGAGGTGGCTTGAATAGGGACAGTAGAGGCTCTAGGACAGCGCCAGTCGGGGAAGTACGGAAGATATGCAATAGCATTGTACAGGGAAGTACGGAGGATATGCAATAGCAT
>NZ_DDKA01000024.1:0-6741 GCF_002339225.1 Sphingobacterium sp. UBA2610
GAAAAAAGGGACAGCTAAAGATTTTTGCAGATTGAAAAATAGGGGTCAATATCGAAATGATGAAAAAAGCTATGCTTGTACCACAGAAATCCAATCCTAAAATTTATTTAGGACACATATGACATGGAAAAGTATTATATTGTAGTATGGATTTCATTCCAATAACCATGTATTTATTTAATTAATTGAGAAAATGGGTAAATTTGAAGTAAAAACTCGGAAAAATGGCGAATTTCAGTTTAATCTAAAAGCTGGAAACGGACAGGTGATTTTAAGCAGTGAAGGTTATACAACTAAAGCAAACTGTTTAAATGGCGTTGAATCTGTTAAGAAGAATGCTCAGGACGATAACAAATTTGATCGTAAAACTGCTACCAATGGTAAGTACTATTTCAATCTCAAGGCGACCAATGGTCAAATTATTGGAAGCAGCGAGATGTATGAAAGCGCAAGTGGTATGGAAAACGGCATTGAATCTGTCAAGAAGAATGCGCCTGACGCGACGGTTGAGGAGATAGCCTAAGTCTATATTGAAATGCCGATCGGCTGCACATAAGCAGTCTGTAAATAGAAGCGCATAGGAGTTTATAACAAAGAGCCGGTTTTTTTACCGGCTCTTTTGCGATTATCTTTCCGCTGGTGGGCGTGGAATGGAAAACCAGAAACTGCTGCCCAAGCCTACCGTACTGTCAACTCCTATTAGACCCGCGTGTTTTTTGATAATTTCAGCGGAGATATAGAGTCCGAGCCCGAGCCCCGAGTACGATTTGCCTTCATGGTTTGCTCTATAATATCGATCAAAAATAAAAGGCTGTACTGCCGGATCAATACCTTCACCTTGATCCTTGACGGTTATCTTGATACAATCTTGCAGCTGTTCCACAGTGATATTGATTTCTCTCGATTCTGGTGCATATTTAACGGCATTGTTGACAAAATTAACAAGCACTTGTTCAAGGCGTTGCTCGTCAGCAAATATAGTTGCATCGAGATCGCCCGTAATATTAACTTGATGATTGCCTTGGGATATGATATTGTGACAACTGGAGGCAAGAATCTTTGACGCTTTGAAGGTTGTTTTTTCGAGATGAAGCTGTCCTTCACTGATTCTATGCATATTGAGCAGGTCATCAACAAGTGTAACGATTTTTTTGATATTGACAGCAGACTGATCAATAAGCCTTGAAATGATCTCACTTCCAGTTTTGTCCTTAAATCGTTCCAGCAATTGAATCGTTCCCTTTAAGCCCGTGACGGGTGTCTTTAGTTCATGGCTGGCAATGCCCAGGAAGTCATCTTTTTGTGATTCGTAATTCTTTCGTTTTGTAATATCTGCCACTACGCCGATGAGGTGAGTTGCATGACCTTCTGGATCGTATTTGGGAAGACCTGATGCATTGATCCAGTGTAACGATCCATCAGGCCAACGGATGAGATATTCAGCGTGATAAGTGGTCTTGTTCTGGATAGCGTCCTGCACCTTTTGATACACCATTTCGCGGTGTTCAGGGACGATGCTTCGCATGAGGTCTTCATAGTCAAAGCGGTCGTTTTTGGTAAGACCAAAATTGATTTTACAGGTTTCGGAGCAGTCCATTTTTCCTGTTCTGATATCGCGATTGTAGGAGCCGAGTTCACCAGCTTTTAGTGCAATTTCCAACTGATAGTTGAGAGCTTCAAGATGTTCGTTTCTTTTGATGCGCTCGGTAACTTCATTGGCTATGACAATAATAGACTCCGTTTCACCTTCATCATTCTTTAACGGCTCATAAGTAAAATCAAAATAATGATCGCCCAATACCCCCATAGACTCAAGTCTTGCGTAGGCAGTATCTCCAATGTAGTTTTGGCCGGTGGTAAAGACATCGTCCAATATCCCTAAATAGGGCTGTCCCTGAAGTTCTGGAAGCGCTTGTGCAAGTGGTTTGCCGAGGACAATTTCGGTTTTGCGCCAGAGCTTGAGCATCCTATCGTTGGCAACTTCAATAACTAACTCACGGCCTGTTAAAATCGCAAAGCCTATTGGGGCCTTATCTATAAAGGATCTGAATCGACGTTCACTTTTTTTGAGATTTTTATTGAGTAGCACTGTCAAATCATAGGATTTGTTGAGCTGACTATTCGTGCGATAAAGTTCGTCATTGGCAAGCTCCATTTCGTCATTAAGTTCGAGCAGTCGTTGTTGCATGGTTGCCATGGTAATATTGACGCCCTCAAGCTCATCAATTTTATCGATGGAAGAACTTCGAAGCTCGATTTGATCCATCGCTGTGCGTGCAAGACCTGCTAATATCTGTCGATCAGCTGCGCTGAAAGCCCGCGGATGCTTGTCCATAACGCACAGTGAACCGATCATAAAACCATCATGTGTAATAAGGGGTGCACCTGCGTAAAACCGTAGCCCAAAGTCTCCAATTACAGTTGGATTGGTCAGTAGGATATCTTCTTCCAATGTATCTTCAAAGACTGTTACTTTCTTGTCCAAAATAGCCAGACTACACAAACTTTGCCCTCGATTCGTTTCCTTTGTGGTGCCCATGCCGATATTTGCTTTGAAATAGACCGATTCTGCATCCACCAATGAGAGCAATGCAATAGGGGCATTAAAGATCTGGCTGGCTAATTTTGCAATTCCATCAAAGCTGGCTTCAGCGGGGGTTCCCATTATTTTATAGCGTCTGAGGGCATTCAGTCGGTCATGTTCATTTTCAGGCATTATATCCATTCCAAACGTATTCTCTATCATAGTGACCCTGTAATTCTTTTTATAAAGATATAGTTTTAATTACAAAAGGGAGATTCAATTTTTCTCTCTTCATCGGCAATTCAATGATTCCATAAAACCACCAAAAAATTTCTAAACCTATAGTTGAATTAACAGCATGTGGGTACTTTGAACTCGGTTTGTGGTTTATGGCTGGGGCAGGATGGCAATCCGACCGTAAAAACGGATCCCTTATTAGGTGTGCTTTGGATGTTCACTACACCTTTGTTCCGCTCAATAAGATCCTTACATAAAACAAGGCCTACGCCCGATCCGGGTTCGTCTTCCGTTCCGAAAGACTTTTGCTGGATCTCATTAAAAAGTACGGCGGACTTCGAAGGGTTAATTCCTATTCCTTCATCTTGAATATGAATATGTGTATAGGTTTCATCCATGCTGGTGTAGATGTTGATATTCCCGCTCACATAGCTGAATTTAATCGCATTGCTGATCAAGTTGCGTAAAATAATGATGGTATGATCCCGATTGGCAATTATCTGTGTGTTGTTTGGTATATCAATATTGATTTTTAGCTGTTTAGATTGTGCATTCTCATTAAAAACTTCAACAATTTGTTGTATTATAGGTTTAATCAACTGGGGTGATGCTTTGGTATTGATCCCCTGCATACTGCTGCTGCCCCATTGCAATAAATCATCCAACGCCTGATTCTGCTGCGTAATTTGTTGAAAGATCTGCTGGATGTATTCCTGGGAGTTTGTACTGTCGAGCATTTGATTACGAAACATAAAGACCAGTGCTTCCAGATTGGCAAAAGGACTTTTGATATCGTGCGCGATAATAGAAAAGATTTTTTCTTTGTCCCGATTCATGGATTCTAAGTTGCGGCGTTGCTGCTCAATTTTTTTTATATTCTTATAGATGATGTCAAGAAAGAAGTTGACTGCGACGACCATAAAAGCTAGTGCATTGATAATATTGAAAACAGACCTAGATCGAGGCACTTGCTGGCTTAACGGGAGTATATCGGGAAGTAGATATAAGAGTGAAATCAAAAAAGCTACCGTAATACAAAGGGCTATATGGATCTTTCGATTATCATACATCAACATGGAGACAATCAATGTGCACAATAAAAAGTATTCGCCACCATTTTTATAAAGTAGCGCTCCAGCGAAGAAAAACACAGCATTACTTGTCAACAGTGTTGCCTTAGCGATAGTACGCTTCTCATAATATTGAAGTAGAAGGACCGTAAGCGCACATAGTGAATTGCAGAAGTTAATCGCTGCTAAAATATAACGGTGGTCGATAAGATTGAGGATTGAAAAGAAAATTGTCGGAAATAAACATAACAATGCAATCAGATTGATCATGTATACGCGTTTGAAATCGATGTATGACATGTCCGGATGTGCACCAATATGGGAAAGTAGTTTCCAATATTTACGAAAATGATTCATAAAGACTTGTCTGATTTGCTTGCAATTTCTAAACATTCAAAATTAGCTATAAATCAGGAGTTCAACAATGATTTTTCTTGAATAGCAGGATAAGATTGGCAAAATCTGTCCTGAAAGGAAGATAAAAGGCTACGTCACGTTATTAATTTGGAAAAAACAAACGAATTTCGGTCCCTTGGTTTTCCTGACTGAAAATGGTCATCTGCGCTTTGAGCCTTTCAAGAATTTCCTGAACGATAAACAATCCGATGCCTTTTCCCTGGTACTCCGTTGAATTTGAGCCACGCAGTCTTTCCATACGGATATTTTTGAGTTCATGCTGCGGAATCCCGATACCATTATCTTTAATAATATATAACACACCGTTCGTTACTTTTTCACTATAAATATGCAGCGCTGCTTTCGTATTGGCCGAAGAGTATTTAATGGCATTGTTGATCAAGTTTGTAAAGATTTGGTAAACTCCATTTTGATCACTGTTTACTGGAAAAAGGTCTCCAAAGATAAGTTCAGTATGCGGGCTACGGAATAATAATTTAGCTTCCCGGCACCAATTGGGCAATGTAAGATCTAAACGGACAGGTTGTTTCCGTAGCCTATACATTGGGGCAAGGCTCAGCTCTACCGTTTTGTCGATAATGTCAGCGATGTTTTCAAGTGATTGATCGATGACCTCATACAGTTCGAGCCGCCTATTGGTTTGCATATCCAAATGTTCTTTAAGTACACCTATACCCAATTTAGCGAGTGCCAAGGGATTTTTCGCATCATGTGATAGTGTATAGGATATCATGCGCAGGTTGGTTGCGGGATTGATAGTTATATTTTCTCGATCTAAAGGTTTCTCATCGTGTATCTTATGCGTGACATCGGTAGCTGTGTGGAGGATGGAATTTGTTCGTCCGCGCTTATCAAAGAGTGGCTTATACTCAAAATCAAAATAGCGTTTGATTTTGAAATCACCGTCAACAATCGTTGCGGGAGTTTCAACTGCCTTGTAGGTAACACCGCTTTCCCAGACGTTACGGAGTATATCGGCAAATCCTTCCTGGGTAAAAACCGGAAAAACCTCTCCAAAGGAATGTCCAACGATTTCATTCTCTGTACGCCACATTTTTAACATACGAGAATTGGCAAATGCGATATTGAGGTTCGAATTATCATAAATGGCCGTGGCAATCGGCATTTGATTTAATGCTTCAAAAAAAATCGGTAAATCCTTTTGAGGTTTTTGCATATTGGGTGTTTAATAATCATCTGCTTGCCACAGTGCGAGCGTAAAATTAATCAAAAATCAAGCCAATAGCCATAGTTTTTTATGTTTTTTAATAAAAATGCGATCAGCGGGTATGCTTGGGAATAGTGCAATAAAAACCCACTAAATTATTCCTATATTTAAGAAACTTCACAGGAGATGTAAGTTTAAAATAGACAGGGATTTGTAATCATACCAATTATGGATAAGTATTTGGAAATTAGGAAATATGATGTTCAGGATAGCAATAAACTGATTGATATTCTTCATATGAATATACCGAAGTACTTTGCACAGAGCGAGGTTGCCGATTTCAGGGAATATCTGGATCAGGAAATGGAGACGTATTTTGTTGCACTGGTTAACGGACAAATTATTGGTGGCGGCGGTGTAGGTTTTTCCGATGATCAGCGCACAGGATATTTGAGTTGGAGTTTTTTAAATCCAAAATATCATGGATTTGGTTTTGGAAAAACCTTATTGCATCATCGCATTGACTTTCTTTACGCCCATCATCAGGTTGAAAAGATCGAAGTCGGCACCTCTCAATTTACGTTTGGATTTTATAAGAAAAATGGTTTTGTACTACGGGAAATCCATAAAGATTATTGGGCTGAAGGCTTTGATTTATATGATATGGTCCATACAAGGGAATAGACACAAACCATGAATGCTAGTCAGGCAACATGTTGAAAATAGGGTGCGACTTAGTGATTTAATGACGCCAAGTTTTCCTTAATTTGATTCAGGTGGTGTAGGGGATGATAGCTCATCAGGTAAAACATTTCACGTATACTGAGTTTTCCGAGCAAAGGATGGGGTAAGACTAGGCTATCGAGCTCCTCTTCATTGTACAGTGCAAATAACTGATTAATTTTAGTTATTACTTCTTCTAATTGCGTTATAAGGCCCATTTTCTGTGCAGGCAGGATATCTTCAGGCAAAAATTGACTTGGTGCCTGTAGGCTTGTTTTGAGATAATTGTTAAGTACCGTATCGTAATCCCAAGTTGTACGTTGTAGGGTGCCGAATTTTTGGACGATGAACTCTTTTGATTGCAGTATCTTTGGAAAGGGTAGAAGCGTTAAGAGGATATGTTTTAGCTGCTGACCAGCTGTCCATTTTTCATGATTACGGTATAAAAAAAGGGGATCAGGTAATGCCTGGATATAGGCAATAACCGTATGGTGGTTGTCAGAAAAAGTTTTGATCAGTTCTTGTCGATTCATCCTATTTTTTTTGGTAAGTGTTTACTTCGGTCGTTTATTCTCGCTTATTGATGCGTCAAAGTCAGTATG
>NZ_DDKA01000013.1:0-320846 GCF_002339225.1 Sphingobacterium sp. UBA2610
CCAGCAAATAGGGAGTATCATATATTATCATGGAAGAGATGGATGGATTGTCACTCTGCAAAGCCGTAAAATCTAATGCTACGCTCAACCATATTCAAATCATCCTGCTTACTTCAAGTACTTCCGACGGCACGAAGTTAGCCGGAATTCAATATGGTGCCGATGATTATATCCACAAGCCATTTGATTCGGAAATATTGTTGCTTCGGGTCAAGACATTACTGCAGAACAAAAAGAACCTTCAGGACTTTTTCCTTAACGCTATCACATTACAGTCGAATGAGCTAAAGATATCGATCACAGACAAGCTATTCATAGAACGGTGCATTGAGATTATTGAAGAGAACCTACTGGAAGAATTGACTGTAATAAGCCTTGCCGAAAAAACGGGGATGAGTCATTCGTCACTTTATAAAAAAATTAAAACAATTTCAGGCAAATCGATCAATGAATTTATCAGGTCGGTACGACTCAAAAAAGCAGCAGAAATGCTTATTTTGACAGATTCGAAAATTAATGAAGTAGCTAACTTAACAGGTTTTTACGATCAGCGCTACTTTAGACAACAATTCAACAAATTGTTTGGCGATACACCATCCGACTATGTCAAAAAGTACCGAAAAGCATTTCAGAATGAATTCCATGTAGACCGGCCTTAGTCTGAATTGTTAAAAAGTAAAATAAGTCCTGTACAACAATCACGAGCTCTTTCTGCTGTACAGGACGCTATAATTATTCGACTGGTTTTATAACGAAGGAGAATGAATAATCTTTGTACGGCAATGTATATTCGTGAAGCGGCCATGCTCCCCAGCTATTGATTCCGCCTACGCCCATTTGTCTGAGGTCAATATTAACTTGCGTTTGTTTCCTTTTGACAAGGTCAGCGGCATGGCGTTGTTGTCGCTTGGGACCGTCGTCCAAATCCTTATCAAAATAATGCAAGGCACTCATACTGAAAGTAGAATCTGCCGTAAAAAACAATCCCTCACCTTGCTTATTTCTTATTTCCATCCACCTGACATCGGTCTTATTACCTGTCTCCTGTGGCATTACATAAGGAAAATACTGTTGATCGACGGTCTGTTTATAAATTCCGACATGCGATGCAAAATTACGGTCGATGTAGTTCTCCTGTGGTCCCCTACCGTAGTAATTAATGGCCTCAAAGCCAGCAGGCATGATCCATTGCATGCCGAAACGTGGCAGAACAGCAACCTTTTTTGTGGTGTCAGCCGTGAATGATTGAGAAACGCGCATTTCACCCCGTTGATTAATGCAGTATTTCATTGCTAACTGTCCATATACCTGAGGCATTTTGTAGGCCGCATAGACATAGACCAGGCTATCGATTAATTCGGATCTAATTTCAAGTAATTCAATAGAATCCGTAACCTGTTTCCAAGATTTCAGTTTTTCAGGTGTATTTACACCGAAATCGTTATCATTCGGTGCACGCCAATAATTAGTCTTAAATAAAGCATGCTCATCCATTAAATCCCGTCCTTTGTAATGATATCTGGTCAGCCATCCTGATTTAAGGTCAAACTCCATCTGCAGCTGTTTTGCCGAGATAATCAGATTTCCATCTTTTCGCTCAGTCTTGATTTTCCCCTGTGCCACAATGGTTGTCTTAGGTTGAAAAACACCACCTAAAGACAACTGTTCGGTTGCAATAATATGCCCCATAGGAAGTAAGGGTTCGGCTTTTTTCAATCGATAAGTCAGATTCAGAAATTTCTCCCCACGTGCATCTGTTTGATAAGGGATAAACAGCACACCAGATTGTTGCGGCAACACATTCAAGTGACTGATTAAACCAGATTGGGCTTTCTTTCCATCAACAATAAGCTCCCATTGAAGTTCAACATTGTCAAGTCCAGTAAAAAAACGTTCATTGTAAACCTGTATCTTTTTCTCGTTCAATAGGCTACTATGGATATCTTGATATACTTTTTTCATTTCCCAAGCATGTGGATAGGGTGTTCTATTGGCATAAAAAATTCCTTTGGAAGCATAATTCCAGTCCGTTATGGCTTCCTTAGGCTCATAGTCTCCACCATAGGTATAAACCGTATCGCCTTTAGCGTTGATTTTAATAAAACATTGGTCCACAAAATCCCAGATATATCCGCCTTGAAATATTCCTTTGTTTGCCCGAATGATGTCCCAATAATCCTTAAAGTTTCCCAATGAATTCCCCATGGCATGTGCATACTCACATTGAATAAAGGGTCTTTGAGGCTTTGGGTTACGCGCTGCATAATTTTTCATTGCGGATGGACTTGCATACATAGGTACAATCAGATCCGTATTCCAGTCAAATCTTAATTCCCCATAATTATTCACTGCCCTTTCGTATTGTACAGGGCGACTTTTATCGAGCTCTTTCATCCGGAGGTAGGCCCGATAGAAATTGTAGCCATTTCCGGCTTCGTTGCCCATACTCCAAATAATTACGCTAGGATGATTCCGATCGCGCTGAATAAGGCGTTCAACACGAGCAACATGTGCTTTCTCCCAGGTCGGCCTATTGGCCATCGTATAGGACAGGTCATAACCCATGCCATGTGATTCGATATTAGCCTCATCAATTACATACAATCCATATTGGTCACAGAGCTGCAACCAATATTCGGCATTGGGATAGTGGCTGGTACGAACAGCATTGATATTAAATTTTTTCATGAGCTGTATATCGCGCAACATACTTTCTTTCGAGATCACATGACCAGTAACGGGATCTGTTTCGTGCCTGTTTATTCCCTTGACAAGTATAGGCTGTCCATTAACGAGCAACAGACCTTCTTTGATCTCAACCCTACGGAAGCCCACTTGCTGGGGAACGATCTCGCTGAGTTTGCCCTTAGGGTCTGTAAGTTTAACAGTCACCTGGTATAAATTTGGCATTTCGGCCGACCATAGTTCAGGATGGTCTATGGTCTGTTCAATATCCACTTCCTGTCCGTCGACTTTAACAGTTGCAATTGACACAAGCCGACCGTTTCTATGAAGTGTAACCTCTGCCATTAGATCCCCATGACTGGCCTGGTTAAAGATCAGCTTAGTATTTAACTGTCCTTTATCAAAGGCATCATTGAGGGTCGGCGACAATTGAATATCACGTAGATGCACTGGTTGCCGAACCAGCAGATAACAATCTCGCGTAATTCCACTAAGGCGCCACATATCCTGATCCTCCAAATAATTTGCGACTCCCCATCGCATGACACGCATTGTAATTAGATTTTTTCCTTTTCTCAAATATGCTGTTATGTCAAACTCGGATGGTAATTTGCTATCCTCCCCATACCCGACATATTGGCCGTTTACCCAAACAGATAGATTCGATTTGGCTGCCCCAATATGGAGAATTACGGGCTTTCCCTGCCAATCCTCGGGAATAACTACCTCACGGCGATACACAGCCGTAGGGTTGAAATCCATCGGCACAATTGGTGGATTTGGTTTCCCGATTAAATAGGTAAATTCAAAACCGGAGGTAGTATACATCGGGAAACCGTATCCATTGAGTTCCCAGTTTGCAGGCACCTGAAAATTATCCCAATGACGATCGTCATAAGTTAATGATTCAAAGTTAGCAGGTAGTTTTGAAGGGCTATTTACCCATTTAAATTTCCAGGAACCATTCAAACTTAAATACGCAGAGGATTCACGCCAATCGCTGTTGATGATCTGAGACGTATGCGGAAAGGTCACAAAATCTGTATGCATGGGCAGCCGATTTTCTTCGGTAATCGTTTCATCTAACCAAGGGATCCCTTTTCGGACAACAGTATCTTGCTGTTGCATTTTATTCCGCTCATAAGTCAAGGTAATACTGGATTGCGGATACCCCAAAGTGAAGACACAGCTATAGAGTAGAATAAGCACTAATTTATTCAGAGATTGCATTTTTTATTATTTATCGATTAATAAATCATTTCAAAAAAGATTGATTTGTTTAACTGAATCTAGGTTAAATACAGCTATATGATCGAACTAATGAAATACACTTAAATCCCACTGATCCTTCCAATTTATCTGTACTTTTTCATTCTGGAGATCAACCGGTAGCCAGATATATCTGCTATCCATAAGATCTTTGGGATTCCAGCGGTCGGCCATAAAGATAAAGGAATCCTTTTTTCCTGCGACAGGAAGGATAAATGTCGATTGGCCACCATAAGTCAAAGCCGAATTCGGTCCTTGCATTGGATCACCAAGGGATTTCCAAGGGCCAAAAAGATTTGTAGCAACATGGAGTTCTGCACGATTTGGATCCCAGCCAGTACATCCACTGGTGATCAGATAATACTTATCTTTGTACTTGAATAAAGCCGGGGCTTCCCTATGATTCCGGAAGAGTAAGGAATCTTTCGCTGTCACATGCAGGTAATCATCGGTTAATTGAACCAGGCGTAAGGCATAGTTTTCGTCCGATGAATAGATTTGGTAAGCCTTACCATCAGTGTCTACAAATAAACCCATATCGCGTGACATATTGTTATTTGGCCGGAAGCTATGGACAAACTGAAACGGCCCAAGCGGAGAGTCACTGGTAGCAACGGCGGCCCTGGCTGCTGCATAGCCTTGCCCTTTCAACTCAAGATGGAACCACATCACATATTTCTTCAGCTGTTCTTGATAGATAACCTTTGGCCGCTCCATAATACAGCCCCAAGCAATATCGCTTGTAGAATCTGTGCTAGGTGTGAGAGCCAATCCTTCAAACTTCCAGTTATACAAATCATTGGATGAGTACACATTGACTCCCTGGGACGTAGTTCCGCCACGTTTCTCACCATACCAATAATATTTCCCATTTTGATGAAGTACGCCACCGCCATGCGCATTGATCACATGACCGGATTGGTCTTTCCATATTTCCCCTGGCGTAAAACTATGCATCTCAGCATGTTCCTTTTTTTGATAAACCCGGACATAATCAATTTCATATTTTGCAGGAAGTAATTTATCAGCTATCGTGCCGCCATTTATTCCGCCGAGGGCCAAATTTAACAGGAGATAATGCGGTTGGGTAAACGGATTGAATCCTGTACCATCCCGATTGACCAATTGATCCATAGGAACGTGAAGCATTTCTATATCGTCCACATAAAGCGTAATAGCGTCTTCATTCCAAATCATTCGCCAAATATGGAACTGATCTGCCCACGCCTTTCCGCCAAGATCTTTGACGGCTTTCGTCTTACCAAACCAATGTGCTTTCCAGCGTTGGTCAGTACCGGTTGCGATATTAGCCAATATATTGCCACGGTAATATTCCATGATATCTATTTCACCATTGGATGGCCATTCTTTGGTGGTGCCTAATGTCCAGAATGCAGGCCAAAGGCCCTCACCAACTGGGATACGCGCCCGGATTTCAAAAATCCCGTATTTCCAGCTCTGCTTGCCCAAAGTATTTATCGAAGCCGAAGTATAGGTTATTTTTTTACGGCCGGCAATCCAATCATGACTGCCCTGAATAAAACCTGAATGATTACGTTGTTCTTTTTTTGCTTCAATAACCAACAGGCCATTACGACAGGAAGCGTTTTCTTTTTGATACCATTGCTCTTCCCGGTTACGTTTGAAACCTTCTTCGTAACTCCATTTAGCCGTGTCGGGTGCACCATTATAATCAAACTCATCCGACCATACCAATTTATACTGTGGTGGGATGGGCTCTTGACTATATGCGGCAAAACAACTTGACAGCAAACTAAGACAGACAGATAAAAGTTTTTTCATGATTTAGTTTAAGTTTCTTTGAGCTAACAGCTCTTGATGATCAGTAAACAAAAATATCCCCCTTTTTCTGCGTGATCAAGGGGGATATTGAGTCAAAAAGAGGGATATATTCGTATTTGTGTAATAATGAGATGACACATATCTATTTTCATATTTTCTACAGTCCGGTTGGGGCAGTTCCACTGATAAGTGACCATCCTGGATTTTGATAAATAACAGAGTTTTCTGCTGTTCCGTCATCCGAAGCCAACTGGAAATGCTCTGTGGCAATGGGTGCGAGGTAATGCGCCATGGCAAATTTTACACCGGTATAAGACAGGGCATTGCTTCGGATCTCCAATGGTCTGAGGTATTCACTCCGTGCGGGATCTGAAACGACAGATTTGTCATTGGTAGCACCATAAATCAATTGTTCGGGTGTATACCAATCTTTCATCGGTCCCCAAAGTTTAAAACCTTCAAAATGGTCTGCTGTTGTAATCAGTTGATCCATAGCCCGCCAACGCTTAAGATCCATCCAACGTAGACCTTCAGCCATAAGCTCACTTCTGCGTTCGCGACGTATATTGTACAATGTTGGTGATATAAACTGTCCTGCAGAATACGCGCCCCAATCTTTCTTTTCTTTATCCATTTGCGTTGCCGCAATGGTCGCATTGAAATCAGGATCGACTTTAGCCCGTGTACGCAGTGCGCGCCAATAGGCCTGTGCCTTCGTATCTAAATTTTGATTCTTTTCATAACAAGCCTCCATATAATTGAGGTAGGCCTCGGTGGCTCGGAAGGTAATGCTACCCGTAAATCCCTGACCGTTGAGCGTTTGTAAACCGTCGTATGAAATGCCTTTACGAATTGTATAACCTGTTGTGTAACGTCGTTCCCAATCGGTATCGTATACAGTCGGAGTGGGCTCTATGAGCGTGTAGTGAGTACCCTGTCCAATATTGACCAATACATTCTTTTGGCCAGGTTCTTTTAAAAACAATTGTAAACGGCCATCGCGATTCTTCCGAACATCTGCTATGTAATTATCACCAGCATAACCGCTGCCCGAAGCGTAAATAGGCAGTCCATTGGACATCAGAAAGCTTTCGACAAGGCCGCGTGTCAAACCAACCGCATAATTTCCGCGTTGTGCATACACAGGCACATTATGTGTCACCAGGCTTTGATTATATTGACGCCACAGCAATACTTCACCATAACTCGACATATCTACTGCGCCAAACATGCTGAAGTAAGGATTCTCGTTGTTGGCAGATTCTATAATTCCGGTATTATTTTCCAGTTGAATATTGTCAGCAACAGCAGAAGCCGATTCCATGGCCTGCGTTAAAAAGTAGTCGATCTCTCCGGTAATACTTCCAGTCGGGAATGCATAATTGCTATTGTATGATTTTGCAGCACCCGGCCAGTTTGGTCCTTTAGGGACGAATGCGGTTCCGCTGAAGTATTTGAGCCATGTACCCTCATACAAAGCCACTCGGGATTTGAACAGTTGCGCGACATTTTTTGAGATCCGCTGTTTCTTGCCGTCCGGCGAACTTTGGTTCAGCAAGGTAATAGCCGAATCCAAGTCAGAAAGAATAAAACGAGCCACTTCATTTCTTGGCGAACGCTTACTTGCTTCTACCAAAATATTCTTGTCCTTATCCGACATCACATTGCGAATAATTGGGAAATCACCTAAGGCCTGTAATTTCCCAAAGTAAACGTAGGCTCGTAAAAAATAGGCTTCACCGATATAATGTGCAATGTTACTTGAATTTCCGAGAATACGATTTTCTTTCCATTTGGGAACCACCGTATTTATAAAATAATTCATCTGATAAATACTTGAAAAATCCCAGTCGCCGCCATTCGATCCTACGCGCCATTGGCCTGGAATAAACTTGTTATCGAGTGTTGGAATAGCCATATTGTCTGTATTTCCGTCTATGCCGAAAGTGCCAAATGACCAGTTGCCGTGTGAAGGAAATAGGCCCGCATATTGATTTACGGTATAAGCAGCTAGTTGTGACTCCTCATCCAGATAAGCTTCAGGTATAATGGACGAAGGGGGTGCAATATCCAAATATTTATTGCAGGAAGCTAGACCTACCAAAGCGACAAGGCCTAATTGCATCAATCTAAAAATAGTATTATTGAATTTCATAATGAATCGACTTAAAATGTAACACTTAAACCTGCAGACCAGACTTTAGTCAATGGATAAACGGTTCCGTTGCTTCCGCCATCAATAGTTTCGGGATCAAACATTCCCGCTACACTTGAGCCGGTCAAGATATTTTCTCCGGAAACGTATACACGCAAGCGCTCCACACCGAAACGTTTTGTTGTTTCTTTCGGCAAGGTATAGCCCAGCTGAATATTTTTTATGCGGATATAGGCTGCGTTCTGCAAAAAGCGCGTCTGCGTCTGCTGGTTTTTAGCAGTACCAAAAACAGGACGTGCGTAATATGCTTCAAGATTTTCACCCAGGGGATTATCTGCAGTACGGAAATAATCAAGATGATCGACCAAGCCCGTTGACCACCATTTTGAAGTTGCTCCCCAAAAATAGTACCCCCCTTGCCAATAATCGCGTTTCATGACACCTTGCATGAAAATGCTAAAGTCAAAATTTTTGTAGTCCGCATTCAGATTCAATCCAAAGGAGTAACGCGGTGTGCTGTTTCCAATCACACGACGATCACCTGGATCGGCCTCTGTATTGCTGCCACCATCTATTTTTCCGTCTCCATTAAGATCAGCATACATGATATCTCCTGCCCCCCATTGTGTTCCTAATGCATTTTGTCCACCATTGGGCAAGCTCGCCAAATGCTGGCTCATTTGCTCTTCTGTCTTGGCAATACCAAGGGTTTGATACCCCCATATTTCACCCAGCTTTTGACCTTCACGATAGTTTGATAATGACCCTATTGCGTTAGGATAGCGTGTTACTGTTGTGGTATAATCAGACAAGAGGAACTTTGCTCCATATGCAAAACCACTGGCAGTACGGTCATTCCAGCCCAGGGTAGCCTCAAATCCTCTTGTTTTTAAGTCGGTGTTGTTTGTTTGAGGAACTGTCGTCCCTAATGTATTAGGTAACTGTGGAGCTGGGCCGACCATATTAAATGTTTTCCGTTCGAAGACCTCAAAAGACCCAGAAAGGCGGCTATTTAAAAAGGCGAAATCGACGCCTAAGTTCTTCGTATTGATAGATTCCCAGGTCAATAAAGCACTTACGAGGCCTGGAGCCGATGCAGAATTTGGTCGCGCATTATTGATCAGCCAAGCACCATTGGCTGTCCCCGTTGGTTGCGTAACATAAGTCGGATACCAGACGTCGGTATTTTGATTGCCTAGCTCTCCGTAGGAAGCTCTTAATTTCAGCATATTAATAAATGGTGCCGACTCTACAAGGAAGTTTTCTTTGGCGATGTTCCATCCCGCAGAAACTGAAGGAAACCAGCCCCAGCGGCTATCGCTACGGAAACGTGATGAACCGTCATAACGCAGATTAGCTTCCAATAGATATTTTTCAGCATAATTGTAATTCAATCGGCCGAAGAAACCCGCTGTTGCCCATTTTTGATATTCGCCAGATACAGAAGGTACTACTGCTTTTCCATTGATATCTGTGCCGGAAGTCAGATTCAATACCGGTTGATCCGGGATAATGATTCCGTCACGTTGCACACCGAGATTGCGATAGGCCGTATGTTCAATCTGACCACCGACCATAACTTTAAAATGATGGTCGCCCCAGCTTTTATCGTAATCAGAAAAGATATTGATGTTATAATAGTTTTCCTTTAAACCAAATTCGTAGACGTTTGAAGAGTTTTTATACAAATAAGGATCACCATTCACGTCATGATTGTAAAGACGCTGCGAATCCCAGTGACGAAATTGAGTTGTGGTCCTATAGTTAAAATTACCGGTTGTACGCCATCCTTTAATTGGTTCAAGGATCAGTTGTAACTGTTGATAAATGTAATCTTTACTGGATTTATCCTGTCCGCCTTCTTTCATGGCAAGTGCAGGTGAAGGAGAACTGAACAAGTATCCATTCGGATCATAAAGTGGCAGCGTTGGCCAGCCCTGTCTTCCTAAATCATCATAAAAACTATTGGTCAATGCTGCAGGACGGTCGTAGTCTTCACGTACCAACCTAGCGTTGTAATTTACCTGAAAGATGTCAGATACTTTAGAATTGATTTTAGCCGCAACAGAGTAACGGTCGTAATGGTCTGTATTGAAGGCCATCAATCCTTGCTGCTTCATGAAATTGCCAGAAAGGTAATAGGTTGTTTTTTCGGTTCCACCATTGAGACTTAGGTTGTGCTCCTGGGCAAAAGCCTGATCCCGGTACATGACGTCGAACCAATCGTTATTGTCGTTACCATAGGCATATCCTTCAGCCCAATACAACTTATTATTCGGATCGACAATGGTCGAATTTTTCAGGCTTCCGTTTTGATAATCCAAGATGCGCTGTAGATGCTCCGCGGAGAAATGCGGTGAACCGCCTGCGTTGACTTCGGCCTGATTGAAATATTGAGCAAAAGTGTAAGAGTCCATCATCTTAGGCATCAATGTCGGTGCGTTCATACGAAAGCTATTATTATAATTTACCGAAGTACGTCCAGCCTTTCCAGATTTTGTGGTGACCAAAATAACCCCAAAAGCGGCTCTAGAACCATAGATTGAAGCAGCACCAGCATCTTTCAAGACAGACACACTTTCGATATCTTGTGGATTTAATGCTGCCAAAGACCCTTCAGAACCGTCAATTAGGACCAATGGTGCCGAAGAAGATGTGCCGATTGTACCTGTACCCCGGATATTAATAGATGGATTGGTTTCCATCGTTCCCGAGTTTTGGGAAATATTTAGGCCGGGGGCCAGTCCTTGCAGTGCCTGGATAGCATTTCTTACAGGTCTATTTTCCAGCTGCTTGGCATCTACCACCGCAACAGAACCAGTCAGGTTTGTTTTTTTCTGCGAGCCAAAACCAACGACCACCACTTCATCCAAAACATCTCCTTCGGAAGCATCAAGCTGCACGTTAAGCTCGTAGCTCCCTTGGCTGATCTGTTTAAGCTGACTGAATTCAAAGCGCTGTTTCGCATAGCCTAGAAAGGTAAATTCTAATGCCGTGACGGTCGCAGCACTGAGTGTATATTTCCCTTGTGTATCTGTCTGCGCCTGCATTGTGGAACCGATATTTTTAACGGTCACTCCAGCAAGTGGCCTGTTATTTTCGGTAACCTGGCCCCGTACAGTTATTGACTGTGCATAAGTCTGCTGTAAGCTTAAAAGTAAAAAGCAGATAGAACAAAGCCAGCGCTGTGTTAATTCGATTTTCCTTTTCATAAGTAAAACTGTTTAGTGATTAAATAATATTTTGATGAAGAGTAACATGGCAATATGAGGTAGCAATATTGCGTTCCGTTAGGAATTCAAGGATCAAACAATCCACTTTTGATTAGTAAATTCATCATAATTAAACTTGGTTATTTAGCTGTTTTTGAGTTTTAGCCAACTTACTTTCCCACCACCTATTTTTTATGTGATTTGGAGAGGGTATTCATCTAATCAGGCAAACACTCTTGGTTATTTAACATCGTCAACACAATAAAACGTCATATTGACACTTGCAATATTATCAAAAACGTTACAGAGGAAGGGGGGTAGAATCTTCTTATTTTAAGGGGTAAATTCGTCAATTTAGGCTTTTTGACCTCAAAAAAAAGCCGCATCTCCCGACGCGGCTAAACAACCTATATATTTATTTATAGTGAATGACTAAAATGAAAATTGAACTTCAAAATGCATAAAGAACATAAGATCAATTTTGTTAGCTCCGTGCCAAATACCATACCATAGGGTCCTCTAGTTCATTTATACCTTCTGAAGCGCATTATAGCCTAATTAGGATCTGCTTCAAAAAATGAAATGTAGGTATGCGAACAGTTATTATTCGAATTGTTCACATACGAACAGCACATTAGAAATGAAATAGAAGATTAGTACGCCCAGAGGCGCTCCCTGATGCGAAGCTGTACCGAACATGCCCCAAACGAAAGCCGAGCGATTCCGCATTACAAACTCATTCCCAAGGTAAACGCAACGCCTTTAGATTCCAGATCTACATTTCCGTAACCTATCCCTGTCAAAGGCATTTTAACAAAAGGTTTTACGCCAATATTAATTTTATCGTTAATTTTCTTCTCAATGGAGATCGAGAAATCGGCAACACCAAAGATATGCTGGTTCTCTCCATTCACTTCATAGACGGCACTTTTCTGAGATCCGCTATAGCTACCTCCACCTTCGTAGTCGAAGGTATATTTTTCCTTTAGCATAAAATAGCTCGAAAGTCCTGCACTGACATTGAACTTCACTTTTTTACCTTTCAAAACCGTATAACTCGCTGTGAGTGGTACATCAAGAACATCACATACAGCGCTCACATTGCTCGGCAGTTGCGCCATTTCCGGTGGATTTGATGGCGCATAAAATTTATACGCTGACGTATAATTCTTTTTAGCGTAGGTAGCACCCACAGACACACGCAGTGCTTTTGTGAGAGGATAGGAATAGGCCAAACCGATATTTTCACTAAGGGAGGATTTACCTGCCCCCCGCACGCTTGTCAGATCTGGCCCAGCCAAGAAACTAACAACCGACCGTTCTCTTTCCTGCGCATTGGATCCCATACTTTCTTTAGGCTGATAAATGGCTGCCAGACGCTCCCCTGTCCCTTCAACCGGTTCTTCTCTTAAGTTGAAATGAGGCAATCTTTGATTGTTATATTCCATGCTTGGAATTGTGAATACAGTATTTAGTTTTCTTTCTTGCCCGATTATCGGATTTGAATCGGCTATCTTCCCCAAGCGGATATCTTGCAGTACGATGGTTTCATTTGAAATCTGGAACACATTATTCGCACGTTTGTTCGGCTGAAATGCAATCCAATCTTGATCCCGTTCGGTTTCGTCTGGCGAATACTCCTTAGGTTGAACAGTTTTGTTCTCCGGAACCTCCTTTTCAGGCGAAATACCGGCTGTATTTATTTCACCTGGTAAATTATTGGTTTTAAATAACGCGTTATTCCAAACAAAAAAGATCGTTAAAACTGCTGCAAGTGTAGCTGCCAAGCTCGTTAAGACGACGATCTTTCGTCTCTTTACACGCCTTTCATTGTCCAATCGCGATTCTATATCTTGCCAATGTGATTCATCAAAGTCAAAGTTAGCATCACTTAAGCCCGACTTAAATAGCTCATCAATCTTATTCTTATCCTTTTCCATCATCTTTTCTCCTCCGTTTTACCAAATTTTACCCCTTGAACTTCCACCATTTCCGCCAGTCTACCACGTGCTTTATGCAGATTAGATTTTGATGTTCCAATGGCAATTCCCAGCATGCCACTAATTTCTTCGTGTCCATAACCATCGATCGCATAGAGATTGAACACTGTCCTGTAGGCAGGTGGAAGCTGCTGTACCATCGCCAATAAATCTTCATAGTTTAACTTTTGACTGATGCTATCATCCTCAATAATGGTATGCGCTCATACATGGATACATCTACCAAGATGCCCTGTTTAATCTTTGCCCGATAAAAATCAATTGCAGTATTTGTCATGATTTTTTTGATCCATATGGAAAAAGGCTTCTGAAAATCATATTTGTTGATGTTTTTAAAAACCTTGAAAAAGCCTTCATTTAAAATACTGATAGCATCTTCCCTGTTATTAGCGTAGCGCAGACATATCCCTAAAGACATAGCGTAGTAGATGGTGTAAAGATCTTTCTGGGCCCTGCGGTCCTCATCAATACATCCTTTAATAATATGGATAGATTTTTCGTCAACTTCTGTTATCGCCACTCGATATTGCTTCTTTCTTTTGATAAATATAGTATTAAGTCTTATACGAGAGGATAATCGAAAAGGTTGCCTCCAAAAAATATTTTTTTTCGACTCAATTTCCAAGCAACCTTTTCGCTGACCTGATCGTAATATCAAGACATTATTTTAAAACATACCATTATGAAATCAAACCAAAAACAAGTCAAATTAACTTTTATAGGTGGTCTATTGACCTTAGCGATGTTTTCTGCATGTTCAAAAAGCGATGGTGAGCCTGGCAATGTGGAAAATAAAAACAAGGGCGTGCAAATGTCTGCCAATACCCAATTTGGTAATATTCTGACCGATGCTGACGGTAAAACACTCTATTTCTTTTCGAATGATACAAAAGGAGCTTCGACCTGCAGCGGTAATTGTTTGGCCACTTGGCCTATTTATTACAGCAGTGAAACAAGCACAGACCTAAAAATTGACAAAAGCCTGATCGGTGAAATAACACGTGAAGATGGCTCGAAACAAAACACATTTAAGGGCTGGCCGCTTTACTATTATGCAGGCGATAGTCAATCCGGTCAGGTGAAAGGAGATGCTGTCAATAAAATATGGTACGTGGCCAAACCTGATTATTTACTCATGGTTGCGAATGCGCAACTTATCGGACACGATACTAAAAACTATTTAGGCGACTATACCGAAGGAACCGGAAAAACAATTTACCTGACCGATGATAAGGGCAGAACGTTGTATGCCTTTAAACCCGACAAATTCAACAAAAACAATTATACTGCTGCAGATTTCAGTAATGATGCGATCTGGCCTATCTTTCAAAAAGAGACTGGAGCTCTGCCTTCGCTTGTTCGTACGGCTGACATCGCTGTCATTACCGTCTATGGAAAGAAACAATTAACGTTCAAAGGATGGCCCTTATATTACTTCGGCCAGGATACACAGCGTGGAGATAATAAAGGGATAAGTTTCCCACGCGTTGGCGTTTGGCCAATCGTAAACGATAACTCTGCCGTGGCCCCTGCTAACTAAACCAAAACTAACTATTCAAACTTATGGCACAAAATCTAAAAACCGTAAATCCTTGCCTCAGAGCACATCATTACCTAGTCATTTTTTTCTTTACCTTAACAGTTCTCTCCTTCTCCGCCTGTACCAAAAAGCAGGCGCAAGAACTTACGAACAATCCGGATAACGGCAATGAAACTGTGACGGTACTAAATGTGTGTTACACGAATTTTTCTAAAGCACTCTTTGAAACGAAATGTAGTTCGTGCCACGCGACAGGACGTTCGGCCAGTGGACGATGGACGTTCAGTGGTTATATCTCCGTCAAAGACAATATTGCAAAGATTAATAATGCGGTACTGGTGACCAAATCCATGCCACTAGGCAGCTCACTCTCCGCAAAAGAAATAGAACTGCTGGATGCATGGATCAAAAGGAATTCACCTGAAAACTAATGTTAGGCATATGAAAAAAATCAACATGTACATAGCGCTCTTCATGATGCTCATCGCTATGACGACCATTGCGCAGCAAAAGGCTTCTTTTGTTTCAAAAGAGACCAGCATCACCTTTTTTAGTAATGCGCCATTGGAAGACATCGAAGCCAAAAGTACCTAGGCGCTTCGGCGATGAACCTTCAAACGGGAGATATCATCTTTCGGGTAAAAAATACATCTTTTCAATTTGACAAAAAGCTCATGCAGGAGCATTTCAATGAAAATTACATGGAAAGTGATCAATACCCCCTATCAGAATTTAAAGGCAAAGTCGACAACGCGGACAAATTAACAAAGGATGGCAGCTATACGCTGAATGTAAGAGGCACACTTCTAATCCATGGGGTTACTAAACCTTACAGTACAAAGGCAACATTTACTGTTACAGATGGCACGATAAAGGCGGTAGCAAATTTTCAGGTCAAACTTGCAGATCATAAAATTTCTATTCCTTCCATCGTTGGAAAAAAAATTGCTGAAGTAGTCAAAATCACCGTTGATGCGACCTACAAACCATAATACGAATTCATTACAAATGAGAAAAATACTACTTATACTCCTTTGCTTTCCTTTCGCAAAGTCATTTGCGCAGGAAGATCTCGATAAATTAATCCATATCGATGCACCCAAAAATGAAAAAGTCACGGCGACCTTTAAATCCGGCAATTTGATCAATCTCAAGACCACAGAAACAATTCATCGTAATGAAATGGACTTTAGAGTAGATCACCGCTTTGGCGATATCGCGGGCAGCGCGGGTGGAGGTAAAAATTTCTTTGGCCTCGATAATTCGACCGACATCCGCATAGGTTTTGATTATGGTTTATTCGATAACCTGAACATTGGAATCGCCCGCGCGAAGGGCGCAACGGCTGTTCGGCAGCTATTTGAGGGGAATGTAAAATACCGATTTATCGAACAAACCGTCGACAATAGCATACCTGTTTCCGTAGCTTTTTTTGGAAGCACTACCCTATCCGCGATGGAAGCTAGTACGGATAAGTCTTCAGCAGCAAGCTTTGAGAACTTCAATGACCGATTGAGTTATGTAACGCAGCTCATCATCGCCCGAAAATTCAGTTCAGATCTTTCGCTCGTTGTAGTTCCTTCTTATCTTCACCGAAATTATACGGCTTTTAATGATCAGAATGATGTATTCGCTATCGGTATCGGTGGGCGGGCTAAGGTTAGTAATCGAATTGCGCTAGTCGCAGACTATACATTGCCTTTCCGAAAAGCATCGAACAAGAAGTACCGTGAAGAAGTGGGTGGTCAACGTTACTATAATGCTTTGGGTGTCGGTCTAGAAATGGATACCGGAGGCCATATCTTCCACCTCAATTTTACCAATGCGACCGCAATACAAGAATCTCAGTTTATCAGCGAAACAAATAGCTCATGGGGCAAAGGGCAATTTCGCTGGGGATTTAGCATTGCGCGACGATTCAATTTTAACAAAAAATAAAAGGTATTGCGCTGTTGGGGATTTGTAACGAAAACAATCCGTACAAGGCAATAGGAATTCAACAAGCATAAAAGTTCATTGAGGAAATTGCTATCAAATTAAAAAAGCGGATAACAATGCTGTTATCCGCTTTTTATCACACAATACTAAACCTACAAATCGTTCAACCACTTATTTACCTCATCTTGTGTTTTACCGGTCTTCTTTTGAAGCTTACCTACCAATTCGTCTTCTTTGCCCTCAGCATACAATAGATCATCGTCAGTAAGGTCTGCATATTGTTGTTTTACCTTGCCTTTGATTTCGTTCCAACGGCCTTTCCATGTTAATTCGCTCATAATTACTTTGTTTTATTGTTTGTTAATAGAACAGTATCGCTCCGTAAATCGTTTAGAAAATAATGTTATAAAATGTTAAACTCACAACGTTCACCTGGCAAACAGGCGCTTTCTATTTTTCGCAAGACTATTTCCGATTACAATTGGCCGTCCATGCCTTGCCGTCTTTTGTATAACCAATTGTCAATTTACCGGCATCAATACGGATAAATCCCGTACCTGCTGAGCCGATATTAACTAAGACGTTATCCTTTTTTTCAAAATCTACTCCATTGAGATTAGGAATGCCATTTCCAAAAGCAAAATTATAGGTATCGCCAACTTTTGTTACAGTAACCGTTCCTTCTCCCGAGGCAACATCGTTATCATTGTTGTTCATGTCATCAAAGCCAATAGTGCCTTCATATTTTCCAACAAAAAGATCGTTATCAGCCGGATCATCATCTTTGCTACATGATGTAAAGCCTACTAATACTGTTAAAATAAGCATACCTAGTCCCAGTGTTTGAATTAATTTTTTCATACGTCGATGTGTTAATGTGAATAATTTATGTATTACAGCAGGGTAAAATTCAAACTTTGTGCCAGTCCAAATACAAGATTCGAAACATACGTATCAAAACGCCCAAGAAGAGGTATAAATACAGTCTAAGGGTATTAATACAATCCGACCAAGACGAAACGCCCAATTGAGAGTCTATAACCGTACATCGAAGATCATTCAGAAAACAAATCTCATCCAATAAGAAAAGAGGCAAAATATTTTTTAAAAAACTTGGAGCGAAAGCGCATTATCGCTAAATTCATTTATTCCAAGCCTACACTATGGAAATCAATTATGCGTCTATTGTCCGAAGATTTGAGGAATACTTTGACGTATGGAGTTCCAAAGTATACCAATATGCGCTCAACAAAACCAAATCTTCTTATCTAGCCGAAGAAACTGTGCAGCGTGTATTTATCAAACTCTGGAAAAATATGCGTGACAAAAATATTGATTCCAGCATAGAATCCCAGATATTCTGTATCACCCGAACAGTAGTGATTGATTTGGTCAAAGCAGAGTATAATCGAAAGAAACTTTTGGATCACGATCAGACAATTGTCTTGCGGCATAGTCCTCATGATGATTTTTATGCCAAACAACTTTCATCCACACTCCATGAAATTGTCGATAAATTACCAAAGAAACGCAGCTGTCCTTTACCTGTTTCAATATATGCTTCTAAACTTTTCACAAATTGTCGCCATCCATCTGTACAAATATCATAGCATTCGATTTCAGGGGATAAGCCAATATGTTCAAGTTGCAACACAATCCCGTTTTCTTTTTCTGTGATGTCCCAAACGATCGTTGTGCCAATCCATTCTTTTTGATTATTCAATCCGGGAAGGGCTATCAATGAATCTTCGACATGCCAAACAACTTTTGCATTTTCATGTAAGTCTTCCACTTGCATTACTTTGTAAATAAGATCTCCAAAGCGAATTGTAAATCTATCGTCCTTCTTATTGGAAGAGCCCTCAAACATGATTGTCCACCAAAATGGTATTTCATCGGTTAGTGCTTTAAATACCCGATCCTTTGTTACACCCAACTGGATAGTTTGACTATAATTTTCCATTGCCAATTTTTTTTTATTAAATACGGCCTCGATTTTCCGTTATTATTAACGAATTTATAGATAGATTTTCCAATCGATCTTAGCATAAGACAAGTTTTTCTTTAGTTTTAGGTAGTAGCGGATAATAGCTGTATTACTTTTATACTCCAAACAACACGTTACTAATCAAATATAAAACCGTCTATGAAGATTATGCTTCGAAAATTAGGAATATTAGGATTTCTGATCGTACTAAATCTCTCCACATAAAAGCCACGTCTCACGACGTGGCCTTAAACTATACATATGAAACAATTGTATTTTCTGTATAGCGCTGATCATAGCGCAAAATATACTCTTTCGGTGTGCAGCCGATAATCTGTTTAAATACGCGGTTAAAATTTGTAATGCTATTGAAGCCGCAGTTGTAAGCAATAAATGAGATATTTTCCAAATGTAAATGATCTTTTCCCAATTGACTACAAACCTCATTAATTCGTATCCGGTTTAGATAACCAACTAAAGTGATTCCACAGTGTTTTTTGAAATAACGGCAGAATGCCTGTGGCGACAGGTGTGCCCTTTCTGCAACACTTTCTAAAGTAAGCCCATGTTTAAAATGTGTATTGATATAATGACAAACCTTCTCTATGCGGTTATTTTTTCCAGTGGAACCGACTACAGTCTCCATCGGTTCGGGACAGAGCGCATCTGTTCTCTTTGAAATTTGGGCTAGTGTCCGGAGCAAATAGAAGAAATGCATCATTTTATCGATCTTTTCCGATTGTTTTAATAACAGCATACGCTTAGATACCATGTCGAAATCCACCTCCGGAATCTTAAATCCCCTGGAATCCTGACTTAAAAATTGCTCCAAGGATTCAAATTCACCCAACATAAAAAGTTGTTTCAACCTCCCTTCCGGATCAAAAAAGATCGAAATGGATCTAGCGGCATCACCAGCCTTATCCTCGGATACAGATTTAAATACATGTGCTTGGTGAGCAGCGATGAAAAATATATCGTTTTCCTTAAAGGGATGGAGGGTTTCATCCACAAGCAACACACCTTTTCCTTTCGTAATCCACATTAACTGGGCTTCTTGATGACGATGCAAATGTGGATAGAACGATTCCGAGATATCCTCCTGGACAGTGATGCTTTGTCCTTTAATTACAGGAATATTAAATTGTAACGTTTTCATAGCATGTTAGTATTAGGTTACTCAACATTGGTTTTACTAAATATAGACAACAAGCGTAACATATTGAGAAATGTCAATCGCACATCTAATAAAATGTCAAAATTTGCTCATAATTGGTTAATTTTCGCACTGTGGGCATCTAAGTTTAATATAGATCTGGGTTTAATAAAGTGTGGGGAACTTACTATGCTCCCCTAATCTTTATTGTGTAATACGCGTTACCGTTGGCAGTTTTACCTGAACCTCATAAGTACCTTCCATCAATAGCTGGAATCCAAAAACAGGGTTGACATTATTAGCACTTAAGCCGTCGATTTGGGCATACTTCATGGGGATGCGATAGTAATTGAGAAAACCCCAATCTGTTCCATCTTTTCCAATTAATTTAGCAAGCGGAAAAGGTGCAACCTCAAAATCACAGATCAACGAATTATCTGTCACTTGGACTGGATTAAACTTCACATGAGATTCAAACATCGGTCGATCCCCCCGTTTGATCACTTCTCCATTTTTAGGATTGAATGCATTTCCATTTTTATCGACGATCTTTAGGATAACACGAGCGCCATCGTTTGAAATTTTTGTACAAGTCACCTTTGGGGCCGTAATTCCGGTAAAAACTTCTGCAGCACTCGATCCACTTGCCGCTTGATAGGTTACTTTAAACATATCATCAATCGTAGGTTCTACAATCTCGATGGTTGCCAATTTAGGGAATACACGCTCTCCTCTAGGGTTGGTCATTTTGACATCAAAATTAAAACGCCCTAAAGGTAGATTGGCAGAAGCTCGATTAAAAACCAGCTGTCCACTGACTGTATTAAATTCCATCGGGGCTTTCTTTACTGTTTCTCTCTTTTTATTGAGTAGTTCGACCGTGGTATCTGTCTCGGCATTGAACACTAAACCAGGCTTAAAGGTTAGAATGTCAAATTCTTTAAAAAAGACATCCGGTGCGGGCTGACCTGTTGCTTCATCGTTTAAGTTTAACAATTCGAATGTATAGGGGGGCGTAGAACCATCTGTATTAATACGGTCAGACATCGTTAGGGACATTCCACGTTTGCAAAATATGGTATTATCTTTATATCGTATACCTTCGCTCAAAAAGCCGTTTTCAATTTTCTTGCAGCCAGAAGTCAGCGCAAAAGCAAACAGCAAGCTATATAAAATTTTTAAATTCGTTTTCATATCAGTTTCTAATCAGCCATTTTTCCGGCGTTAAAAAATAAACGATGTGTGTTTTGCAATACATGCAATACACCTGTCGTCGTCCTAATTCCCGAGGTTTGACAATCATAGGATTTATCAAGTTGATCTTTTGGAATCGCATTATAATCGGGTTCCTCAGCATCAAGAGTACCGATCACCTTTGTGAAATTGAGATAATCTACATAATCCAGATAATCGCTGTAGTCACGTGTTCTGCGCAATTTGATATTGAACCTGACATTGGGAATTGCACCAAGCTTGCTTACAAAATATTTGTTGTCAGGGCTGAGATTTTCTCGTGTGATCTTTCCATCGAATAGGTAGATCATCATCGAATCACGTAATTCTTTGACTGGGATGTTATTGATCCCGAACTGAATATTTTCGTTTCCCACCTCAATGATCCTTTGTTGTTTTTTGGCGGCTACATAATCCCGTACGCCATAATCGCTCGTTGCAAAGAACGTGACATCTGAATTCACAATATCTTTAATACCGGCACGGTCTATAATCTTAACCAACGAATCAAAGCTACCATGCTGCTTCAAAAAATCATAAGTTGTCTGGTTCACGTTGGCATCGCTCTTTCCACCATCGACTTTATAATTATCCTTCTTACATGCGAAAAGAAAAATTAATATTGACGCAAACAATCCTGTTATCTTTTTCATAATTCTTTTTTTAGTGCTTACACCTTTCCTCTCCAGTATGAGGTCTGTGTCAACTTGTTATTATTTTTGAATAGGGCTGGATTAATTGGCCAATAGAATCCTTCCTGACGGAAGCGGGACTCCGAGAGCCATGGAACAAAATTGCTGTATTGCCTTGTTCGCAATAGATCATAAAAAATATGCCCTTCGAGATAAAGTTCTTTTCCTCTTTCAATAATATATTCGTACATGACATCGTCTTTACTCGATGTATTATCCACGAAGGCAGATTCATCGGCGCCATTCCTTTTTCTAAATTCATTGATGATGTCTATTGCTTTGGAAACTTGATTTCTATAAAGTGCAATTTCGGCTTTCAACAAGCGCATATCCGCTAACCTAAAGACAATCAGATTATTGCTAACATAAGCATCTTGCTTTTGTGAGGGATTACGGTAGACAACACTTTGATATTTTACGCAAGTAGGTTTATCACTGTTTAGATCGGTAAAATTACGTCTACAACGAATATCACTATCGTCGAAGACCTGTGAAGGCATCGCCTTCCACTCCCATTGCTGCAAACTTGTATTCCAATACCAGTCCCAAACCTGGTCTATTTTATAAAAATGATTTGTCAGATAATCTGCATTGACATAACACCTCGAATTTGTTCCAGAAGTTGCCAGCTGCGCAGTTCTCAAAAACATATTGGCAATATGTTGATTGGTTCCTTCGCGTGTATTTTCACTCATTGCAATTTCAAAAATACCTTCACTCGAAAGTCCTTCGAAAGTCTTATAATAATTAGATGTGTCGGTCAATGAATACATACCATTATTTAAGATTTCATCGATGGCTTTATCTGCTTTGTCTACCGTTTCGAGATCAGGTTGGTTTGAATTGACATCACTCATTGTTGCCTTCCAAAGGTAGAAATGAGCTAACAATGCATTCACCGCGCCTTTATTGGCTGTGACTTTGGCGTTCCCAACAAGTGAATATTGCCAAGGCAACAATTCATGTGCCTGCAGTGCATCCTTCTCGATCTGCGCCATAACCTCTTTTTTGGTACTCCGTGCTAATTCTGGAGCAGAAATAGGGTCGTCGTATTCTTCCGTTACCACGGGCACGTCTCCCCACACGCGTAGCATCATAAAATAAGTGAACGCCCGTAAAAAATAAGCCTCTCCAAGCATCTCATTTTTGAACTTCGTTGGATTGGTCACATCGGTCAGTAAATCGTCCGCCACCTTAGGAACTCGATTAATAATGATATTGCTCATCGTAATCGCTTTATAGTACTTGGTCCAATCTCCAAAATTCTCTACATTGTATTGAAATGTAAAATCTCCATTTTGGATCCCTTCGAGTCCATCACCATTATATTGGATTGTAAAATAATTCTTGGCAATTGCATCGCCATACATAAAGTATCGTGGACTCGGATTCCAGTTACCCGAATTCATCACATCCCGTACCAAAGCATAGTTACCTGCCATAGCACTCCGTAAATCCCCTGAGCTTTTCCAATATGCGCCCGCGAAAGTCGAATTGACGGGTTCTTCCACCAAAAACTTTTTACATGACCCTAGCAAGAAAACCAGCATCAATAGCACCGCTAGTCTATAGTTTAAAAAAAATCTTTTCATCGTCTTAAAAAGTTAGTTCAAATCCTAATGTATATTTTCTTGGAATCGGATAACCACCACCGTTATACTCTCCATATGGGTTTACAGCCTCGGCATCCGGCAATTTTTTTGATTTTTGCCAACGGGCAACATTATCCACTATACCAAAGAATCTCACTTTGGAAATACTCCATTTCTTGCTGATCCGTTCAGGGAGGTTGTAAGAAAAAATCAGGTTCTTAAATCGCATATAGGAACCATTTTCTAAAAAGAAAGTCTGCGCAGAGGTGTAATAGTAACGATAGGTGCCGATATCATATTTTGCGTATTCGGCCTTGTCGCCGGGCTGTTTCCAGATATTGAGTTTGTCCAGATCCCGTATCGAATAGTAAGCAAAATTTGAAGTCGCATCGCCCGAAGTGGAGTTACTGAATTGATCTGATTCAAAAAGATTCAGTACATCCCTCCCAAAACCGTAGGTAAAAAACAAAGTAAGCGAAAAGTCTTTATAACTAAAGACGTTATTCCAGCCTCCGGTCCACTTAAAATTAGGATCTCCAATCGCCCTTTTATCTGGATTAATACCACTATTAAATACGTCTACAAAATAATCGCCATCTATATCTTCAAAATAAAAATCTCCGGGATTGAATGTTCCATTGGAATTTCGATAGCGTTCGCCTGTATATGGATTGACCGGAATATCGTCCAGGGTCGAGAAAACCCCCAGAGTTTTATAGAGATAAAATGCATTGATCGGGCTGCCCACCGAGAGGATATGAGATTTATCAAATCGATCGCCATCCATGACCATATCGCGGCCGCCATTTGGCAGATTCATGATCCGATTCTTGACATAGGAAATATTTAAATTGGACCGCCAGCTCAATGTGGAGCTACGTGGGAACATATCAGCAGACAATTGAATATCGACACCTGAATTGCGGATTCCTACCGAATTTGTTTTGGCGTAATCGTATCCGGACGTGACGGGAAGCATGACGTCAAATAGCCCATCATAGTTTTCCTTATTAAATACATCTACCATAGCTGTAAAACGTCCCTTGTACAATTCCATATCGACACCTAAATTCCATTGCCTATTGCGCTCCCAGCTGAGATTTTTTTGGGCAACGCCATTATTAAAGTTTGGTGTAATAGCCACTTGGCCATTATAGGAAGTTGCTCCGGAATTACCCTGATACCCCCCATTATTGACATTATAGAGATTATACTGCAAATAGTTACTTTTAGGGAGAGATCCGGTCAATCCATAACTTCCTCTAATTTTAAGTAAGGTGAATATAGGATTGTTTTTCAGAAAATCTTCTTCAGTTAAAATCCAGCCGACAGATGCGGACGGAAAATATCCCCATTTGTTGTTTTCTCCAAATCGGGACGATCCATCCGCACGGACAGCCCCTGAAAACAGGTATTTACTATCAAAATCATAGGAAAAGCGACCGAGATAGGACAGCTGTGACCACTTTTGCAAATCGGAGTTGGCACCGATGTTATTTTGCAGAAATCCTGTAACCACTTGGATCTGATCCGATACCCCCTGACTACCCCATGCGGATACATTTTGCATTTTATTTTTTTCCGCTTCCTGACCCAATAGTACATTTAAAGAGTGTTTTCCAAACTGTTTGATATAAGTTAAAAAGTTCGATATCCTGACTTGGCTATTCTCATTAGAATAAGCTGACGAATAATTACCGGCACCGCTCATCAAAGCTGATGGCCTATTATAAGCCCTATTGGCCATATCTTTGATATAGGCGGATTGGGAAGTAAAAGTTAATCCTGGTGCAATATTGAAAATCAGATTTAGATTGGTATTCAGATTAGAAGATTCATTGTTATCAAGACTACTATTATAGATACCCAAAAGGTAAGTTTTTTTTGCATCTGAAAGATTAAAAAGTGATGATGGCATACTACCGGCACTCAAGGCAATTGGGCTCACGTCACTCCCGCTTCCTCGCGCTCGCTTATTATACGAATAGGCCACAATGGGATTGATCGTTAAACGTTCATTGATTGCCTTACTGGACAAATTGAGCCTTCCAGTATAGCGTTTAAATCCGGTTGCTTTAATGATTCCCGCCTCATCGTAATAGTTCCCACTAAAACGATATGAACTAATCGCTGACCCGCCGCTAACAGAAAGATCTGCACTCTTAATCTTTCCTTTTTGGTAGAATAGATCCTGCCAATCTGTATTCCCATTGAATGCAGGGTTCAACGAATCGGTAAGCATAAAGGGCAGATTTCTGAAATCGTTGGAAGAAAGCTGATTCTTTAGTATCCTCATCTTCTGCTCACGCTCGGTTCTTCCGAGTGTCACTTCACGGAGTTCGGGCCGTTGCGTTAGACCACCATATCCGGTTAACATAAAACGCGGATCTCCGTTACGCCCTTTTTTCGTCGTGATCATGATCACCCCATTTGCTGCCCTAGAACCATAAATTGCGGCGGCAGAAGCATCTCGGAGCACATCCACAGATTCGATATCATTCGGATTCAGACCTGCTAGATAATTTGTTCCTGTTCCTGTATTCGGGCCTACAAATTGTTCCGTTGGCTGCGGAACTCCGTCAATAACATAGAGTGGATTACTAATGACATTGTAATAATCGTCATTGGAGTAATTCAGGCTAACGGCCGATGTACCACGAACAGCCAATGTCGGCGAAGCACCTGGAGCGCCAGAAAAATTCTGAACGTTGACGCCGGCCAATCTTCCCTGAAGCAACATATCAAAACTGGCTGCCGGAAGATTTTCCAGATCTTTACCCGAAATACTTGAAATCGCAGCGGTCGCTTTTTTGCGGGAGGTACTCTGGTAACCGATCACTACGGCTTCATCTAGAATACTCAATGTTTCGACCAGGGTAAAGGTCATTTTGCCTGCCTCGGGAATGGGTTGACGAGCCCGCTCGTATCCGATAAAACTTGTCTCTAAGATATCTCCGGATTTACCTGAAATCTTAAAATTCCCCTGATCATCGGTCTGTGTACTGTTGGAAGTACTCGTGTTTCTCAAAGTTACTCCGGCCAATTGTTTACCATTTTTATCACGTACGGTTCCCGTGATCTGCTGGCCCAGTGCAATTAGTGAAGTTAGAAACACAGATAAAAATAAAACTATCTTTTTCATTTGTGTTTGATTAGGTGCTCTTACTTAGGTTATTCCAAATATAAGTGCCAAACACAGGTCACATTTTCTTAATTATTACCTGTTTACAGCACTTTTTTAGCAAAAAACAAAACGAGACATCTTTTAGTCTAGCAAGACTGTTACATTTCAATCCATAGCTTGTTCACACAATTTTATATCTTTAGCGCAAGAAAAAACCGATTTAGGTTCCAAAATCAATTATAGCCCCAGGTAATACAATGACTAAACTAAAATGCATCATCCTATTGTTGTTCTTCAATTGTTTTATGGCAGTTGGTCAGGATGCGATCAGAATAAATCACTTACCTTTCATTCAAGGATTAACAGAGCAATCTGTTTCCATTATTTGGACGACAGACAAGCCTGCTACTGGCTGGGTTGAGCTGGCCCCAGATGACTCCAGTCACTTTTACTTTAAGGAAAGACCAAAATATTATGCGGCTGCCTATGGCTTCAAAAAAGTAGGTACGTTGCATCAAGTTACATTGAACAACCTAAAACCTGGAACACGCTATAGATATCGTGTGTATAGTCAAGAAGTCCTCAAACATGTTGGCGTCAATGTACAATATGGAAAAGTAGTAGCCAGTGATGTTTATCAAAAGGCACCCTTATTTTTCCAAACCTTTGGCCATGCCAGCTCCACCCATTTTACAGTTGTCAATGATATTCATGAGCGCAATGAGGTACTCGATAAGCTACTGGATATCGGCAATCTAAAGACAAGTGACTTTGTGGTATTCAACGGTGATATGGTTAGTAATCTACTCAGTGAAACACAGCTGTATGAGGGGTTCATGGATACCGCCATTAAAAAGTTCGCCAGTGAAAAACCAATGTTTTATGCAAGAGGCAATCATGAAACACGTGGACCTTTTGCCATTGAATATCCCAAATATTTCCCAACACCAACAGGTAAACTATATTACCAATTTAAGCATGGGAATACCGGTTTTATCGTCTTAGATTGCGGTGAAGACAAGCCCGATACCGACATTGAATATAGCGGTATTGTAGACATGGATAACTATAGAAGCGAACAAGCGGCCTGGTTAGCTCAAGCAGTTGAGAACCCGTCATTTAAAGATGCTAAATATAAGATCGTAATCTGCCATATGCCCCCTTTTGGTGGCTGGCACGGGGAACAGGAGATTTTGGAGAAATTTGTTCCTATCCTCAACAAAGCAGGAACACAGATCATGTTATCAGGACATTTACATAGACACATTATCAAAAATGCGACAAATACAGTACAATTTCCGATCATTGTAAATTCCAACGACAATGTGCTCCGCGTAGATTTAGACGACGAAAAAGGAATCTTCAAAATTCTCGATCAGCAGGGGAAAATGGTCGATCAAGTAATCATTAAGCCGTTAAAATAAAGCGGTAAATTCGCGTATGAAATAACGAACACCATTTTTATGAAACGATGATCGATTTAAAGCCGCTCTCACTCGAAGATGTCTCTCCATTTTATGAATGGATCAATGATGAGATGTCTATAAAGTACTCCCTTTCTCTTTTTCAGTCGCTAAACACAAGGGATCAAATCGACAATTGGTTTCTCTCCGTTGTCAACGATTCTAAAAATTTTAATCGTGGAATTTTCCTAAACGACTCTAATAAACTGATTGGTTATACAGGCATTTGTAATATTTCCAAAGCAAACAGATCTGGAGAGTATTTTATTTTTATAGGTGATCGCGAAGAATGGGGGAAGGGAATAGGCACTCAAGTTACCAAATTAATCTTAGCTATCGGATTTGGAAAACTAGAGCTCAACAGAATTATGCTGACGGTATCTGAGCCAAACTATACAGCCATAAAAGCATATGAAAACGCCGGTTTTAAATTGGAGGGAAGAATGCGTAAAGCCTGTTTTAGAGATAATCAATTTCACGACAAGCTATTGATGTCAATCCTGGAAGATGAGTGGCGTGATCGCACAAAACTAAGTATAAAATAAAACTAATCTCAGAATAGACATATTACTACTTTGAATAGACCGTTTTTGGATACAACTTCTTAAAAGCGTTGTAGACCGCTTGATGTATTACAGTCGAATGCAATTCATCGGGCATGTAATCAAATACAAAATGAATCTTCTTGTTTCGTTTAAGAATCTCCGATAACGCTATAGCCTCATCATACATTCTTATGTCTTCTTCCTTGTTGGGGATACCGAGGTAAACCTTTATATTTTTTTTCAAATTAGTTTGCAGAAACTTCTCCCCATGCGTCAATAAAGACTCTTCTCCCCACCATAAACTTGGACTTATAATAATATAATCATCAAATAATTCGGGTTGTTTAAATAATATTTCTGATGAAAAAAGTCCTGCCAATGATTCTCCAATTAAAGTCTGTTTTCCGTTCGATTTAAAATTGCCATTTATATAAGGGATCAATTCATTTTTCAGGAATATCCGGTATTTTTCTGAACCACCATACGAAGGAAAGCTCGCTTTTTGAAAACCTTCCTTTTCTATAAAATCTGTGTTTTCAACAGGGAAGGTAAAATCTCTCCTTCGTGTGTTTCCACCGATTCCAACAACAATACTTTGCGGGAATCTATCGATCCAGGGTTGTGTACTGAAACGTACAATACCGGCTATATGAAAAAAATCTTCATCCATACTACCATCAAGAACATATACCACTGGATAGCGAACAGAATCATTGGGGTTATAATTGTCGGGAAGATGAATGTTGATCATTCTGTCTTCAGCCAAAACTTTTGAATGCAATATCTCTGATGTGCCTATCGTTAACGGTGTTCCATTTTGTGCAAAACAGTCTGTATTAAGAATAAAGAGCATTAAAAAAATGAGCATGCTATTGCCTATCATATCCGATATATTACGCTTACCAACAATGTTTTTTTGAGTAATCTTATATTGAAATACTTGACTATTAGACATAACATCCTTAGGGACTGCCAACAGTTTTGTTCAACAAATTACCAGCGCAATTTACAACGAAAATTAATATAATAGTTAGCTTTTTATTTTTCATGAATGATTAAATGATTCTTTCGCAACGATAACCCCACTCAAACATCTTTCTAACAATGCTGTTGGTCTCAATTTCCAATTGCGAAGATTCAATTCTTAGAATACGTTCTTCATCTTCAAGATCGAAGTTAATTTTATAAGATGAAAACAGGCTGACAAGAGTTGCAACAATTTGCTGTGCATCTTTCATTCGATAAACATTGGTTTTAAATATTTCGACTCGTTTCATTAGATCAGATTAAGTTCCATTCAAGAAATACGGTGTTAGTCCTATTCCGTTTACTCATTCTAAACTACAATACGGGGCGTGCAACAGCTACAAAATTTAGATAAAGACAGTAAAAAACTCGGTAAATATGGGAAATTAAACGGTGAACATCGAGTTGCTATTTAATAACTGAATTGTAACCGTTCATAAATCCCTGAATAAGTTCTGGTAGATTCAATAATAGAAATACGCAAATGACAATAGCAATAATGGCATAAAAAAACCACGACGAACTTTTCTTTTTCATAACAAGCTATTTAAGAATAATCAATTTAAAAATATAGGCTTCCCAAAGCTAGAAATTACGCTAGAGCTCTACACAAATGAACAGATGCCGTAACATACCCTTTGGATTTTTCACTATAACTCAATATACGAAATTAATCTATATAACAAAAAAGTAATTTAAAAATTATATTTTTCAAAAATAAAAACAGCAGCTTCAAATAAGAAAGTTCATGTTATAAAATGGAATCTTTGCAGTCGGTATATAAATGAATCTTATCTTGCCGCATACTGTGTAAGGTATTAGGCTTTACAGTGCCATTGATTGAAGATTTATATTCTACCATCGTGTCTCCAATATTGGCCTGGGAATCTTTAGTTTTCACATTGGTAGAGAGGCTTACCAATCCTACTATAGTTAAAATTGCCAATGAATTAAAGAAGTGTATCATAAATAAAGATTGAATAGTTTATCCGCCCAATTTCAAAAAACAAACTGTAAAACACCATAATTTTTCGGTGAAAAAACAATTTTCATCGGTAAACAACAGAGTTTTACCTATTAACCGATCACCCCTTGTTATAAACGATTACAAAGAGTATTCCGTGCAAAATTTTCTGATCAGTCCTGTATTACAGATTTTCAGAGGCCCTTGACCATACTAAAAAACAGCGCGTCATCACCTACACTAAGTTCGCGGTCCAATATTAAGTTTTCTTTAATTTTGAAGCTTCCTATTTAGTCTGACTACTCAATTTCGTAAATATGTCCCATGAAAAGAATAGGAACATTTATTTTGACAACGTGTATGTTTGCAACCTCACAACTCACATTCAGTCAAAACAATATACAAAATAGGATTAGTTCAATTTTGGAAAGCAATAAAGTTGGACTACCAAATGGCTGGACACTAACCCCTGTTGGGAAACAGATAGAGCTCGGAGATTTACCGCTGAACTTAGTTATCAGTCATCATAAAAAGCTTGCAGCTGTCAGCAACAATGGACAAAGTACACAAACAATAGATCTTATCGATCTCGCTTCACAACGAAAAATCGATAGTATTGCTATACCAAAATCTTGGTATGGATTGGCTTTTTCGAGCGATGATAATACACTGTATACTTCTGGGGGACATGATAACATGATCAGGATCTATAAAATCAACGGTGGAAAAATTGCATCCAAAGATTCTATTGTTCTTGGCAAGCCATGGCCCAATAAAATAGGAATAGCCGGATTGGCTGTAGATGATAAAAACAAACAACAATTATATACTGTCACCAGAGAAGATAAAAAACTATATGTCATCGACTTAAAAACCAAAGCAACGAAAGCAACTTATGATTTGGGAGCTGAGGGGTATACCTGCCAGCTAACACCTGATGCAAAACAACTCTATATCAGCGTCTGGGGCGGAGAAAAGATTTTAGTATGGGATGTTACACAAAATAAGATAACCAAAGAGATCCCTGTGGGTAGCCACCCAAATGAAATTACGTTTAGTAAAAATGGTAAATGGCTTTTTGTCGCCAACGCAAATGACAACTCGGTATCCATAATCGATACTAAAACAGGAGCAGTCGTAGAAACATTGAATGCAGCATTGTATCCTAATGCTCCAAGTGGATCGACCAGCAATGGTGTTGCTTTGTCCACAGATGGTAAAACCCTTTACATAGCCAATGCAGACAACAATTGTTTAGCAGTATTCGACGTAAGCAAGCCTGGGAGATCTATTTCGAAAGGATTTATTCCAGTGGGCTGGTATCCAACGAATGTAAAAGTAGTCGATAAAACAATTCTGGTTACAAATGGTAAAGGCTTATCATCCAAAGCTAATCCACAAGGTCCCAATCCGACAGACCAAAAGGAAAAAGTCGATCGTCATGCAGGCGACCTCAACAAACCAAAAGAGATACAATATATTGCTGGTCTTTTTAGGGGAACGTTAAGCTTTATACCTGATCCTAACCCAGAAGAACTCGCCCTATATTCTCGTGCGGTATACCGGAATACGCCCTATTCGAAAGAAAAAGAGCTGCAAACAGAGGGTGAAGCCGGCAACCCTATTCCAATGAAAGTTGGAGCCCCCTCTCCGATCAAATACGTATTTTATGTCATCAAAGAAAATCGTACCTACGATCAAGTTCTAGGTGATGTTAAACAAGGAAATGGAGACGCTTCACTTTGTTTATTCGGCGAAAAAATCACGCCTAATCAACACAAAATTGTCAATGAATTTGCACTTCTAGACAATTTCTATGTCGATGCGGAAGTTAGTGCGGATGGGCACAATTGGAGTATGGGTGCTTATGCCACCGACTATCTGGAGAAAACCTGGCCATCAAGCTATGGCGGTCGCGGCGGCACTTATGGAGGAGAAGGGGAACGAGAAATAGCCAACAATAAAGGCGGATTTATTTGGGATAATGCCAAGCGACATCAGGTATCTTATCGCACCTATGGTGAATTCGCAGATAAAGGAAAACCCAACGTAAAATCTTTGGAAGGGCATGTTGCCACTGGATATACAAGTTATGACCTGAGTGTTGCCGACACCACACGTATAAGACAATGGAAAGCTGATTTTGATCAACTCATCCAAAAAGGAGAAATGCCCCAATTGACAACCATTCGAATCAGCAACGACCATACGGAAGGGATGCGTGCCGGCAAAAAGTCCCCTTATGCTCATGTAGCGGACAATGACCTCGCTGTTGGGATGTTTGTTGACCATATCAGCAAGAGTCCAATCTGGAAAGAATCTGCGATCTTTATACTGGAAGATGATGCCCAGAATGGTCCTGACCATGTGGATGCACACCGTAGTCCTGCCTATTTGATTAGCCCTTATGTAAAAAGAAGATCTGTAGATCACACCATGTATTCAACCTCAGGGATGATTAGAACGATAGAGCTGATTTTAGGGATGAAACCAATGACGCAATACGACGCTGCTGCAACACCCATGTGGCGATCGTTTAGCAATAACCCCAATTATACTCCATTTGATCATGTCGACGCAAATGTAGATCTCAATGAGCGCAATCCAAGTAAAGGGAAACTAGCTGTATGGAGTGACAAATATGATTGGTCGAAAGAAGACGCGGTACCTGATTTGGTATTCAATGAAATTCTATGGCAGGGACTTAAAGGTGAATCTGCTCCAGCTCCAAAAAGAGCCGCCTTCCTAAAGGTAAGCGAACAAAAAGAGGATGATGACGATTAATGTATATTTATAAAACCACAATGGTCAGCAATAGTATCGGGATTACTGCTGGCCATTGATGAGTATCCTACCTACTCTCCTTTTTTCAGAATCCCCCGAGCAACTCCAGCATCAATCAATTTTTCTGCATATTCCCACAATACTGCTGAGCCATCCTTAATGACAGATTTTTTTTCATAAACCTTTTCATAATTTACACCAGGTTCATTCCAGGTTCCACCATTATTGGAACTATTCTGTAAAAGTGGCTCCAATCGATCCATCGCTCGTGCGAACTGTGCTTCCGGCGTTTGACCAGCTTCAAATTCTTCCCAGATCGCAATGAGTTCCTCTGCTTGCTGCCCAGGCAAAATTCCAAAAATCCGCTGAGCTGCCAAACGCTCCGCACTTGTATTGGTATGGTTTTTTTCTGTATCATAGATAAAAGTATCACCTGCATCGATTTCGACGATATCATGTATCAATACCATTTTGACTACCTTCAATAAATCCACTGATTGATTTGCATGTTCTAAAAGCACAATAGCCATTAGGGCAAGATGCCAACTGTGTTCAGCGTCATTTTCGGGACGGTCACTATTGAAAAGTTTTGTCCTGCGCTGGATATATTTAATCTTGTCGATCTCCTTAATAAACTCGATCTGTTGTAATAATTTGTCTGAAAGCATCACTCTGAATCACTTATACAATTGAATAATACATAAAATTACTCTTTTTGAGCCACAGCCTACTTGTCATTTGGCAAATTCATTCAAACCATATATTATTGACACCCATCGGACAATCCAAACTACCGATATAATCGCAACATTTATTAAATTTGATTGACATCAAATCCCATTGTGATTTATGAAAAAAATAGGCTTTTTATCTTTTGGCCATTGGTCCAAGCATCCCGCATATAGTACGCAGACCGCAAGCGATACTTTATTGCAATCCATAGATCTAGCAGTAGCTGCTGAAGAAATAGGCATAGATGGTGCATATTTCCGTGTACACCATTTTGCGAATCAGCTAGCATCTCCCTTTCCTTTATTATCGGCCATTGGAGCCAAAACCTCAAAAATTGAGATCGGCACCGGTGTCATTGATATGCGCTATGAAAACCCCCTTTATATGGTGGAAGACGCTGGAGCTGCAGATCTAATCTCCGGGGGCAGATTGCAGCTCGGCATCAGCAGAGGATCGCCTGAACAAGTAATAGATGGTTGGCGTCACTTTGGTTACAATATCAACGAGGGCGAAACAGATGCTGATATGGGAAGGCAAAAAGCATTGGAATTTTTAGAAAAACTTAAAGGAATTGGTTTCGCTGAACCAAATCCCTATCCAATGTTTCCAAACCCGCCCGGTCTGCTGAGGCTCGAACCCCATTCGGAAGGGTTACGTGATCGTATCTGGTGGGGAGCAGCATCGAACGCCACGGCTGTATGGGCTGCTCAAAACAGAATGCACCTGCAAAGTTCCACTTTGAAATATGATGAAAATGGCAAACCTTTTCATATTCAGCAGGCCGAACAAATACGTTTATATAAAGAGGCCTGGAAAGCAGCAGGGCACCCTGGTGAACCCCGCGTTTCAGTCAGTCGATCCATATTCGCTCTGGTCGATGATTTAGATCGTTATTACTTCGGGCAAGAGGCTGACAAAACAGATAAAATTGGGATAATCGAATCGGACAAGCGGACGATTTTTGGGCGAAGTTATGCCGCAGAACCAGATCAACTCGTGAAAGAATTAGCGCAAGATGAAGCAATACAGGAAGCAGACACGCTATTATTGACCATTCCAAATACGCTAGGGGTCGACTACAATGTCCACATTCTTTCAGCCATTTTGGAACACGTAGCTCCGGAACTTGGTTGGCGTTAACTCCTCTTTCGTATGATAAAGAACATTCGCTACAAAACAAAAATTGCAGTCATTGGTGCGGGTCAGGCTGGACTTTCTGCTGCTTATCATTTGAAGAAGCTCGGACTTAAAATCGGGCCGGATTTTATCATCCTGGATGAAGCCTCTGCACCAGGAGGAGCCTGGCAATTTCGCTGGGACTCCCTTACCTTAAGTACAGTCAATAAAATATACGATTTGCCCGGCATGTCGTTTGAGGAGACTTTATCAACAAAAGGGGCGGAAGTTCAAGCCAACACCGCTGTTCCCCATTATTTTACACTTTATGAAGAAAAATTTGGACTTCAAGTATATCGACCAGCTAAAGTAGAAAAAGTCTACATGTACCAAGATCGCTTTCATATCGATACGGCAGAAACTCTTTTCTCAGCACTCGGTATTATCAACGCCACTGGAACATGGGAAAACCCCTATATTCCTACCTATCCAGGTGCAGAATTATTTCGGGGCGAGCAACTCCACACAAAGGATTTTAAAACTGCAGAGTATTTTCGTGGCAAACATGTTATTGTTGTTGGAGCCGGTATTTCTGCCATTCAGCTATTGGACCAAATTTCCCAGGTTACAACGACAACCTGGATAACACGACGACCGCCTTTATTCAGAGAGGGGCCATTTGATGACATGGCCGGGCATAATGCGGTTGCTATGGTAGAGGAACGTGTACGATTGGGGCTTTCACCTTTGTCTGTCGTTTCCGTTACGGGCCTCCCCTATTCTACAGAAATCCAGGAGATGGAAAAACGGGGTGTCCTTCAACGTTTTCCAATGTTTCAAGAAATAACAGAAAAGGGGATCAAATGGGCCAATGGAACAGAACAACAAGCAGATGTTATACTTTGGAATACAGGCTTTAAAAGTTCATTGAGCCATCTAGACGCAGTGCTACCAAAAGAAAAACAGGGTGGCATTCAAATGGCAGGCAGACTAGCGACCATGGTCGCTAAAGAACCAAGAATTCACCTCGTGGGTTATGGTCCATCAGCATCGACAATCGGTGCAAACCGTGCAGGTAGCGCCGCAGCTAGAGAACTTCTAAAAACGCTTTCAGCTGCCGACCTGAACACAAATAAATTTAGTGGGAGCCAACTATAATGGTAGTTTCAATTTTGAGTACAATAATAAAAAGTCAAAGCAGTGGATTCGGTCGTTTTAAAAAGTGACCTGAGTCATTACAACCCTTCATTGGATTCAAATTGGATTGCCAATTATTGGCAAAATAATTATGTTAAATTACTGGAACATGCACAATTATTTCAGGTGAGAAGAAAAAAACCGCTCTACTATTTCAAATAAGTTGAATCAACGACATATACTTTAAACACTACGGGTCACAGTAAATCCACTAATCGAAATCCAACGATTATCCATATATTCTTATTTCATATTTCTGTATATTTAAAATTATAAAAAGTCGTAAAGCAAAGCCAAACAATTTATAAATGAAGCCTCAGATTATCAGTCCAGATACATCCATTGCATTATTCGTAAAGGCGATCCTAGTGTTTGAAAGTCAGAAGAATGATTGCGTAAACTTACCTTTTTATGCTGATGGTTACCCTGGTTTATTGTTTCAACGATGCTATGGTGATTTTACAATCAAGCCTCATGATAAAAAGATGCCGACGATTTTTCTCTATGGTCAGATAATAAAACCGATTTCAATCGATGTAACAGGGCCTTTTCAGATTATCGTTTTTCAATTTTACCCATTTGTATTACGGACATTTTGGGGCATCTCGCCCGAAAGCATAAACGACGACTGTTATGATCTAGATACTCCTTCAAATACAACCTTCCACCAACTTACCGGCACATTATCCTCATCTTCAAGCACTGAAAACAGCATCCAACTATTGATACAATCTCTTCTCAGCTTTTTCGATAGCAAGAAAAATAAACTTGATTTTTCGATTCAGCGAGCAATCCTTGAAATCATCGAAAACCAGGGCCAAATCATTATTAAAGAAATTGCAAAAAGAGAAGCATTGAACATCCGAACTTTTGAAAGAAGGTTTTTCAAGGAAACTGGAATATCCGCTAAACAATTCGCTAAAATGGTACAATTTCAGGCCGCTTTTAAACAGCTCAATAGCAAAGACTTCCGAAAGATAACGGAAATTGTTTATGAAAATGGATTTTCCGACCAATCGCATTTTATTCGTGTCTTTAAGACTTTCACAGGCACAACTCCAGCGTCATTTAACAAAAAATAGATTACTGTCGTTTTTATTCTATATTGACTCCCTGATTATCATAACTTTTGTATTGTCTAAGGTCGAGTGCAACGAAAGTGTGTATTTTTTTAGCCTCAACTCCTTCGAAAAATTTACGATAAGAAAACAATGCTTTGATAAATCAGAACGCTTAGACAATTGAGTTCAGCAAAACATGATACATCAAAAAAATATAGACATGAAATTACAAGACATCATTTTAGCGCTGGCAACAATATGTTCGGCTATCATATCAGGCTTATTTTTTTCGTATACCTTTTCGGTCAATTTGGGGCTACATAAACTCAACGATAAAGCCTATCTGACCGCCATGCAAAATATTAATAAAGAAATACTAAACTCAGCTTTTTACTGCTGTTTTCTGGGCGCCCCAATTTTATTATTGATGGCTACAATATTATTTTTTGATCTATCGTCACCAAAATTTTATCTAATACTAGTAGCATGCCTAAGCTATATCATTGGTGTATTTGTAGTCACAGGCACACAAAATGTCCCCTTGAACAATCAATTGGCCTCGATCGACCTATCTATATCTCCAGAAAAATCTTTAAGACTTGCACGTGATGCCTTTGAAAAACCCTGGGTATTTTGGAATAACATCCGAACTTGCTGCTCTTTACTTACACTCACTTGTTTAATTATTAACTTGGTATTTTTTAAAGCAAGAAATTGATCATAATATGAGGTAATAGTTTAGGATCAAATACCATATAGCCCGTTTACTGGCATTTCCACCGAAAAAAACTTGCTATTATTTACCGACCTCTTTTAGACGAAAAAAAGTCCAATGTATGCGAATTTAAATCCATTCCCCCCGAATTTAAATCAAGTGCTAAAACCTCTTCCTCAATACCTTACTTTTATAAAAATTAATCGACGGATGTTATTGAATGTGAGTGTAAATCAGCATGAAGGCAGGTATATCGAAGATTCCAAAAAATCTTCGATAGATTACCAAAACATTAATAAGCAGAAGTTGTCTATCAATAAAAATAGTCTTTACAATTAATGAAATTTTTCCCCATGAAAACTAAACACTTAATTTCAACATCATTATTAGTATCTTCAGCCATAGGGTTGTTCTCATCTTGCAATGGTAGTTCTGTCGATACGGTAAAAGCGATCGAATCAAACTATGACAACCAAAACAAAACTATTACGTTAACAGGTGAATTTGATGCGCCTTCTTTTACATTCTCATCAGGAAAATCAAAAACTATGGCCATGAATTTCGTAGTTAAATCTCATGCGTTTAGTTCTGAAAAGTTCACTGCATTCAGCGTTATATTACCTGTAGGGACAGAAAAGAACAATGTTTTATTTGAAATTCCTACAGATCAGAAAAATTATACGCTTAAGAACTTTTATGTATTTGACGATAAGGGAGAAAAAATCAACCTAGATTCTCATACAACATTCAAGATGACAGGAACAGTACACTACAATGAGATGGAAAAACCTGTAAATGAACGGGAAAAAGATAATTTTTCCTATAAAATAACCGATGTAAGCTTTGTCAAAGATTAAAACTAACAACAATTGATAGCATAAGAAATAAAAAAGCCAGATTTCGAAACCTGGCTTTAAAAATAAACATATGATGATTAGTAAATGGCAAGTCCATAGGTACAGCTTAGTAGATAGTTCAATTATTCGAAAATTCCTCCACCCCGCGTTGATAACCTACGCACATGTACCTATTATTTCAATTGAACGCTACGAACATGCCTGAATAATGAGCAACCAATATTCTCGTCACGTTATCAGTCTTCTTAACGTTAAATATATACTAGGAGCGCCAAGATAGGACGCAACAACATGTCCGCATACGTTCAATTTATAGCCAAATATAGAAATAAAAACTAATATAATTAGTTTTTATTTCTATATTTTTTAGCAACACCATACAAACTTGGTACGGATAACTTTCAATTAACAGTGCGCGATTGGGTTAATTTATCGCACATATAGCTGAAGCAAAAAGGTCCACCTATTAACTTTGGTGTGAAAAGATGAACTGTCAAAACGAAATTAATCCGAGCTAGGCTATTCCTAAAGCGAACGGCTGATATCTACAACATTAAAAATTTGGTCAACATCATCCAAACTTACCTCAAAATCTGGGTACCTTGTTTTATCAGCATTTAGCGAACGAAGGGTAAGAATTCCGTTATTGACATCATGATGAGCAATTTCTTTAATAATAACTCCTTCATATTTATGTACAACAACCCAATACCGATATTTGTGGGTATGAAATTTTGATTGCCATAACTCTCTTTTAATCAAACGTCCAGTCACAATATCACCGTCCAATACACTTGCGTCTGTTCCATCGGTCATACTATCACCACTAACTTCAAAAGAACGATAGGCACCTTTATGAAACTCAGTGACTGTAATAAAATGTGCCGGTAAATCGTCCATATATTCAGCATCAGAAAAGCCAGAAAGATACCCGGCTTTAGCTTTCTCTGTGACAAGTTTTGTCTGCATCAAATATCGTCCTGGGGAAACTTCAAAAAATATATTATTCTTATTTTCGTCAATAAACTTGACGTCCTCCGAAAAATATCCTATTGACTTACCATTACCAATACTAAGCATGGCTATCGTGTTGGGTTGCACTAAAGGAGCTACCTCCATTCTTTCACCTTTTCCATACAGCAACCAGTCATACTGAACATGAGGAAAAGCCGCTTGAATACGTGTTTTCATCGTAAGTCCAATAGGATACTCTCCTTTTTTAATACGCGAGTACACCTGCTCGCGTACCCCTAGTAAAGACGCGAATTCACGGTTAGTAACGCGCATCTCCAAGCGTAAAACTTCAAAGTTATTATTTGGATAAGTTTCCATAGTCGATCGGGTATTTAACAAATGTTACACAAATATATAACAATCTGACACTAAGTTACACAACTTATTAAACCTAAACAAATAGACAATCAAAATAAAACAATAAAATTCTAACTATCAAAGCATTACAGTTAAACAAATAAGTTTACTATTTCATATAAAAAGTAAAAATTAGGTTTTAATAAACTTGCAAGATTAACAAATTTGTTTAACTTTGTTAAACAATAAAAAAAATATAGACCCCTAGAATAGATAAGCAGGGTAGTAAGCAGATCAGCTATTCGTAGGATTTGCAATTTGCGAGACGAAAATCAGTTCATACTTAAAGATAAAAGAAAATGGAACAGCTCATGTCACAACATCTCAGACAGCCCATTGTATACACAGTGGATTATTATCAACTACAAAAAACCAGCAATATTTTACGAAAAGAGGAAAGCAGTATAGTAACCGACAAAAATCGTTCACAACGTATGAACACATTATATTATTCATTCATCATGAGTTTCTTAAAAGAAAATCATCCCGAGATACTAAAATCCATCGATAAGATCTATGAATCTGATCTTTCCAAAATCAGCCAAGTAATTGACTGTTATTGTCAATTTGTGGGCATTCCTTCTCAGCAGATTATGGGCGAATATATCAATTACAAGGACATACAGCATCGTTACAAAGCTATCGCCGTTGTTCTACGTATCTTTCAGCCGGAAAAATTAAATAATCTGAAAACAAAAGTAAAAAGTAGCATATACAAGGAACTTGGTCCTTACTTAAAAATAAACAATGACACATTACAGAAATCTATCATCTGTGCTTGCAATCAATTTGACCTCTATCGTGATTTCAAAAAAGAGATTAAACAGATTGCCAATTATTACCTTATTGACCGGCATTTCGATGGGGATTAATATTATTTTATACAATCACAGCAGCTCTGCTCATTCAGCAACTGTATCCAGCTCTACAAAATAGTCCTTGAATTTTATACTCAAGGACTATTTCGTGTTATTTACTGAATTTTACTAAAATATAATGGTAACGATCTTTTTAATGGGTAACTACCAAATTCTGATCAACTTACGTTTATTTATCCACCAAATAATCAAGCCGACCAATATACTGCACCCCATTAAAAAATAAAGAAGACTTGACACTGCTGGTTTTGCAACCTCTTTTGATTGTTCTTTAGTTAGCTCCGTTTTCGTTTCAATTTGCTGACTACTTTTTGCTTTGTGATCTTTCCAATTGGTATTTAACCTTCTTTCAAGCTGCAGCTTTTCAGAATAATGTTCCTTTTTCGCATAGACTTTCCCTTATGTAGCTGAACAACGCCATCCTGCATAATCTGAATCCCCTCACCTTCAACTTGCATCACATATTCATCTGTTACCAAAGCCTCTTTAGCTAATCCAACAACTTGTATATGTCCTGTCTTCTGTGCTATAGTAGCAGACTCTGTATTTTTTTCTTTGATGCCAAACTCTTGTGATGCATTGGTTTTCTCAACCTTTTTAAACAAACCGCAGCTGCTAACCAGTAGCAGCATTGCGATTATCTGTAGTGTATTTTTCATTTTTAACGCGCTTTAATTCAATCTGTAGCCTATTATAAAGTTTCATAAGATCATCATATTTTACCTGCAAATCCGCTAAAGTCTTAGCACAAGACATACGTTCGTCATTTGCCAAATGTAACCCTTCATTAAGATCTTCAATGATCGTCCGTAAATGCTCAATATCTTTCTCTAACCTATTGGCATAGCCTTCCCATTTTTCAATTACCTTTCCGGCATTCTCAACATTTGTCGCCTCCACCTCGGCTTGCTGCTTAGGCCTTCCAACAAGATACCCCCCTACAGCTGTCGCTACAGGGATAATCAATTTCTCTAAAATCTCAAGTAATTCCATTATAACTTCCTTTTGTTAACGGTTTAAATTTTTCCCAGGGAAATTGTACCCCTGGATCCTCCTTTCTTCCAGGTGCAATATCCGAATGCCCTAAAATCTCTCGAATCGGATAAGTACGGATAATTGCTTTACATACTGCTATTGCCGCATTGATCTGCTTTTCAGTGTAACTCTCCATCCCTTTATTTTGCAATTCGATTCCAATGCTACAGTTATTCAAATCTTTTTGACCGGCCCAAGTACTAAGGCCTGCATGCCAACATTTTGTATTAAAAAGCGCCAATTGCGTTATGATACCATCACGACTAATATGAAGATGAGCGGAAACCTTGCTCCGGGAATCGGTCATCCAATCAATTGCACTTGTAGCATTGGACGCACCGTCGTAATGCATAATAATATAAACGGGTTTAATAATCCCACCTTTGTTTGGTGTTTCTCTATAAGAAACACCGATAAGTTTGTTTTCTTTAATTTCCATATCACGATTTTTTTATGAATTAATCTGTCTTACACTAAAAAACTTGTATTGAGAGAAGGGAAACACACTTTATTACGAGTTATTTAGCTTCTATTTTATACAAAGTTAAGCGTGATCCTGCGCAGTGAAGCGCACTATTAGCTGGATGTAAGCGGTAGGTTACAGATACCGAATATTGTGCAAAATTTTCATCGATGTATGTATACACCAAAAGCGAGCTTAACAGGACTTGCTCTTCATAGCACTCTTAAAAGCGAGAATAACACAACAAAATACTACTATAATTTATGGGAATATGTTGCCAAGACCGTGATATCATTGTCAAGCCATATCACAACAGACCATCCTTGAAGAGAATCAAACATTTCCTCTATTCCTTTGTTATTTGTTTGTTATAGCATAGGATGAGTTATACCGTGAAGGCTAGGAAGTTGGTTCGCCTAGCCTTTTTTGACGAATAAAACCAACATATTTGACTGATCCGTCCATCGCAATGACGTAGCCATTTTTTACAGAAGTTTCAATTTACATCACATTGTTTCCATGCGGTATATAATGAGATTAAGAACGCTTTCGTCGCTGTGGTCATGTACAAAATCCTTCGATTTTTTATTAAATTCGTATGGAAGAAATCTAAATTCAATCGATTAAATGTTATATCAAAAGATGCGATCGATTGACATCTTCATTTAACTTTACAGACGTAAATCTTGATTTACAATACAATGAACAAGTTTGCTTTATTAGTCGGGAACGACATTAATAATATTTCACCAGGGATAAGCTGGAGTGATTTGCTACACAACATCAAAGAAAAGTATAAAGTTAGCTCATTGGAAAATGGACAAAAACCGTTCCCTATGTTGTATGAGGAAATATTCCTTAACGCAATTCGAGAAAAGCATATTAATGAAAGAGAACTTAAAAGCTATATATCGGATTGTGTCTCTCAAATCAATCAAAATGAAATCCACCAATTAATTCGGGATCTCTCGATCGAAAATATCATCACAACTAACTATGAATTCAGTTTAGAAGGAGAAACCGCAACAGCAAATGCTGGCCTTATCCGTGAAACAACCTACAGTGTATTTCGTAAACACCAAATCGGCAACACGAACTATTGGCACATCCACGGCGACTGCCTAAATCCCTCTTCCATTAACCTCGGTTATGAACATTACTGTGGTCAATTGCAAAAAATGAGGGATTATGTCGTTAATGGGACAAATTATAATTCGCAAACAGTCTACAAGGCTGCATTAATTAAAAGATTAAGTCGAAAAAAAGATACTAAACTCCAATCCTGGATTGACTTATTTTTCACGCAGGATATCCATATCCTAGGTCTATCGCTTGATTTTGTAGAAATAGACCTTTGGTGGTTGCTAACCTACCGCGCCAGAAATAAGTTTTATAGACGAAGTACCTTTATTAAAAATAAACTTTTCTATTATACAACAAAAAAATGGTACGCACTCTCCAAAGATAAAATGCAATTACTTCAAGCAAACGATGTTGAAATTGTTGTTATTGACGAAACCGATAAAACGAAATACTACAAGAACGTCCTCGCCAACATCAAAAAAAAATATAGGTTATCCAGCAAAATATTAAGTTGAACCTCAAAGCAATTTATAGATTTCTAGCTTGTTATCATTTCATTAATTGAAAAAGAATTTCGCGTTGCCAAACAAAATAAATTTACATTAAGCATTGAAAGCTTGGTGAATCGTCCAAAATCTGAACAGCAAGCTAATTAGGCACATTATCCACTAGTTTATTTCATCTAACGAGCCCCAAATAATGAGACATCCTTACGCAACCGTTATTTCATGCTGAAAATGATTGGCGACCAAAGTCAGTGAAACTACGCAATCAGGCCTTTACCAACTGATGGATCAAACAGGGGGATAAAGCCGGGAACAGCCTCCATCGACACAAGTCAAAAAGACACTTATAAATCAGAAAACCAAATATTTACAACATATAAAGTATTTTATTAAATTGATTTTGAGAAATAAAAAAAATAAATCATTTTTGCTATCATTTAGCTAAGATTAACAGGAAAAGTAAAACCGTAAGGGATTATCATTCATATTTTATTTTTATTGATCTATATGTCATTTAAGAGAATTGCCTATTTCTTTTTGGGATTTTTGTTATTTATTGGTTGTAAAAGAGATATTCATCCAGGAATTGTACCACCTGATCCCGAAGTCATTGAAAAAGATAAATTACCCATCCCTACAGGTTTCACAAGCGACCTAGGTTCAATAAAAATTAATACAATTGCCAATGCAAACCAACCCGGCGAAGAACTCCCAGGCTGGATACGCGATATCTCTGGCAATAGCGCGAGTTATTGCCACCCAGATGTTGAATATTTCCCTGCCGGTTTCAAAGGATACAAATATTGGATGGTATTTACGCCATATTTTGGCATAATCGGGTCAGACCGTACCGCCTCTCTCTATGAAAATCCGACTGTGGTAGTTTCTAATGATGGAAAAGAATGGATTACTCCGGCTGGATTAATAAATCCTATTCAACGACGTCCGGCACTAGAAGATTCTTTCATCCAAAAAGATGGTAGCCCCAATCAAGGTTATTGGTCCGATGTAGACTGGAATTTCAACGGTGAGGAATTCGAACTATATTATAGAGGCTGCTTTTTCTCAAGCAAAATTTTAAAAAAATGGGGCGCCAAAAGCGCAAACAACGATAAAAAATTAAATGAAGAAGCTGAACGTGTTATTGTAAGACAAACATCAAAAAATGGGATTGACTGGACACCGCTGGAACTCGTGTATAATAGTAATGAACCTACATCTTTCCAAGATAACCATATCCCTTCACCAACATTTGTGAGAAATTCGACAAATTTAACGACCAGTTACGAAGTGGATTTCATGCCTAGCTACAAAGCACCAATTATGACCAATATCCTATCGCGTATTTCTACAAATGGATTAGATTTTACAGCATATCGCGACAGTAAGAAAGTTGAATTTATGAACAAACCTTGGCTAGAATTCAGCAAGGGGTATTCGACTTGGCATCTGCAAGGTTCCTATATTGATGGATATTATTTTTTATGTCTGGCAATTGGAAACGTCGACCGATTTACCTCAGATATGAATTATCTCGCCTATTCAAAGGATGGTATACACTTTCGTGTATTCGAAAAACCTTTAGCTGCGGCCAATGTATACCGCTCTTCTGTATTCCCAAAGACATCTTCCTTAAAAAGCATTGAATTTGGCGCCGTAATTGGTTATAAATCCGGAGCCTTTGGCTATCGTGAATTCACCATCAGCAAACAGGTATTGGAAGATGGTTTAAAATAAAATAGTTATATTTAGGTTCAAAGTCATTTCGATGGAGTTATTTCCAACAATAGATATTCAAGAATTTAGAAAAGACCAGCTTGCAGGTAATCAAGGATATTTATACTCGGAATTACGTGGTGAACATCATATAGCGCGTCCACACCAGCATCATTTTTTTTTATTGGTACTTTTTGACCAAGCAGAAGGTGTTCATACGATTGATTTTAAAGATTACCATATTGATCGTCATCAAATCCATATCCTGTTTCCAAAGCAAGTTCATAGTTGGAAATTAGGGGCCAATACAACTGGTTTCCAATTGATGGTCGATAGGGAACACTTCGAGAAATTTTCGCCCAATTTCCATTTTTCATTTGCTTACTATCAACGTACTCCTGTTATCTCACTCTCTAGCGAAACATTTGCTCTGCTTTATTATGAATTTAATGCAATAAGAAAAGAACTTGAGGATCACAATTGCGTTCCTGCAATTATCTACTCTCGCACAGCTGTCGTCGCATCTATAATAAGCAAAGAGGTACAGAAAATAGTACAAAATGAACAAAATAATGACTCCAATCCACGTCTTTTAAAGTTGCAAGAGTTAATTGACATCCATTTTCAGCATGAGAAGTCGGTATCTTTCTATGCGAAACAACTTAATATATCAACTCCGCACCTTACTAAAATCTGCCGTCAAAAGCTCGAAGTATCTCCGAGCCAGCTTATTCAACAACGAACTATCTTGGAAGCAAAACGATTGTTAAAAGCAACCGATCTATCTATCAAAGAAATTTCGTTCAAACTTGGTTTCGTCGACTCTCCTTACTTCTCTAATTTCTTCAAACAACACACAGGTCTGAATCCAAAACAATTTAGAACGGACTGAGATTCACCAATACTTCGTATAAATTCATCAAAGCTTCTCTTAGTTTTTCCTGCTTAGTTTGGATTGCAATTCTTATTTTTATCTTTTGACTTTAACGCGCTAAAAATGGCAATAAAAGATATTAAAATTGTAAAAACTGAAATTCTATCAGACAACTGGTACACGTTAAAAAAAGTGACTTATCAATACAGCAAACCCGATGGGACGGTACAGCAACAAAGTCGAGAAGCTTATGATCGTGGCAATGGAGCCGTCATTTTACTCTATAATACCAGTGCTCAAACAGTCATATTAACAAGGCAATTTCGAATACCAACTTACATCAACGGGAATGAGTCAGGCATGCTTATCGAAGCTTGTGCAGGTCTACTTGATCAAGATTCTCCCCACGACTGTATACGGAGGGAAACAGAAGAAGAAACAGGCTATCAGATCAAGGAAGCAAAAAAGATCTTTGAAGCTTATATGTCTCCAGGTTCTGTAACTGAAATTCTACATTTTTTTATAGCAGAATACACCAATAACATGAAAGTTGGCGATGGCGGTGGTTTAGAAGAAGAGGAAGAGCATATTGAAATTCTAGAAATCAATATCGAAGAAGCACTACATATGATTGATACAGGTGAAATCAAAGATGGAAAAACCATTATGCTACTACAATATATTCGATTAAAAAATATACTGTAGACGCCTAATTTAGATGATAAGAGGCTAGTGATTAACTTTCTCAAAGATAAACTTTGGGTCTTGGAAATTGATGGTTGAAGGTATATAATGTGGAATTCCCATATACACTTGCTCCGTTCCTGTACCTAAAATATACAAAGACCCTTTTTTTAATAAAGCAAAGGGTCTTCTTTTTTTCTGTCCCCAGCCAAATGGCGTATAATAATAGTCCCCAAGTAAAGTGTCTTTTTGGATATTGCCGCGAATGTCTCCCGAATCAACCTCACCTCCAGGTCTATAAAAGAACAATTTACCATGAAAACGGCTCTCAAAAAGATTAAGATCCAAACGGGCACTGTCACGTTCAGTATGAGCCATATAACTCAATACTTTAGGATCTCGCCTCCCCTCTTCACAGCTTATCAACAGCAGAGTCGAAAAAATAAAATAAACAGCAATCGAATATAAACGCATTTTTCTTTTGATCTACGATAATTAATCCCGTCTCAAGATAAACACAAAATTCAACAATATACAAGGAATTTGACATAAGATTCTTTTTCCAAATTTGATTTACTTAGATTCTCTATATAATCAAACTTAATGCGAACTACACTTTATCAAATCTTTTATTTTCTTCCTTCCATTCAACGTAGTTCGCTTTTAAGCAGTGCCCACAAGGGCGATAATGATGTTTTAGCGCTTCTTGCTCAGTGGAAAAAAAGACCCTGTTCTCCCGCTTCATCCGTTTTCCCGAAATACAGCAAAGCAATCCATAAATTTTTAGCTTTTCATTGCCACCAAATTGAATTTCTCCCGCTCGAATCTTGGCGCGCAATGAAGCATCTGTTATATTTTTATGCCATTCCATTGTGTGGGATTTATTTCTCGGCATCATGAAAAATAATACCCAACGCATGGCGTTCACCGGCCGTGACTTCACTCACTCCATGTTTCATATTAACCCTAAAATATCCCATTCGTCCTTTCTCAGGCCTAAAATTTGTTGCGAATAAAACGAGATCACCTTTTTTAGGTTTCAAAACAATTGCCTTTGATTGAGCCCTCGGAACTTGTTGTGTTAATACAAATTCTCCGCCCATAAAATCGACTCCTGGCTCATTTAACATCAAAATCACCTGCATCGGAAAGTAAACCGCTCCATACAAGTCTTGATGTAGCGTATTGAAACCTCCTTGACCATATTTCAAAATCAATACTGTTGCTTTTTCTTGTCCTTTCAAACGGCAATCCGTCAAAAGGTCTTCATGTTTCAATGAAAATGATATATCGATTTTCAGCGCACGAAACCAGGTATTAGCAATGACGGCAAGATAGGGATAAAGTTGAGATCGAATCGTTTGAATCAACTCAGGTAGTGGGTAGTCAAAATATTTATACTCCCCTAATCCGAATCGATGCCTTTCCATAACGACAGTTTTACGGTAGAGCGTCGAATCGCTATACCCTTTTTTTAATAGATCGCATTGTAAAGCTGTCAACAGGTTTGGTATAACCACATAACCATGTTTATGCATCTCTTCGGTAATCAAAGGCCAATTTAGATCTTCTATCTTTTGAATGATATTTTCCATACCACGAATCTCCACATTACAGTCCTATGAAAAAATCCGAAATATGCTAATATGATGTATAATAAAAGGAACGCGAACATGTATCGCTCAAGACAATCCATAGCACAAAAAAAAGGATTAAATACAGGCAGGTGTATTTAATCCTTTTTTGATTTCATATCGTATAAAAACTAGCTATTCCCAACATTATTCACGATTTTTTCTGCCAAAGCTTTAAGCTGAACCATATCAGTATAGTCGAGCTTAAGGGCTTCAAAAATCTGCATGGGAATACAGCTCGCCTTTTCCTTCAATTGCAATCCTTGTGCTGTAAGCTGTATCTTCACGACGCGTTCATCTTCTTTGCTTCGTGTTCGTGTAAGCAAAACTTTAGCCTCCAAGCGCTTCAATAGTGGTGTAAGCGTTCCATTATCTAGAAATAACTTAGCCCCCAATTGATTTACTGTCTGCTCATCATTCTCCCATAAAGCCATCATCGTGATATACTGTGGATAGGTCAAGTCAATCTCTTCAAGAATAGTTCGATATTGCTGCATAATTTCTCTATGTAGCACATACACGGAAAAACAGAGTTGTTTGTCTAATTTTAATAAATCATCCATCTTGCAAATATATTGAGTTTCTGAGGGATTGAAAAAGTTGTTTGCGGTTTATTTGAATTCAACAACAAACTCTTCCTTAGGAACCCGAACCTTCTTCATCGTCGAAATCCAATCTCTCGAAGAGTCCGCCACGCCAACATACATCAATGAAACGCTTTTTAGTCCATGCTTTTCTAATTGTAGAACCTCATCCACGACTTGGTTATCAAAACCCTCGGCGGGTGTGGAATCGACACGAAGTTCAGCTGCCTGAGCCAACGCCAAACCTAAAGCAATGTAAGTTTGTCTTGCAGTATGTGCAAAATTTCTTTCGGCAGCTTCACTCAAATAAATAGATTTCAACTTGTCCGTATAAGAACCAAAGCGTCCCCTTGGCAAATCCCGCTCATCCGTTGTAAAATCATAAACTTTATCAATACGTTCTTCCGTATAACGATCCCAGGCAGCGAAAACAAGCACATGTGAACATTCACGCATACAGTCTGGATTTAGTGCTCCTTTTGCCAGTTCTTCTTTCAATGCCTGATTTTCAACAATCAATATCTTAAATGGCTGTAAACCCGAAGAAGTAGGTGCAAAGCGTGCAGCCTCAACGATTTTATCTACATTTTCCTGACTAACTTTTTTTGTCGGGTCGTATGCTTTCACAGCATGACGCCATTGTAAATCTTCTATTAATGACATATAATTATAGTTTTATTTTAAGAGAATAACGGATAACAACGCCAACAATGCAGGAACTCCTTGTACAAAAAATATCTTTTTGCTCGCTGTAATTCCGCCAAAAACACCGGCAACAAGGACACATCCTAAAAAGAACAGGCATACATTGTAACTCCAGATGGGGTCATTGATTAAAAAAGACCAGGCTAAACCTGCAACCAGAAAGCCATTGTAGAGCCCTTGATTTGCAGCAAGCCCCTTCGTTGGCTTAAATAATTCTGCCGGAAGAGCCTTTCCAAAACTACGTTTTCCTGCAGTTTCCCAAGCAAACATTTCCATCCATACAATGTATACATGTTCTAAAAGTACGAGTGCTGTAAGCACGTTGGCAATATAATTCATATATTATTCGTTAGTTGATACCGTCAATTTGACATCCATATTACCCCTTGTTGCATTTGAGTAGGGACAAACTTGATGTGCTTTTTCAATCAATTGTTGCGCTAATTCCAGGCTTACACCAGGTATATTTGCATGTAATTCTGCAGCCAAACCAAAACCACCATTATCCAATTGTCCGATACTCACATGGGCTGTTACCGAAGTTTCGCCCGCTTTTACTTTTTCTGATCTAATCACTAAATTCAAGGCACTATCAAAACATGCCGCATAACCAGCCGCAAAAAGCATCTCTGGATTGGCATAATCATCATTGGCCCCTCCTAGACCTTTTGGCATACGAACAGCTAAATCCAATACACCATTTTCGCTTTTTACCTGACCATTTCGTCCTCCCTTGGCGGTCGCACCGATGTTATATAACGTTTTCATATTTTAATTTGTTTTGTTTGTACAAATGTATGGCAAGGATTTATGTTGTGCAAAATATAATTTTGCAATTTACATTAAAATGAGAATTGCAAAATCTCAAAAAAAGTACATTGTTACCGAATGTAATCTAAAAGCACTACATTTGATTATTGCAAATAGGGCTTAAATGAAAACAACTTCCATCGAACAATTTTATCGGGAGATCAATGCGAGTATCCCAAAAGAGATCGCAAGAGAGATTGGTCATTTTAATGTGTTCAGTTATGAGGAACTTGCCGCTAAGTTGAAAGATAAACCGATCATGCCCTACAATAAGCGAACGTATTATAAAATCAGTTTAATCACAGGAAAAAACACAGCCGAATATGCCGACAAAGTAATCGAAATCGATGAATCGGCACTTGTATTTGCTACTCCTAAGGTTCCTTACCATTGGATACCGAAAGATGAGCATCAAAAAGGTTATTTTTGCGTTTTCACCGATGAATTTCTGGCAAGGAATAAAAGTGGTGTGATCATAGATGATTTGCCGATCTTTCAACCAGGCGGCCTTCCGATTTTCCAACTATCAGAAGAACAACGCATTGAAATAGAGGGAATCTTCCTAAAAATGAATAAAGAGCTATCTTCAGATTACGTTTTTAAATACGATCTGTTGCGAAATTATGTGCTTGAAATCGTCCATTATGGCCAAAAGCTGCAACCCAAAAGTATAACAAATCCTACACACAACGCCTCCAATAGGATTACTTCATTATTTGTAGAATTGCTAGAAAGACAATTTCCACTTGAATCTCCGATGCAACGCCTACAACTACGAACAGCTAATGATTTTGCGGAACGACTGGCCATACATGTCAACCACCTGAATAAAATTTTAAAGGAAAATACTGGAAAAACAACCAGCCATGTCATCGCAGCCAGAGTCACACAGGAAGCAAAAATTTTACTGCGACAAACCGATTGGAATATATCTGAGATTGCTTATTCACTTGGCTTTGAGGAGATCGCCCATTTTTCCAATTTTTTCAAAAAGCAAACCAGCTTTGCCCCAAACATTTTTCGTTCCCAAACGTTATAATTTGAATTTCGCAAACATCCATTTGCATTTCGCAAGGAAAGGCTCAACTTTTCGGCGGATCTTTGTGCTATTGAATCTTTAAAACAAATTAAAATGGCTACAAACAAAATAGCATTGGTAACAGGCGGAAGCCGTGGTTTAGGTAGAAACATGGCTGTTAGCCTTGCAAAAAAAGGAATCGATATCATTTTAACCTACAATAGCAATCAGGAGGAAGCGGATCATGTGGTTGCTACGATACAATCTTTAGGGCAACATGCAGCTGCATTCCAATTGGATGCAGGAAATGTGCAGTCCTTTAATGGCTTTATTGAACGGGTTACGCAACATTTGCTACAACAAACGGGAAAGTCTAATTTTGATTTTTTGATCAATAATGCGGGCACTGCCTTATATGCACCCTTTATAGAAACCACAGAAGAACAATTTGATACAGTTTATAATATCCATTATAAAGGGGTATTTTTTCTCACGCAGAAAGCTCTTCCCTATTTGAATGATGGCGGACGTATTATCAATATTTCCTCTGGCCTCGCCCGTTTTGCATTTCCGGGATCATCTGCCTATGGCTCGATGAAAGGGGCAATCGAGGTACTCACGAGGTATCTTGCCAAAGAACTCGGTCCTCGAGGTATTGCAGCAAATGTCGTTGCTCCTGGCGCAATCGAGACTGATTTTGGTGGCGGGCAGGTGCGGGATAACAAAGAAACAAATGCGCATATTGCAGCTGTTACAGCTTTAGGACGTGCTGGTGTACCCCATGATATCGGTGGAGTGGTGGCCTTCCTTTGTACAGAAGATGCAAGATGGATCAACGGACAACGCATTGAAGTATCGGGCGGGATGAATCTTTAGTAACGTATCACTTAAATAAGCACATATCTGAGCCTATTCGATATGTGCTTATTTAACAGTATTTCTTCACCAATCCCATCCAGTTCCTCCTCTTTTAGAATAAAAATTATAATGCTATTATCATTTTCTTCTTTACCTCTTAAAGTGTACGTTGACTGACTATCCGAATGATTATGTTTGTAGCATAAGAATATGATACAACTTGCCATAATAAGTGACATTCATGCCAATTTAATTGCATTGGATGCGGTATTAACAGATATCAAAAATAAAGGATTAACACAAATTTACTGCTTAGGTGATCTTGTTGATTTCGCTCCCTGGGGCAATGAAGTCATTGACAGAATACAAGAAAAAAACATTCCACGTCTACTGGGAAACCATGACCAAAGAATTGCTTTTGACGAAGCCATTATCCCTTTACCACACCATGATGTAATAGAGACTTCAAATCGAGAAATCGCCATCAAGCTAAGTAAGAAGGAGATATCGGCCCCTCATAAAAAATGGCTAGCAACATTACCCTACACCATTGAACTAACCTTCAAACTTGGAACGAGTTTTAGGAAAATACTTCTTGTCCATGCCAGTCTCCAAAGCAATGACGAATACATCAATGAATCAACCCAAAAATGCGCTCTATCAACTCAATTAAAGCAAAAAGCGATTGATATTCTGGTGATGGGACATACACACCATTCTTATATTCAACAGGATGGAGATGTCTTGTTTATCAATTGTGGTTCCGTCGGACGTAGTAAAGAAAAAGACAGAAAAGCAACTTACACAATAATAACCTTATCTGAAAAAGAAATTAATGCCGAGATCATTAAAGTAAACTACCCAATAACAGCTGTCGCAAATGCAATTTACGACAGCAATATCCCCGATTTCTACGGAGACTTTTTACTTGCGAATAATACACTTTAATCATTGTCAATTTGCTAGAATAGCTAAATCCCCGACATATACTCTGCATTATTTTCAAAGAGAGGGTCTCCTAAAAAACAATACGGTTGCATCGGGGATTTGTATAGTTATTATTTCAGAAACAGTTTCCGAATAGCTTTATTACCAACATCCAGAAGATAGATATTACCATCTTTATCTACGACTATGTCTTTTATCAGACCAAACCGCGCTGTAGACAAAGTTCCATCCACATATCCATTCGTTCCCTTTATCAAAGTAGTCACTTCCCGTGTTGACATATTGACCTCCCGAATAGCATAGTTGTAGTTATCAGCAACAATCAATCTGTTATTTAATCCTGCTGTGATACCGCCTATTCCGTTGAAATATGTGTTCGTTCCAATCCCATCTTGATAACCTGCATCCGAACCTCCTACCCAACGTTCCCCACGTGTAACACCCGGTCTTACAATTTCAATCCCGTTATTGCTGCTCGTATTCTGATCCGAATAATACAAAACTCCTTGACTATCTACAAAGGGCTTTGCCATTACCCAACTAGGTCCAGGTACCTTAGTATAACCTCCAGCCAGGTTGACTTTGTTTATTCCCTGCGCAAAACCAGCTACTGCCACATATAAATTCCCTGACAGATCTAAACACATTGCACCCGGAGAAAATCCTTTTGCGTGTATAGTGCGTTTGCCCGCAGCTGTAATTTTAAAAATCTGATTTGATCGCTGATCGCTGACATAAATATTATTTTGCGTGTCAACAACTATTCCTGTAGGATAGTCGAATACAGCATTGGCACCATCTACCTGCAAAATAGATACACTTCCAGTCGGAGATACCTTTTTAACTTGTTTATTCTCTGGATCTGCGACATATAAATTTCCCTGCGCATCTATCGCCATTCCAGCTAGGTTATTGCCGAATACTGTACTTCCTGGCCCCCCTACGAATGTCATTACACCTGCGCGACGGAACGGTTGCGGTGCTAAAGCATCCTGACCGCCAACGATTACCTTCACCTCGCCTGTTGCAACACCCTGTGGTGCCTCTATAACCAACTTATTCTCACTAGCACTTGTCACAGGGGCCGAAACACCGTTGAAATAAACCCTATTTTCGGCAGCATTTGTACTAAATCCAGTGCCCAATAACGTTACACTTGTTCCCGCCAAACCATTGTCCGGACTTATAGAACGAATACCAAGCGTCTGATCTTTAAACTGTGGTCCTTCCACGGATTGATCGTTGACTACAACCCTTACCTTTCCAGATCCAGTTCCGCCAGGAATGATCAACTTCAGCTGATTTTCACTACTTGAAGAAATAGCAACTTGCTTCCCATTTATAAAAACCTGATTTTCGTCAAGTTCTTTACTAAATAATAGCCCGCTTATTGTCATTTCAGCCCCTTTAGGGCCACTCAAAGGAGAGACAGCGCCGATTTCAGGCTTGCCTACAACCGTAAATTTCGGACCCGAAATCTTCTGTTCATTGATATTCACGGATAGAGGTCCGGTACTGACACCAGCTGGAGCCACTACCACAATTTTTTCAGGACTAGACTCCAATACGACCGCGATCTTTCCATTGAAATCAACGATATTCCCCGAACTGACTTTTTCGAAGCCTTCACCCATTAGGGTAACTTTGGTTCCCGCCCCACCTGTTAATGGTTTAATACTGCGGACGACCTGATAAGTAAAATTCTGTCCTTGAGACTTTTTACCATCCACACGAACTTCTACAGTACCATACCCCGCATCTTCTGGAATTTCTGCAACGATTAATTTATCTGTAACACTCACAACTAAAGCTTTTTTGCCATTAACATAGACTTCTGCAGGTTTATCTGTACTACCAAACCCCTCCCCATCAATCCGTAGCTGGGTGCCGCCTGTACCATTTGTCGGAAAAATTTTTGAGACTGAAAGATCTTGATAGGTATACGTACCGACATCAAAACTATTACTTCCATACTTCAAGACAATTCCGCCACTTTTGTCACCTTTTGGCACACGTAAAACAACCGATGTTGAAGTAGCGCTAATGACCTCTGCTGCCCCCCCTGCAACTGTTGCAGAAAATTCTGTATTTGCCCCGCTGAAGCCCTGTCCTTCAATCGTAACTAGTGTGCCAGCTTTACCAGAATTAGGGTAATAACTATCCACTTTAACCGGAATTTTATCGACCAATTCTTCCTTTTTACTGCAACTGATCGTCGCAATAGCCATCCATATAGATATGATGACTAGATTAATTGTATTTTTCATTGGAATAAATTCTTATAACTATATATCCGCTATCCTTTTAGGTTTTTGCCAAATGACCAAATTAGAATGTATATCGAACCCCACATTGTATTTGTGCTCTTGAGTTAAAATAATCGATGCTATAAGGCTGCCCAGGATCACTAAAGGTAAATACGGGCCAGCTATCAGCATTTTGCCTCGGCGGAAATAATGATGGGGTAAGTCCCACACTACTCGTCGAATTAAATGTATTGGGCGAAAAATATTGAATACCCCATTTCTTGGAGATTAGATTAGTCAAGTTCATAACATCCACCGAAAATGTTATAAATCGTTTCTTTGACTTCTGAAGAAAGAGATCATGTGCAATTCGTAGATCTGCCTGTACATTCCATGGCGTACGTCCCATATTACGCTCTGTAAAATCTCCTCTACGAGAGCTTAGATAATCATTACCATCAATGAACCGATTAAAAGCATCTGCTTGCTGCTGAGCAGAAAGACCATTTGCAAGATCTTTAAAGTAATGAATTGTTTCCGTCTGTCTTGGAATATAAACCAAACTTACTTGTTGCGGCAAACCTTGTATGCTATTATTGACGATACCATAGGTAAATGGACTTCCAGATTGCGCACTGATATACAAGGTAAAATTCGTACGTCCTACATTACGCCAAATTTGTTCGTAATTTATACTCGAAACGATACGGTGACGGATATCGAAATTACTGTAAGCTAACTTTGGATTATTAGGAATAAGTGACTGATTTAGTTGCCAGTTACTTTCCATAGAATTACGTACGCCATTACTTAAATCCTTCGATTCTCCATAGGTATAACTCAGTGTAGCATTCATTTTTTCTTTGATCGTTTTTCCAATGGTCCCTGTTATACTGTAGCGGTAGCCTTGATTGGTATTACTCAGAAGATATACATTCGAGAAACGATTATCCACAGTACCGCTATAAACAGGTTGTTGTTTGTTGACGTCATATCCATACCATAATGGGTTATCCTTGTTGTTCAGCTGCTGAAATAGAACATCTTTAATATTCTTTGTATAAATACCTTCAACCGTAAATTTCCAGCTTTCAACCTTGTAATCTATACCCAAGCTGGACCGCAGCACCTGCGGCAGTACAAAATTGTTATCGACCAGATCAACCTGCGTTTTTCCGGTACTTGGATCATTAATGACAGCGCCATTCTGCGCTATAAACTCACCTATTCCATTCGGACTTGGCTTTATAGGGTCAGACCCAGGTGCAAATGGTTTCTGATCTGCTTTTTGATCGAAAGCGCCGTAACTGTTCCCCGTATTATAGTATGCATAAGCCAGCCAAGCAAATGGTATACGCCCTGTAAACAAACCGGCACCACCCCGGACAGTCAGTTGTTTATTGTCCATTGCCTCCCATCGAAAGCCAATTCTCGGAGACAACTGTATCCTATTTAGAAACTCATTTCTTAACCGATTCGGCGGTGTATAGGTGTAGGTTGTACCAAAAGTGGGGTCAGACCACATGTCATTGACTTTATCACTTCGTGTCGGCATTGTTGGCAAAGCTGCCAAATCCGCACGGAATCCAGGTATGATTTGAAAACGATCATTTATACGGATTTCATCCTGAATGTAGAGACTATACATATCAACGGAGAAGTTAGCCGCGGGATGATCCAAAATGTAAGAGTGTGAATTATCCTTATAGTTGTAACTTCCTCTTACGCGATACGGAACATTCGCGACGAAATCTGCAATACTATTGTAATCAACCCGGCCATTCCAGCTGTTAACAAACCCATACCGAATGCGATAAAGCTCATTATGTGTTCCAAATAACAATTTATGCCTGCCTTTTGTCCAATTTAGATTGGCCGTAATCTCCCAGGTACCTTGTCGCATGTTAAATATACTAGCTTCACGATCAGTTCCAAGATAAATTGTTGTGCCCGGTGTACGCCCTTGTATCTGTACTTGAGGTAAGGAGGGATCACTTAAAGGGTCACGTCGATCATTTACCTGTGTATATCCCAACACAATATTGGAAGAAAGATTATTACTGAATCTACTTTTCAATTCTGCAACGGTACTTGTTTGGTTGTTTTCTTGTTCAAAGGCCATACTACTGAACCGAAAATCCTGTTGATCCCGATCCATATGAGTTGCCTTACTAAAGATTGTATTGTTACGGATTGCCAACTGATGTTTGGCATTTATATTCCAGTCTAAACGATTGAAAAACTTGGTTGACCGGGACCAATTTGTATAATTACCTGCGGTTCCAATATTAAAAATATCACCATAGCGTGAACGAGCGGCTTCGGCTATTGCTTCTACATCGCGCTGCTCCAAAATATGAGCTGTTTCGATAGTCCCAACACGCAACTGCGTAGGATCTTGGCGCCTGGTAAACTCCTCATTACTGAAAAAGAATAATTTATCTTTTATTAAAGGAAACCCTATTCGGAAACCTGTTTGATAATCATAAAAATCTTTATTCATTTTCCCCAAAGTTCCCACCCGGTCCTTACCCGTTAACGCGGCATTCCGTCCATAGGCGTAAACCGATCCTTCAACTTGGTTTGTACCACTTCGCGTGACAGCATTGACCGAACCGCCTGTAAAATTTCCGATCTTGACATCGTAGGGAGCCAAATATATTTGCATATCCTGAATGGCGTCTATTGATATGGGGTTTGTTCTTGTACTGCTCCCCGCCATTCCTGAGGTCCCGGTTTGTCCGCCAAGAGAGGGGCTAAAACCTATTGCATCATTATTGATGGCACCGTCTATCGTGACATTATTATACCTAAAGTTTGTACCACCGAAACTATTATCGCGACTTCCTTGCGGTGTAAGCCGAGTTACATCGGTAATCGAACGGTTGACTGTAGGCATATTCCTTACTTGCGCGCCACTGAAATGATTTCCTGTCCCTACTGTCCCAGCCCTTGTATCACCTTTCCGGCCAGTCACAACGACCTCACTAAGTGTTTCATTACGCTGTTGCATAATAAAATCCGTCTGCAAGGTTTCTCCCAAACGCACAAATATATTTTCTTTACGTTCTGTTTGTAATCCAATGCTACTTACATCAACTGTATATGGACCGCCAATACGAATATTATTTAAAGTAAAACGTCCATCTTTATCAGTCGATTGCACATAACGGGTCCCTGTTGGTGTGTGTATCACAGTAACGGTCGCCTTCTCCACAAGAGTTCCACTGCTACTTTGCACCTTTCCGTTAATTGTACCCGAAGTTTCCTGCGCAAAAGAATTGAGCGCTTGCAAAAGAAACAAAAAGAGTAAAATTAGCTTTAGTATTGACATTATAGGGTAGAAAGTCATGGTTGGCCTTCCTATGCATATACTGTCATTTTGATATCTATTCATTGCTATGTTTCATTAATTCGTTAGATAAATCTTCTTATTACTGTGTTAGCCGGAGCCCCTGATCAACAATATGTAGTACCCCATCTCCGGTAAGGATATCCTGTTTCTGTAATAAGACATCATTTGTATTCCCCAAACCCCGAAGTGTTATGCCGCTGAAAGAGCCCGGAGAACTGGTATTTGGAACCAACTTAATGTCAACACTGTTACCATCTAGCATGGTTTGCTTAGACATATTTGTATTACCCGTACTCAAGATATAGTCGTACACAAAACGACGGTCATGGAGAATATGATAGCGGACTATTTTTTTCAGATCATCTAAATTGGCCAGCTCCACATCCTGCACGGATTGAAATCCCAGCAGATTCATAGCAGCATTATTCGGTGCAAAAACCGTATAGGCTCCCTGATTTGTTTTTTCGGATAAAATGCCGGTCCTTTTTATAGCACGAGCAAATATGCTGATACTCGCATCTGCGTTGATAGCATCGACAATCTTATCATGTACATAGGGAGTCATAACGCGGTCGAGCACTTGAATCAGTCCATTAGATGCAGGCAAATTTTGTGTCAATATACGTGCTCCATTCAGTGTCAGTACTGTATCGGCGCCTTTGACCCAGTGTGTGGCATAGACCTTACCGCGACGTGTTTTCAATTCTTGATTAAACAGAAAAGGAAGCTTATTGAGCTCATATTTTCCATCCAGTATGTGATAATTAGCGATATTAGAAACTATTGCTGCGCGTTCAGACAGCATGCTCACCACAGTTGGATAACCCGCCTTTCCAAAGGCATTGTCGGATGGAACAAGCAAAGTATAGGGACCTTCGCCCTTTTGCAGCTCTTTATCCATATTACTGACGCGCAATGCAGCATTAAATACCGATAAATTAAAATTATCGGCAACGACCAAGTTGACCTTATTATTGTCAAAATTCGTCGTGTTTTCTTCCTTTTTACAAGCAAATAATAGATTGATCGTCAGCAAAAATAGGCTACACTTGCTATAACTAAAATTATGTCGTCTCATCTTTTATTTAAGTTTAAATCCTTTTGGAAGCAGTAGGTTATCAACAACGTGGATCGGTCCATTAACCGTATTTATATCTGTCTCAATAATATTGATCGGTGCTTGCTCGGTTTCTTTGATTTTCATTTGGATCTGGTTTCCATTTTTAGAAAAAGCTAAAGGCATCTTATAAGCGTATTGAACCTGACTACTCCCCCCTATATTCACATAGTAATCGTTTAACAAGGCAGGATCCAGATCATTACTATAAAAGACTGTATTATTGGACATCGCTATGCCATAAGCAGGATCCTCAGTTGCAAACACTCTGCCCCAATTGCGATGAAAACTGAATAAAGTATCTGTCGGATATGATCCACGTGGTTCAAAATACAAGTCGTCGTATCTTACGTCTCCCCGTTTAGCATTAAAAGCTAGAATATCGGCCACGCTATTAAACCCTGCTTTTCGAAAGGCATCATCTGTTGGTGCAAATGTGGCTGTCAGGTTGAGATTAGGTAACTCATTGTAAAATGGATCCCTATCGATATCCCATCCTCGTTGATAGGAAACTCTGGCCTCTGGATAATAGCTCAAAAACTCCTCTTTACTCATACGATATCCCCATAGAGGCTCAATATCATCCAACATTTTTTCATAAAACATTTCCTCGGATAAACGTTGGGATTCCACAAAAAAAGTAAACCTTCCGTCGGCTATTAGCGCCTCCAATATGGTCATAGTAGGCTTTTCGATCACTTTTTCCAACATATAGATACCGCCATTTGTCGCGGGCTCATAAGCTAATTTTCCTTTAGACTTACCATTGACTAGCAAATCGCCATCTTTCACAGCGAGATAATGACGATAAGCATAGATGTCGTAACGTCTGCCGACTGGCTCGGTATTATCATAAAAAGGTACTCGATAATTTTGATTTTTTAACATCGATCGAACCATGAGACTATATTTACCAAGTTTAATTTGGTTAAGATCTCCTAAAAAACTGTAAAATTGAACGAAATCGGCAGCTTCCTCAGTAGTCATTTTTTGAATAGTCTCTAGTGTTATTCCAACTTGCTTTAACGCATTATCGGTTGGCGCCAATACGGTCACTTTTGTATTGACTCCAGCAGCCTTACTCAGTGCTACAATGTTACTTTTCTGCCATGCTGCTAAAAAAACTTTTGCTTCGTTATGCGTTGTCAATAGTTGCGTAACATCCTGTGAAGCTTCGTTTTTATAGGGAACTTCCTCCCCCACAAGCTCCGGCATGAACTCAGTTTTTTGGCAAGATAGCAGTACAAACACAGCAGTAGTACATAACAACAGTATATACCAAACGGCATTTATTGATTTATTTTTCATCTTTTCCTTTTTTTATCGCTTGATCTGGGCTTACCAGCCCTTGATCTAAATCATGTACCAGACCATTACTACACAAATAGTCCATTTTAGCGCCGACAGCATACGTTACATCGGCGAGTATAACCGAATAGAAAGTATCATTGTCGCGGAGTCTCATATTATAACTCAATTTCCAAGTCGGATAGACTTCATTGGCAAAATATTCCATATAATGTACTTTATCTTTCAAGTGGTATTTGTAATTACCGTTCGAATTAATGATCGTAAAAACCTGTGAATCCGATATAAAAAAATGTTTATCGTACATGATGTAGGCACCAAACAATACCTCAGGGACGTAATTCTGTGGAACAGCACTATCCAAAAATTCCATCGTAATCCCTCTCTTTTCTAGGGCCTCATTTGTTGGTGCAAATACCGTAAAAGGGCCTTTTCCAGCAAACTGATCCCACAGACCAAATTTCTTCAGTCCAGCCACAAAAACGGTATAGTCTTTCTTGTCACTGAGCCAATCCTGAATATTTTTTTCAAATTGTGGTTTCATAACCTTATCCAGCACATGCAACACCCCGTTGGATAAAACCACGTCTTTGCGGATCGCTTTCGATCCGCTAAAAAATAGCATATTCACGGGATTAGTAGCTCCAGGTGAGATAGAACCGATTGAGGCATACAATTCGGAACCTTCGAGTGTTGCATACCTAAAATCCACTGAGTTACTCGGAATATCGCTCACATAAAGTCGCCTTGGGAGAATATGATAAGAAATCAGTCTCCGCAAGCTATCCTTATTCATTCGATCAAAATCGGTTGGGCGAAACACACCGATCTCATTAAAAGCGAGATCGTTTGGAACGAGAACTGTAAATGGACCTTTGCCATTTAGTTCGACATTCAGACCAGTTCTCTCCAACGCTGCATCAAAGAGGCGCATTTCATAATTATTACGAATAAAATCGGCTGCCGGTCGTATATTTTCATTAGGTTGGGGCACCGTGAGATTATCATGTTTGCAGCCTTGTAGCAACAAAATAAATAAGCACGCAGAAAACCAGCCTATAGCATGAAGCAGTGAAACCTTCTGTTCTATTTTGCTATTATATTGAATCATTTCTGCTAATTTTAGTAAATAGGTGGAGCATATTTTCGTTGTATAGTCGTTAGGTAGACGCGACCATTGACAATTTCGATCGTATTGACCGTTGCGAAAGTGCGTGGATTATCCTTTCCCGAATGTACGTTGACCAACAAATTTGGAAGCAGTGTTCCGTTTTCATTACTGGTCAATCCTACTTTTCCATTTAGGAGACAATTAAGTACAGCCCAGTTGCCACCTGTATTTGTCTCACTGTCATAAAATGGATTCGCGACGGGATCCATTCCAGGTGTAAAAAAGTCAAATCGTTGCCAAATAGCTGTGCGGATACCGTTGGATTTACTACTCGCCCATAACGGAAAACTTGCATAGGCGTTCACTTCATTTGAACTTGTATTACGTTTAACGGACGTCAAAAAACGCCCTTGGTAACCATTTACTTTCGCAGCATAATGGCTGAGCTCTTCCTGACTTTCATAAAGTGACAAAAATACATTCATATCATCCTTAACACCATTTTTGAAGCTTTTCAACCGATAATCATCATCTTTTAAGCTTGCATCGGCTTCCCAGAACCCTTTTGCACTCATATTGTAAAAGTTTACGTACACCAATGAATCTGATAAAGGGAGTTTATAGAAATTTTCATGTCTCAATAAGACTCCATGATCCTTCTTTAAAAAATCCCTTTGCAAAAGATGGAGTGTATAAACTTCTTTGCTTTGAAGATTGATCACCGTATCGATCAGAATGTCATTTTTCAAACGATCTTCCAATTCGAAGAAGGGTACCGTATTTTTTGGACGATACGCAAATACGACCCTTACTTCGCCTGAAGGCACCTGAGCCCAGCTACTTAAGTCAAATCCGTTTAAAATAGGACCGACTAGGACATTTTCCTTTCCTGGATATTCGGGATTGCTTGGGTCTGTACTGTTCCCGATGTGAGAAGGATATGGGGGAGCATAAGGATCTCGTTTATCCAAGAAATCACCTATAATTTCCGCTCCTGTAAATTTTCCATCAGAACCTATTTTTGGATTGATAAGCATACAGAAATAGGGTACTTTATCATCTTTGCTACCCATAGTCTGTACGTAATTGACATTATTAAAAACACGTAGATAAGCCGGCTCGGCAATCTGTGTATATTCAATTTTCGTACAGGAAGCAAGCAATAGTATAAAAATGGCCAGTAGCCAAATACGACTTGATATATTTTGCTTTTTCATTATTTATTATGTTTGATAATGATCATTCGCGCTTTTTCTTTATCGGACGATCCCGAACCACTTTTTCCAATCAATGCTACAGTATAAATCCCTGGCTCAAATGCTGGCAGAGGCCTTCCAATGGTTGTATACAGCGATTTATTTGCTATAAACTCCGTCGATTGCAATACGTCAATATCGTCGGCCCAGATACCCGGTATTACGTCTGGTTTAGAACGATAAGCCATTATTGCGTAGGGATTCGCCATAATATTTACATTGGTATAAGGCATATTAATCGAAGGGATCCCAGGTTGCAGATTTACATTGCCACTGTTTCCGAAAGGCTGTCCGTTAGGTAGCGTAAAGGTGATATAAGGATTGCTTGCCGATAGATTTAAAAAGCGATTAAAGAAGAAGAATTTAAAAGCTAGCCGGCTGTATGTCCCATCGTCTTCAGCCGGTAAAGGGAGCGTACCACTCAGATCATTGGAAATGAGAAGCAACTGAGCCTTTCCATTTCCATCAGGATAGAGCCATAACGTATAATTTTGATTGCTCCGCAATTCCTGTTTAATCGTCGCAAGTACGTTTCCAGTTGCATCTATAGCCTCAATATCATATTGCTTCTGGGTAAACACACTATAATTACTTCCTTTTCCAAATCCGATACCACTGGCAATAACCTTTCCATCGACCCTAAACCCTATCGATTGATCCTTATATGCATTTACACCTTGTATCCTCAAATAACTTTGATTCGTTGGCGCAGCAATATCTGTAATGATCTGAAACGAATTTTGATAGGCTGAAACTGTCTCATTCAGCTCATTGGAGAAATAATTAAATCGCTGTGGAGTGACTACGATCGTATAAACACCACCAGGTTGAAAATCCTGAATCGGAGCATAAGTAAAATTAGTAGACTTCGCATAATCTTTTGGAATGGTGGAAGTCGGTAAATCAATGAGCCCGTACTCAAACCGACCTGAGCCCAAAGAAGGAAGGGGTCTGCCATCTGCTACCAATATCTTGAATTGATAAGTCCCATAAGGCAACTCGATGTAATCAGAACTAATCTGAGAAGCTGCTATTGCACTGGTTTTTTGATTCACCAATGTACCATCGGCATAGGCTAAAGAAATTGGACCAACGAGATTTTCTTGCGGACCATTCATTCCAATAGCTGGATTTTTAATTGTCCCACCGAGATTAACAATGCGGATTTTAAAATGGTCTGGCTTAGTGGGACTAGTCATAGCACGCGTTAGTGCAACAACTTCCGGTTGACCATTCATGAATAAGGAAGGAAGCAAAAAATAATCCTTAGGTTGCTCATAACTATTGTCAACCTTGACTTTAAAATCATGGTTCAAACCAAAACCCTGATAAAAGCGAGCTGCAAACGTAAGGTCTGCCTCTTCTTTCTGGTCAAAAAGATCTTGTGGAACTGTCCATATCTTTGTCAAACGTCCGTCTATTGGGAAATATGAGGTTCCGGGATATTTATGATTCCCCGGATTTAACGGATGCAACACAACAAAACTTGTCAAGCTGTCGCCATTAGCAATAACCTGATTAAAGTCAGATAGATTAACAATTCTAGTATTTGAATTTGGCCGGTTTTCAGTTACAGGACGATTGTCATTAATCACATCCAGTTTTTCCTTTTTACAAGAAACAAAGGATAAAAAACATAAAGCTGTAACAGCAAAAAACCGACAACTCACGCGTTTACACATACTGATTTTCATTGGATTAAAATAAGTTATAGGTAAAACCGATCATAATTTCCGCACCGCGCTTATAACTTCTGTTGATATACTCATTTCCATACCACTTTCCTCCGGTTTGCGGATTCGCATAAACAGTTTTAATAGCAGGATTCATTATATTTTTGGCATAGCCTTTAAACAAGATCCGTTTATTTAGCTTTTGGGAAAAAACAAAATCAAGGTAAGGCACGGGCTGTGTATACAGATCTGGTTCCCCTGTCAGATTAATTTGGACTAAGCGTTCCCCAACCATATTAAAGGTCACAGTGAGATCGGTTCCTGATTTGTCGTTATCATAGTTTAACCAAGCATTAATCGAATAAGGAGCCTGCTCAAACAACGGACTATTTTTTGGGGTATATCTATCCAGTGAACGATTTGCTTCATAACGCTCCGCAGATTTTTTAATTTCACTTTGAGCCAATAAAAGATTGGTACCCAAAAACAAGTTTTTTAAAGGATCATATAATGTTCCCAAATTCTTGACAACTTCAAATTCCAATCCCCATACCTTACCAATATTACCGTCATTCTGAAATTGGATGGTTGGAAATTCAGGATAAGTAGCAGCTAACCCTTGGGTTTTTAGATTAAAGACCTTAACCAATTGATTTTCTATACGCTTTCCAAAAGCCGACACGGCAATAACCTCTCCTTTAGCAGCAAACCATTCCCATCGAAAATCCGCATTTTGGGTATATTGATTTTTCAAATTGGGATTACCAACAACTAAGCCCATTTGAAAGGCATCAAATTCAAATACATTGGTAATCTCACGCAATTCGGGTCTCGCCAGAGTCGTGTTGAAGGCCCCACGAAAATTCATATTGTCATTCAACGTATAGGTTGCATTGACAGAATAGAATGGTTTATATTTTGTTTTATAGACAGAATTGGGATTAATCGGATCCAGAGGAATACGTGTACCATCTGGAGATGTTGCGGTCAGTGCAGGGTCTAAAAACACATTCGCAGTATCCACTGTCGAACCAATATTTGTCATCTCAAACCGAACTCCTCCGGCCATGCGGAATCGTTCAGCAATCTTGAGATCCAGCATACCATATAATGCATTGGTTTCAAAATAACCTTTGTAGTTATTTGGCGATTTTTGGCTATTGTATAGAAAACCACCTACTGGCATCATACCTTCACCCTGCCCCGCTTTTGGTAATACAACACCTACAATTTCATTGCTTACCAAACGGTCTAAATTGCCCTGAACATCATATAATGGAATTGATTTATTGCCAGTGAAATTAGACCCTGGCAGAAACAGCTGGTTTTCTGTAAATTTACGATCCCTAAATAAATAATTGAACCCCGTTTTAAACAACTGCTTTTCACCCAATAGCCTGAAAGGAAAACTCAGATCAGCTTTAGCATTAAAATTATCTTCGTTCAAATTTCGCCATCTCCGACCATTAGGTTCAGCTTGAATAATACCATAATTTCCGAATCCGTTTACATAGCCCGATGTAAGTGCATAGAGATGTTCAGAATATACATAGTCATCAAAATGAGCCTGCTCACCTATAATGGGACGCCGATACCATCCTCCACCCCGAGGTTTGTAGTCTACAAGACTAGCAAATCTAAAATCCGGATCATTCTGTGTGGACTTTGAAGTTGCAACATTATAACTCAAACGAGGCGAGAGCTCATTTTTCAAAAACTTATGTTCACCCTGTAGGTTAAAGGTATTCAGATTACGGAAGGTCTGTTTAAGCGAATGAATAGTACTTCTGACTTCGCCAGGCAAGCCCGAATACTCATAGCGTCCATTTAAATTTGTTGCAATAGACTCTCCTCCCCAGCTTCCCAAATATTGCATACTGACCTCATGCTGTGGATTAAAACGGTAGGTGACCCCTACAAGTGTACCATAGTTTAGTGTTTCGGTTCCTGTATTTTCGCTATAAGTTTGATACTTCCCCATAAAAAGACTATTCGGTGTAATATAATTAGGGATATTCCTAAAACTAAAAATATCAGGATTACCAGTCACTACCCCTTGATAGATGCTATACTGGGTCAGTTCGCCCTGATAAATATCAGCGGTTCTTCTATAATAATTTCCTCCGACAATAAGCCCCAGTTTGTGTTTTCCAAAAACATCATAACTATTACCGAATGTTGCCGAGTAAAGCTGATTCATAGGTGCACGGCGGTATCGAGTTGTCATAACAGGATCGAACCCTTTCATAATTTTATTAACCCGGTTTACCTCCTGGTATCCTGAGGGACTATAGTTGCTATTGGCGATCATATCCTGGATGGAACTTAATCCATTGGGATATTGCGTTGCAAGATTTAAAAAATCCGAGGAAAGGTCTTTTTTATTGATTCGTGTCCCCAATAATCCCATCTCACTGTTCCAAAAGCTGTTGTAATTTCCTCCCAAACCGATGTTCGAATTGAGCCCGGTTTGAGCGATAAGCTCAAATGTCATTTTCTCAGGTACAGATTTCGTTTTGAGCTCAACGATACCCGAAGCAGCATCGGCAGGTTTATCTGGTGTTACTGTTTTATAAACGGTAATATTATCCAATAAGGAAGCCGGAACAAGGTCCAATGGGATGGCACTACGGTCAGGATCAGAAGAAGCCAATCTTACGCCGTTCAACTGACCGATCACAGATCGATCACCTAGCCCTCTTACCGCAACATATTTGTCATCAGTCACCGTAACGCCCGTGACGCGTTGCAATGCTTGTGTCGTTGTAATACTTGCGGTACGCTCGATCAATTCGGCCGAAATAGCATCCTGTACAATAGAAGCGCGTTTACGTTCTTCCAGCACGGCCGTTTCAGTGTTCATTTTACGCCTTGCCTGAACGGTGACCTCTTCCAATGCTGTAGCAAGAGGGCTCAATCCAATAACAAGGTTTTCCTTTACATCATTAATTTCAATTTCCTTGGTCTGATAGCCCAGATAGGAAAGAACGAGAACAGTAGGAATTTTAGAAATCGATAGCGAAAAGTTTCCATTTGTATCAGAATTCGTTCCTCCAGATGTCCCTTTAACACGGATAGAAACGCTGGCCAATGTCCTTTTTGTCTGTTGATCAATAACTCGACCAACCAAGCGCTGCTGCAATACATCGGCGGGCTCTTCCAGCACAGTCCGAAGCGCCGTAACAACAACCAGTTTATTTTTCACAACATAACCGAACGGTTGTCCTGCAAAACATATATTCAATGCTTCTTCAACAGTTGCATTGTTTAGATTGACATTAACGGGTTTTGCTCGGTTAAAGAGCCCATTATCGTAAAAAAAGTCATAACCGCTCTGCTGCCTTATTTCTTTTAAAATAGCTGGGATATGACTATTTTGTTTGTTAAGTGTAATACGTTGACCGTAAGTAAACGCACTGACTTTCACCAACAAACAAGTTAAAAATACCATGGTGATTTTCATAACACGCATGCATTGATAAAAACTCATATATTTGTTGTTGTTAATATTATTTGATGATCATTGAATCGCAACATGATCGATAAGCTTAACACATTGACCAAAGGTGTTACCAGCACCTTTGGTTGTTTTTATGCGGCTTATCGTAAAAATTAGATAGGTCAATCTATCACAATAAGCCTCCTTCCATTTAGCGTTAATTTTACTTTTCCTGTTGTTTGCAACATATCAATAATGGTAGATAGCGGCTGAGAACGCGATACCATACCATCAAATTTCAACTTCTCAAGTCGTTCGGGACATGCTACATCCACGTTGTACCACCTTGAAACTTTACGCAGCAGACTTACTAACTCTTCTCCTTTAAAAACAAAGTCACCATTTATCCAAGCTACTTCCTGAGAGATATCGACATTTTCTACACGCAGGGCTTCATTTAACAAGGCCCGCTGCCCTGGTTTTAAGAGCACCGATTCATTTCTTTTTTTCGAACTAACGCGTACAACTCCCTCCAATAAAGTTGTTGTTGTATAAGGTTCGTCATCATATGCGTTCACATTAAAATGCGTACCAAGCACCTCAATTTTTTGATTTGCTGTCTCCACGTAAAAAGGAATTCGCCCTCCCATTCCCGTCTCAATTTTTGCAATTTCAAAGTAAACCTCTCCGGTCATGTGAACATGCCGTTCGTTTTCACTAAATTTCAAAGGATAGGTCAACGTCGAATTTGCATTGAGAAATGCTTTGGATCCGTCGGGCAATATAATTTGATATTGGTTTCCGCGATTGGTCGTTATTTTATTCACAGCAGTGCTGGCTGCTTCCCCTTGTTCAACGGCTTTATAAACCAATTCACCGTCTTTATTCTTTTGTATTTCTACCCCGCCTTGCAGTGCTACCACACTTCCATTTTTTATATCAGCTAATGAAACAACGGAGCCATCTTTTAGTGTTAATAGGGCATCATCCTTTCCTGGAGCACCAATATGCTGCACGTTTTTTGGCTGTTCTTCAGCAAGCTGTTGTTTAAATAGAAACAGTGAGATAGCGCCAACAGCGACTAGGAGCGCCGCAATTTTTAACCAGACAGCCATACCAATTTCTGTAAAGCGGTGTTGGTTAGCGCGCTTTTTTATTTGAGACTGCAAACGATCATAGTTTGTTTGAACGGATAGTTCACCCGCATAATGTCCCATTGCCACAATGGTCTCCTGCAACTCCGCTATGGACGCTTTATGTTCAGGATGTTTTTGTAACCATTTTTCCCATTTTTCGATATCCTCTTTATTCGTTCCCTTGCAATAGTTCACAAAAGATTCGTCCAATAATAACGCTTGCAAATTAAGTTCGTTCATATCACTCTAATCGTAATTTATACAATAGAGTGGTCAGGGTCATTTTTTCACTACTCGTTTTTAAGAAAAAATCAACAAAAATGAAGAAAGTAGCCCTACGGCAACTTTAAGAAAGATTTCTTGTTCACTAGAAAGGTTATTTTTTATTTTTTCTAGGGATTTATAAATGGTATTATAGATCGTATGGATCGAAACCTGATTGGCATCAGCGATTTCCTGATAAGAAAGATCCAAAAAAAATCGTTGGTAAATCACCAGCCGTTGTTTTGTTCCCAATTGCTCCATATGCTCCTCAACCAACTGTGTTACGGTATTTGTTGTTACCGCACGTATATGTTGTTCTTCAACAGAGTGATGGATTGACGGATCATGGATTTCTTCCACAAAATCCAAATCTGTCAGTTGTAGTGTTTCCTTGCGAAAAAGTTTTTGAAAGAAAACCGTAATAATATAATTATGATGATTGCGTATTTTTTGATTGTCAGTCTTCTTTTCCCAAAGGTGTAGAAATACATCATTCACACTATCCTGAATACGCTGTACCGACATTTTCTTTTTCGTTCCCAAATAGGAAAGATAATGGTAATAATGTTTGTATAAAGCATAAAATGAATCTTCACAGTCCTCTTTCACAAATTGGTCCCAAACATTTTTTAGATCTCTTCCGGTTAGTGTAAACATAGTTTCGTGGTAACAATGACTTTATACAAAAAAAGAAAAGTCTTATTAACAAGAGGTTAACTGAAGATGAAGAATCGGAAAATTGTATGTAAATTGGACAGATAGTCGATTATAATTCCTCGACGATGCTGTATAGTGTAAACGTATAATAAAACAAAAGCAGTAGAACAACTGATTATTAGAAAGATAAATTACAAAATGGAAAGACGTATATTTATTGCAGACAGGCTTCGCGAAGTTTTTTTGAATGGACGTTGGATTGCCAACACCAACTATCAGGAACAACTATTGAATACGATCTGGGAACAGGCCATATTCAAAATAAATGATCTGAATTCCATCGCTGCGCTAACCTATCATATCAATTATTACCTAGAAGGTCTATTAGCTGCATTTACGTATGGAAAATTGGAAATTAGTGATAAATACAGCTTTGATATCCCGCCTATCCAATCCAAAGCAGACTGGGATACACTAGTAGATCGATTCCTGAAAAATGCCAAATTATTTTGTGACTGTATCGCATCGTTCGATCAAAACCTCTTCGATCAGCCATTTATTGATAAAAAGTATGGATCTTACCTCAGAAATATCGAAGCTGTAATCGAACATAGCTATTATCACCTTGGTCAGATTTCACTGATCAAAAAGTTAATTCTTCAATCGGAATAAATTGTTATTTCGTTAATGCAGCGAGTTCTTGTTTCACTTTCTCTCGGTATTCCAACCCCCAACTGACCAGTGATTCGGTAACGGGGAATACACTTTTACCATAGGCGGTAATTTTATAGAACACTTTCACGGGGTCTTCACTGGGCTGGCGGGCGACTAACAAGTTTAATTCAAGGTCTCGAAGTTCTTTTGTCAACACTTTTGCAGAAATTCCCTGAATCTCCCGTTCCATTTTTTTGAAATAAATTTCCTGCAACTCCCGATTAGCCAAATAACGCAATATCATCAATTTCCATTTTCCGCCCAAAATATCCAGCGCGTCACGTATAGCGCGCAATTCTTCTGTACAACTCGCCTCCCGCATTTGATTTCCTTCCAAAACTTGTCCCATATTGATTTCCAACGACTAGTTACCACTTGTTAACTACCAACAAATATATAGCAAACGAAAGGTAGATTTGTCATATCAACTATATAAGATGAAAGAATGCTGATATAACATACATTATTTCGGCAGGAATTTTTCATAGGGATGCCATCATTTAAATAAATAGCGATATGAACGCGGTTATACTGGATAAAGACAATCAATTGATAAATGCGGAGGTTGAGCTTCCTCAACTGAAGTCCAACGAAGTGAAAATTAAAATATTAGCTTCAGCACTCAACCCCATAGACTACCAGATGCGTGAAAATGAATTTGAACGACGTTATATTTTTTCACCCATACTTGGTAGAGAAGGGGCAGGAATTGTCACAGATAAAGGTTCAGATGTAAGTGAATACGCAATTGGAGATGAAGTATTTTTTGCCTGTGGCAGCATGGGCAGTAACGGAACCTATGCAGCATACATTCAGTTACCAGCCGGCCTCGTTGCCCCTAAGCCAAAAAATATTTCGTTTGAGCAAGCAGCAGCACTTCCTACCGCTGGCATCACCGCATTGCAGGTTTTCGACCGAGCAGCAATTAATCCGCAAGATCATATTTTCCTAACCGGAGCGTCTGGAGGCGTGGGTCTTTTTGCATTAAAATTACTCCTGGCTAACGGCATTAAAAATATCGTTGCGACAGCAGGAAGTATGGGCAGTATTGAAAAATTACGCCAACTAGGACTGCAAAAAGACAGTGTCATCAATTATCGAAATGAGAATTTAACGGAAATAATCAAGCTTAAAAGTAATCAGCAAGGTATTGACGTCGCTATTGATGCGGTGGGGCAGCATCTCTCGGAAGTCGCCGCCGCAGTATTAAAACCCTATGGAACTTATATCGACATCACACATTTTACGACCGCGGCAGCAAGAGACCAACTATTTAGTTCGGCCGCACAGATCATCAATATATCCAACTTTATCCATGCGCAAAGACTGAATTATCCCTATTTCAAAAAGGGGTTGGATCGAATCAGACACACTATTGAGCAAGAAATTATTCAACCTGCCCCTATTTATCTTATCGGTAACTTAAGCCCCGAAACAATCGAAAAAGGGCATCTAATGCTCAAAAACAACCAGACTCAAGGCAATAAATTAATTATACAAAATCAATGAGAACTATACCTAGACGAATCGTGACAGGCATACGTGCCGGCAAATCCTTTATCGAAGCGGATGCATTGGTTGATAATGTATCAGAGCACTATCCCAATCTTGTTATTTCCGATATCTGGCAAACCAGCCAAATGCCGGCCAAGTTTGAGAAAGAGCATCCCATAGAAAACAGCGCTATACCCCAAGTCATCAAAAATGGCACGTACTTCCGCTATGTACAGATCCCACCCGATCGGGAACTTGGTATAGAAACGACGATTGGTACCCCTCATCCCCTCATGCATCAGACAGCAAGTTTAGATTACATCGTTATTCTTTCAGGAGAGATTTACTTGATTACAGACACAGAAGAAACGCTTTTACAAGCCGGCGATATTGTCATCCAACGCGGCACCAATCATGCTTGGAGCAATCGCTCCGATCAAATGTGCCTGCAATTGGCCATTCTAATTGATGCGAATTAAAAATCTACCCTGTTGCTCAATCGGCAAACTAAACATTGAACCGATTAAAACACATCGAATTTATCTTGTAGGAACACCGCAATTTTTCTAAGTTTGGACTTCATGATAGCAACATATTTTCGGTCTTTGCGTCTGTTCGACGAAGAAGAGATCAATCAGATTGTTCAGCTTTTTGAATACAGAAAGCTGAACAAAAACGACTTTTTTGTTAAAGAGAATCAACCTTGTCATGAGGTTGCATTTATACAATCAGGGATCTTCCGTTCTTATTATAGCAGTGCGAATAGGGAAGATATTACCTATTGTTTCCGCTTTCCCAATACATGGATAGCGGCCTACTCCTCCTTTATCACGGGCGGGCCAAGCGTGGAGACCATGCAGGCCCTTACCCCTGTCGAACTGTGGACGATCAAAAAAAATATGATTGATAAGCTTGCTAAAAATAGCCTAAAATGGACAAAATACCTTAAAATGATTGCCGAGGAACAATATCTTGAACTTGAAAAACGCGTCTTTCAATTACAAAAAGAAACCGCATCACAACGTTATGCCAATTTACTCAAAGATCATCCTGATTTTATCCAACAGCTTCCTTTACAATACCTCGCTTCCTATTTAGGCATTACACAACGTCATTTAAGTCGTATTCGCAGCGAAATTTCTTTTTAGACATTTGTCCTGTAAAGACGGTAGCCCTATTTCTATTTTTGTGATGTAATAAAACATCATGGAGAAAAAAATACTGATTATCAATGGCCACCCGAATCGGGAATCTTTCAATTTTGGCATCGCAAATGCCTATCAAGAAGCTGCGGCAGCGTCCGGAGCTACAGTACGAACAATCCATATTATTGACCTAGATTTCAATCCAAACCTTGAATTTGGTTATCGTAAACGGACAGAACTTGAGCAGGACCTACTTCTTGCCTGGGAAGACATCTTATGGGCCGATCATTTGGTCTGGATACATCCCGTTTGGTGGGGCGGTCTTCCAGCCTTGATGAAAGGCTTTATCGATAGACTTTTTTTACCTGGACGGGCTTTTCAATATCGCGAAAACTCTCTTTTTTGGGACAAATTACTCAAAGGAAAATCTGCTCGGATCATTACAACACTCGATCAACCAAGTTGGTATTATGCTTTAGTTTACGGCAGACCAAGTGTTAATCAATTAAAAAGATCAACCCTCCAATTTTGTGGAATATCGCCTGTGAAAGTCACTTATATCGGTATTATCAAAACTTCCGATCCTATTAAGCGAAATAAATGGATACAAAAAGTACAACAGCTCGGACACAAACAAGCTTAAGCGCAATCCAAACGCATTAAGACTGCTGGCCAAATGATAATGAGGAGCACTTTTTGCCAAATGGCAATTGGCCTCCGCCTTGCAAGCCCTAGCTTTGACCATAATTTCAAGACAAACGCAACATGGACATTCTAATTGGGCTCCAATGGGGAGACGAAGGTAAAGGAAAATTCATTGATCTGATCGGAAGCGACTATGATATTATCGCTCGGTTTAATGGCGGCGCGAATGCCGGACATAGTATTTACTATCAAGGTAACAAAGTTACGCTTAAACTACTCCCATCAGGCATCTTTTCACCGCATGTCAAAAACATTATCGGCACCGGTGTGGTGGTTGACCCATTAGCATTTAAAGCAGAAATCGAAGAACTAGCGCACATTATGCCAGATCAAGATCTCGTTGATAGAATTTTGATATCCCAAAAAGCGCATCTCGTTTTACCGACCCATCGTTATTGGGATATCTATATGGAACAGTCCCCACTGTATCGCACGATAGGAACGACCAAAAATGGAATTGCGCAAAGTTATTCCAATAAAATACTCAGACAGAACCTTCGCGTTGGTGATATTCACTCGGATAGTTTTGATACTGACGTATATCAAAATTTAAACCGTCAATACAAAGAACTACAGTTTTTGGGGCAAGAAATGCCTGCATTCGAAGAGCTCTACCACACTTTTATTCAAGGATGCACTTCCTTAAAACAAGTGCCAATTATAGATACCGAAATCTTTCTGAATAAGGCAATCCGAGATGGGAAGAAGGTATTGGCGGAAGGCGCGCAGGCAACTCTGCTTGATATCGACCATGGAAGTTATCCCTATGTGACCTCATCAAATACGATAGCCTCCGCAGCCTGTGTAAGCTTGGGTGTGTCGCCTAAAGTGGTGGACAAAATTTATGGTGTTACAAAAGCCTATTGCACCCGCGTAGGTAACGGCATTTTCCCAACAGAGATCACTGGGCAAGCCGCCAATGATTTACGGGACAAAGGAGCTGAATTCGGTTCCAATACCAAACGTCCCCCTCGTGTCGGCTGGCTGGATATCCCAGCATTGAAATATGCCATCATGTTAAACGGAGTAACGGAACTCGTTCTTACGAAAGCCGACATTTTGAACGAAATGGCTGAAATCCCCGTCTGTACCCATTATGAAATAGATGAACAAAAAATTTCGTTAGCATTTCCCCAATCTTCTGAACAAAAAATTATACCGATCTGGAAATATTTAAAAGGTTGGAATACCGATTTCTCTAATATCAAGCAGGCAGACTTACTTCCAGAAACCTTGGGTACATTTATCTCCTTTTTAGAAGAAGAGTTACAAGTTCCCATAACGTATCTTTCAACAGGACCACAACGTGAAGATTTGATTAACTTAGCGAAGTAATACAAAGGTAACATGGAGCAATTACTGGAATACATCCGAAAATTTGGACAGCTCGATTTGCGTGAAGAGAATTTAATTCGACAGGCATTCGAAAAAAAGAATATTTCAAAGTCAAGCTATTTTGTCGCTTGCGGTAAAGTAAACAATAGCATTGCTTTTGTGGAATCGGGGGTATTCCGTTCGCTCTATTACAACAGTAAAGGCGACGATTTTACGCGTTATTTTATTTATGAAGGTCGTTTTATTGGGGATCTTCAGAGCTTCTTGGATCGAACACCTTCCAACGACTATATAAAATCCCTCACAGATAGTAAGATCTGGAGCCTTGATTTTGAGAATTTTACGCTTCTTGAAAAGGAAATTAAAGTTTGGCCCTTGTTGATGGCCAAACTTTATGCTTTTGTGGTGGAAAGTAAGCTAAAAACGGCAAATACCATGATGAATCTCGATGCCAAAGAACGCTATCTCCTGTTCTTGAAGCTTTACCCGGGTTTAGCCAATCGTGTTCCATTAGCCATGTTAGCATCCTATTTAGGGATTACCGCATCATCCCTGAGCCGGATTCGGAAAAATATCTAATCCCCTCGCAGCATCTAAATTAAATCGCGCCCCCTAATGCATTAGTCACACGAATACGAATCCTTTCGATCAACTCCGATCATTGCGATAAAACCTTAGCCCCGAACCAACTTACCAACGATAAAGCAGTCTTGTTGTGAAGACATTATCTTTCAAATCAGCAGAAAAGTTTGGTAAACTTGTCGCTTCGTTGGTTACATGCTCGTTGTATACCGTGAATTTAAGTCTATTGCTAAATTGATAAGCGACTCCATAACCGAGCGTACTAAACTTAACATCGCCATCGGCCGTAAAATTATCAGGCATGCCGATTGTCATGCCACTTGCTTTCGTATTTGGATCATATACGTCATACGCTATCAATGCAGTAATACCGGTCTTCGCAATCTCCTGCGTAAACCAAAGATAGTATCCATTAAATTTACGTTGATAAAGGTCTGTTGTCGGCTGGGTTGTAAAACTTCTGCTGGCGTAAGGTCCTTTAATATCGACACCACCGGCAACTCCAGGCTGGTCTCCTGCCACATATTCGGTTTTGAAACTGGATTTCCCGAAGCTATTATCAAACTCGACCTGTAAGTTTGCTCCATAATAGTTCCTGCCGATGGCTTTACCTTCATTCTCGTCGCTGGTATGCGCTGTATAACCATTGCTATTGGGCGTATAGTACGTTTTCGTATCATTACGCACTGAACCTTTATAGAACGAGCCGCCAAAACCCAAATGAAGTTTTTTATCGGCTAAACTATCAAATTTAAAAGCAAGATTACCGATCAGATCCTTTTTAGAATCATAGTCCTTAGCGGAGTGACCACTACCGTTCACCAAGGCTAAATCTAAATTTAAGAATTTAACTTTACCGCCAGGATGATAACTTACCATCCCTCCAAGATCACGTTCGCGTGGCATCAACGTTTGGAATACACGTGCCCGTTCCGGAAAGTCACGATAGCCCGATGAGTATACAATGGAATATCCAAAAGGTCTATTGAAAAGTCCCGCAGTTAAACTAAGGCCTTTTTGACTTGGGTGACGCAATTGAATAAAGGCATCCATTAACTGCACGCCATCTTGAGTAGCATCCAATTGAAAGACAATACTCGAGTAGGTATCCACACGGTCAATTTTAAGACGTCCCCTGCGGATCATAAATCTGTTATCCGAATTCTTTGAAAAATCCCCACCTGAAAAGGACGTAATTCCAGGAGATTGCGCCTTTTGAAACTGTGTTTGAAGGTACCCCGTAATCTTGATATCATGTGGATCATAGCTGGAGGGCGCATTATTATTTTGCGCAAGTGCTACAACGGGTCCTATCAGAGCTAAGAGTAAAAGTGCTTTTTTCATGAGAATTTTAAATAAATTATCTTTTTCGCTTTTGATGATATGGTACGAGCAGAATCATTTTTCCTTCTTCTATTCCATCATCTTTCAACGGCGTAAAAATAGATTCTCAATATTAAGTTAATATTAATAAATTGTTAGTCTATTAATTTATATACATAAAATTAATGATTTGGTAATATATCACCTTGCAGGTAGTTTCTATACATTGAGAAATTTTTAAAATAAAAAGGCCGATACAAAATTGTACCGGCCTTTCAATCCTATTGATTCATACCTAGAATTACTCCAACCCCTTATTATAATCGCTCTCACGAAGAGGAATAGACCAAGTCCACTTATTTTTATCTTGAGGATTAATCGTAACAGCTAGAGATGTAAGGAAATTACCTCCGTTCGCATTATTTCTTCTTACAATAGTATCTCCCCAACGTTTCATATCAAACCAATCGAATCCTTCGCCCCATAGTTCAACCGCGCGATACAGCTTAATTTCATTAAGTAGATCTGTGCCTGTTTTTGTACAAACATAATTCACATTCCTTCCTGAAGAAGCGTTTAATGTATTAAGCACACCTTGAACTTCGCTTGCTGCTTTATTTTGGAAAAATTTCGCTTCAGCTTCAATGAGGTACATCTCGGAAGCCCTAAAGTGATTTAAGTTTCCAACACCCGGTAGATCATTCGCTTTAAACTTAAAATTCATGTAAGCGTATGGCACAGCGTTAGACTGTAATTCAGGATATAAGGCAAATGCCCTAGCCTTCATCGTCGCTCCGGCCAATCCTGTAGCTGTTGTATACGCTTCGCCTTTTGGATCTAAGAAAAGATCTCTTCTAATATCTGTTGAAGGAATTTTATCGAACAATTCTCTACTGATACATTTCGGCGCTGTTCTAACAGCACTTGCCGATGAATTATATGCAATATACGATTGAAATGAATAGAAGTATAATGTTTCATCAGACGCACCGTAGCTACTCCAAATCCATTCTCCATTTGGATTTGCAAAGCCACTTTTATACTCCGTATTGTTCATCAATTTATAATTAGCACGCGCTAGAATAGCATATTTCTCAGCATTGACATAATCCTGCTTGTTCAAAGCAGCTCGAGCATAAACCGCATAAGCAACATCTTTATTCACTTGATAATTGGCATTTGGATTACGGTTAATTTTTGAAGATTCATATAATGAAATGGCATCATTCAAATCCGTATAGATCAAATCATAAGTTTGGCTCAAGGTTGATAAAGGCATATCTCCAGTTGACACATCTTTTCTTAACACCAATCCATTTGTCTGCCCATTATTTGAGTCACTCCATCTATTTCCATAGATTTGAGCTAGCATCATGTAACTGTAAGCACGGTAAGTCAATGCTTGCGCTTTTATAAATTGTTTGTCGGCTAAGTTTCCATTCGCAGCATCTATATTTTCGACAATTTGATTTGCGTTACCAATGATCTTATAGTAATAAAACCAAGGATAATACAAGTAAATACTTGTTAAGTTTTGATTATAATTTGCATTAATAATGTCTGCCCAGCCACTTAAGTTGACAAAAAAATTGTTTCCAGGATAGTTTCCATAGTACATTTTGATTGTCCCCTCTCCATTAAAGCCTTGGCTACCTAAATACTGTTGGGTCATCATTTTTGCCAAACCGTTAACGGCTACTTCAGCATTTTTTGTCGTCTCAAATACTTTAGAAAGCTCAACGGAATCTGTAGGACTTGTATTTAGATAGTCTTTTTTGCAAGAAGAAACAAGAATCATTCCTGCTAACAATACTTTTATATATTTATTATTTTTCATTGTTTAATTTCTTATAATCCAATTTTTACACCAAAAGAAATTGTACGTGGAGTAACCCACGCATTTGTGCTGGTACCATTCCATTGCTGTTGTGGGTTCATTCCTTTACGTTTTGTCATTGTAGACAAGTTTTCAATTCCAGCAACAACTCTCACGGAAGACAAATCTATTTTACTAACCAATTTTTTTGGCAAACTATAACCCACCGCAATATTCTTGATAACCAAATAGGATCCGTCAACTAAGAAACGATCGCTAGTAGCATAATTATTCATACTACTTTGAGAAAAGTTAATAGCTGGAATGCCATTTACATCCAATCTATTTGCCGAGGATGCTGTCATTCCATCAGGGATACCGTTCCACGATTTCATGATATCCGAGTGCAACGCACTTGGTGTACCGGACATGGCCATCAAACCAGCATAGGAAGAATCGTATACTTTACCACCGATAGCGTAAGTGAATAACGCTGAGAAGCTGAAGTTTTTATACTCAAAGCTGGTATTGAAACTTCCATTCATTTTAGGAATAACCGATCCGGACCAGCCCCTTAGACCATAGCTAGAAGCATTAGTTACGTAGTATTTTCCATTAATTTCAACAAGTTCCGCTGTAGGGATCTCTGCTTTTCCTGGCGCAGAACCATTCACATTAAAACGCTGTGTATCTGCCAGGTAAAGTGAACGACCAGTAAGCTGATCTACCCCAGCATATTTAAACAACCAAAAATCATAACGTCCACCGCCTTCAACCCATTTGAAATTACCAGTTACAATTCCGTTCTCCCTATTCTCTTCAGGTAGTGATAAAATTTTATTTGTCAACCAAGTCGCATTGGCACCAACATTCCATCTCCAACCATCACCTTTTAACACGTCTACATCAAAAGTTAACTCAAAGCCTCTATTTGACATTGAGCCTATATTTTTTGTAACTGTTGATACCGCACTTGAAGATGATGTTGCTCCGGCAGATAATGGTAGATTAACATCGAAGATCAAATTTTGTGACTGCTTATTAAAGTATTCAAAGCTCAAGTTTGCACGTTTGAATAATCTTGCCTCTATTGCTGCCGAGAAAGAGCTTGAAGTTTCCCATATTAAATCAGGAGAAGGGTTTTGACTTTTAAAGACCGCACCTGCATTCGCATTCTGGCTTAACTCATATAATGATAAATAGGAATATTTATTTGCACTTTCATCATTACCTACTTCACCGTAAGATGCTCTCACCTTTAACTCATTAACGGTATTCAGCATATCTTTAAAGAAATCTTCTTTAGATACACTCCAGCTACCACCTAATGACCAAAAATTCCCCCAACGATTGTCTGGGCTGAATCGAGATGAACCATCTCTTCTAAACGACGCCTCCGCAAAATATTTACCAGCGTAATTATAACGAGCACGAGACAAGAAACTTTCTACACGATAATCTTCCTGATAGTCATACAGCGATGTAATTTTGGTAAAATTTACCATATCAGTTTGGCCTTCAAAAATTTCATCTGTTTTATAGCCATATAGATAACTCCAGTTGTCAGAATAATTCTCATGTCCTGCCAATAAGTCCAGATGGTGTAAGCCAAAATCTTTGTTCCAAGTCAATAATTGTTGAACTGTATAGTTTTTGTAGCGATAAATATTCCTAGCCGCTCTACCCTGACCGGCACCATCCCCTATTATTGCGTTATTATACGTACGACGTTCTGAATTGCGAAGATTTAAATCACCGTTTAAAGTTAGTGTAAAATCTTTCAGAAACTTGAACTCAAGAAAGCCTCTACCATTTACTGTATTACGAACTGTTTGGTCTCTGTTTAATTCATTTTCCCAAATGGTATGTCTTCCGACATATTGCAATCTTGTGGATTCACCATTATCATACTGTATTTTTCCAGCCTCGTCCAATGCATAAGATCCGTCTGCATTATGCAAATGAATTGGATAGATTGGTGCTATCGATCTTGCATAGTTATACGGATTAACAAATGAACCTGCATCGTCAGTAGAACCACTAATTTGATTTGAGATTTGATGTGAACCTGCTAAGTTAAAGCCATATTTGAACCAATCTTTAGCTTGAAGTTCGGCATTTAATCGTCCAGTAAATCTTTTTAAACCCGAATTTTTAATGTATCCTTTCTCGTCTAGGTATCCTGTCGAATAAAAAACCTTTGCTTTATCTGTAGCAGTAGTTCCATCAATGTTATAATTTTGACGATGGCCCACACGATCTACTTCTTTAAACCAGTCCAAATCGTCTGCATATCCATTTTTTATTTGGGCATCAGAGACAAGCTTTCCATTGGAATCAAATAGTTTATCATCAGCTTTATCATAGATGTTTAATTTCAAATAGTTGCTCACCAAAGATTTGGTTGCTTCATCATTTGCAGATGCAACTGTTGGATAGGATGCCGAATTGTTAGTCAATAAACTATTTCTATACCCCAACCACATGGCTTCCATAAATTGTCTATCATTCACGCGATCGTATTCAGCAATACCTCTCGAGTAGAAACCCTGATCTGTTGAGATATTAACCTGAGAGCGGCCAGCCTTTCCTTTCTTGGTGGTAATAATAATCACCCCGTTACTAGCCCGACTTCCATAAAGTGCAGATGATGAAGCATCTTTTAACACTGAAATACTTTCCACATCATTTGGGTTAATATCAGAAATATTACCACCAAAAGGTACACCATCCACGACATAAAGTGGATTGTTAGAACCATTTAGTGATGAAAATCCACGTATCCGTATACTAGGTTCTGCGCCTGGCATACCAGAAGTATTGTTCAGTTGAATACCAGCAGCAGATCCCTCTAAAGCTGCAAATGCATTAGTAACCGGTCTCTTTTCGATATCTTTTGCAGAGACAGAGGTTACGGATCCAGTCACAGATTCTTTTTTGGCAGTACCATAAGCGACTACAACAACCTCATCTAACGCTGTATTCTGATCCTCTAATGATACATTGAATAATGACTGTCCTTCTTTAACGATTATAGTTTTGTCAGAATGACCGACATACCTGAAAACCATTACTTTACCAACAGGAACTGATAAAGAATATTTTCCATTCGCATCTGTTTGAGTAGCAATGTTTGATCCTTGAACGGCAATTGTAACTCCTACCAACGGTTTCCCATCAGCGCCAGTTACACGACCGCTAATCTTCTTCTCTTGCGCAAAAGCAACAGACGACAGGATCATACTCCCCACGAAAAAACTGAGTAGTTTGTGTTTCATATGTTTATGTTTGTTTAAATAAGTAGTTTATCTAACTAAATACGATAAAAGCACCGAAGAAACTTTTAATATATGTTTTTCAAAAGTGATTGGCCCAACAGGCTAATACAGTTAGTGTGCAAAACTAGACATGAAATGTTAAGGTTTTGTTAAAAGCAAAGATAAAACAAACTTTTAAACAAGCAACAAGAAGTTAGAAATAGAATTAAAAAACTTGAAAAACAAACGATATAAATCATAGTATTTCACACAAAAAAATAACACACAAAAACACTAAATACCAAACAATTACACAAACAACAAACCTTAATCGAAAAAAGTAACTATTTTTTTTATGAAGTAACAATAAATACTGTAATATTTTGTATTTTTCATCATAAAACTATCCTTACAATCGATAATAATAAAAAAACACGTGTAACTGCTATCAAAAAGACAAAACAATAGTTCGAACCAATCAAAGGCAAAAAAAAAAAAGATGAACTACAAAAGCTTAAATCCAATATTATATACAAAAAGCTTAGATCAAACTATTCAGTTCTACACTGAAAAACTCGGATTTACATGTATTGAAAAAAATGAAGCATTGAACTGGACTTTACTGCGAAGTGGAACCATCGAAATCATGTTTTCACATCCTGTTGAAAGCATTGCTTTTGAAACAGCACAATTTACCGGGTCCCTTTATTTTAACATAGCGGATGTTGATAATTTATGGGAAAGTTTGAGAGATAATGTCAAAATATGTTATGAAATAGCAACTTTCGAATGGGGAATGCGCGAGTTTGCTATTTATGATAATAATGGATATGTACTTCAGTTTGGTGAAAAAATATAGAGGCAGCAAAATACTTGCTACCTCTATATTACATAAAAATTCCTTTTTGATCTAACTAGATATGTGTTCTGAATTCTTTCAAATTCAATTTGAATGGAACAACAACAGAAGACTTTACAGCCTCCCCGTTTTGGGTTGCTGGCTTCCACTTACCTGCTCTGTTAAGGGCGCGTTGCGCGCTCGTTAACACGCCATAACCAGGATCATCTTTTAATTTAACACCAGTAATTTTCCCATCTTCTTTCACAATAAAATTTAACTCATAATCACCCGACAAACCTGCTTTCAGTGCTTCAGGTGGATATTGGAAATTTTTATAGAATTTTTCAATGAAAGTAGACATGCCTTCAATTGGTTCTGCTTTTACTATTGCAGCTGAATTTGCAGACTCTTTAAAGCTCAACACTTTGTAAGGAAAACGTACCCAAGAAGCAATCGGTTTTCCATTTTTCGTAGCAGGTTCCCAATCCCCAGACATTTTAACAGCCTTCAACAAACGTATCCCCATCCCTTTTTCAATATCCTTCGCGATATCAGCTGAATCAATTTTTCCAAATTGATTTACACGGATGTCCAATATGATTTCCCCTGAAATATCTTTAGAGATCTCACTATCCGTTAATTTGAAAGAACGATTGACCTGTTTGACAAAACTGTCATATCCTATTTTTGGTAGGGCTGCATTTTCCTGTCCAAAGGAGAATACGCAACTAAGCATCCCGATTAAGCTAAAAATTATTGCTTTCATATCTTATTGTTTCAGAAAATTCACATTATTTAAAAGGGGAAATTCGACACTTCCCCCTTTCTAAATCTATCTTGATCCAGTGTAAACAAACTTTTCTTCAAACGTTCTGGCTCCACCATTTGATGTCCAGTTAACCGTTAATGTCTTTGTTGCTGGATCATAAACACTGGTGGACTTAGTCGCAATTGGCAGAAGAGAAAACATTTCTACAGTAATTTTATTAGTAGCTTGATCAATTGTATAATTTACCTGATTAGAATAAGTTCCTAGCAAACCAGGGTCTAGCATACATTTATTGCTTCCAATCGTTACTAATTTGACTGTTTTATTTGCATTAGGGACTAAAGCCGTATTCGCAGATGTCGTATATTTGTAAACACCGTCAAAGAAGTTTTTAGCTCCTAAATTCAATATAATCTTGCCAAAATTTCCCGAAATTTCTCCAGAGGATACTGTTTTTATAGCTAAACCAACAGCATAATCAGCATCAAAAGTAAACTGATCCGGTTTCAAATTAATTGGGACAGCGACTTCTCTTTCACCCTTTTTTATTACCGCCTCAGTCGCACTTAAACTATACTGTGAAGCAGGCATCGCCTCATATTCGGTTTCATTTTCGTCATTATATTTTTCTAGTAATGAGTTGTCAACAGCTATTGTTACTTTAATATCACTTTCTGCTGTTTTAGCTCCAACACATTTCAATTTCAAATTTACTACTCCAGTAGGAGCAATATCAAATGCTAAAGAGTATAAAGGTATAGAACTCGATTCGTTAGATATTGGAACAGATACATCCCCAAATTCTATAATATTCGCAACAGCACCATCAGCATCCGGTCCTATTAAGTCTTTATCCTTTAAACAAGACGTTAGCACTAATGGAGAAGCTAACGCTAAGAAAATATATTTTATTATTTTTTTCATGTTAATCTAAATTTATTTAGCCCAAAATATTTTAGAAGAATACTTATTTATATCTGCAGGAACATTTGCTGCATTATAACTAAATTCAGTATTTGGATATAATATTCTAGTTGGTAATTTGTCTTCCGACGTTGCACGTGACGCTATTGAAACAAACGTCGTTCTAGCATTCGCAGTAGTGTTTAAACCAACATTCTTTGGATATCCACTGCGACGAAATTCATTCCATGCCTCATGGCCAAATAGAAAATTCAAAGCAATATACTTTTGTGTTATGATAGCTTCGCGTTTTTGTTCTTTCCCAGTCTCTTTTCTTTCAGGTTTATTAGGGTTAGACTGATCTAAATAATCTACAAATTTCACTAAATAAGTATCATTATTATCAGTTTCATATTTCGTTAAATAAGCTTGAGCATCAGCTGCACTTTTAGTAGGCGCATCACCTTCGTTCATGTATAAGTAGTTATAAGATGCCATTATTCCCTTTCTAAAATAAGTTCGGGATGCTTCATCTCCACCAGAAATAAGTCCGTCTAATGCAGCTTCAGCAGCCAAAAATTGACTTTCTGCAGCTAACATCAATGGTTGACCAGCAGCAGGACCTTTGATAACGCCTAACCCTCTATAATTTGTACCGCTTATCGTACCCGAGACTGGACGCATGACCCAGGCAGATGGCGCAACTCCAGTTGGAGGATTATCAACATTTCCAAGTTGATTTTTATTGGTTGATATTCCATTTGCGAAGACTAATGATGCACGTTCCGAGTCAGATATTTTAAAACCATCGTAGAAAGCCATTATATAATTGGTAGGAATAAATTGGGTTCCCCATGTTCCCACAGCGGCATTATCAGCGCCATAAGCCCAAGTATTCCACATCGGATTTTGCTTACCCGAAATTTTGGTAAATACAGGTTGTACAATTACATCGCTTTCAATAACGCCAATATTATCTATTGTCTTATTAGCAAATGTAGCTTTACTACCAGCTCTTAACACCAACCTCAATTTCAATGTATTAGCAAATTTAGCCCACGAGGTCGTATTACCTTTGAATATAACATCTGCCGTTTTAAAATCATCACTAGCAGTAGCCGATTTAAAGAAAGCCACTGCTGCATCCAATTTTTTAGCAAGATCGACATAGATATCAGCTGCCTTATCGTATTTAGGAGTTAGCGAAGCAGCGCCCTTTAACGCATCTGAATAAGGAACATCATTATAGGTATCCACAAGATTCGCATAATTATACACTTTCATGACCTCTGCAGCTTGTACAAAAAGGGCTTTCCCTTCGCCTGCTTTTTCTACAACATACTGAAGATCAGTCAATGTATTATATGGAGTACTCCACAAGCCAGTCATAAACCCGGTTGAAAAATCGTAGGTAATCATATCACCCCAACCAGAGACCCCGCCCGATGTAGCATAATAACCTACTAATCGTCCGCCATAGGTATTATATGTTGGAACAGAAAGCGCTGTTGCAACCATAGCTTGAGGCAAAACAAGCTCTGGGGTCGACTGAGTCGGTGAATTTGGATTATCATTGATATCCAAAGCCTTTTTACAGGAAGAAGCTACCAATAAAGTAGACATTGCTACGGATAAATATTTTATTTTATTGTTCATGAGATTCGATATTAAAAAGTTAAACTAACAGAAAAACCAACGTAACGAGACGGCGGTGTTTGACTTAAACCTGTCAAACCAAGCGCATTTCCATTGGATGATCCGTTTCCATCAGAATATTCTGGATCGGTATAAACATTTGTAGCAGGTGTCCATAGAAACAAGTTACGACCTTGTACACTCACTCGAGCCTTCTTAATCACATTTTGACCGGCAAGAAAAGATTTCGGTAAATTATAAGACAATGACATTTCACGGATTTTCCAGAATGCTGCTGAAGTCACATAGGTTTCGTCAATATTTCGTCGTCCAGTAGCCATTGTCCAATAATCAGCTCCACCATCATAAACAGTAATGTTTGTATTTTTTACATAAGAATTTGTTGCTTCATCCCAATAAGATGAATTTGGAATAACAAATCGTTCACGATCGTAAGCAACGGTATTTATTCCTGATCCGGAGAAATCAAACAAATCTGCTCCATTATTAAAGATATAGTTACCTGTACGATACTCAGCACTTGTGTAAAATGTTAGATCTTTATAAGATAATGAAAAGTTTAAACCTAATGTATGCGTTGGAAGCGCTGCTCCCAGCACCTTCAATGTACCATCTGTAGTTGGATATCCTGTAATACGATCCACAATAATACGTCCTTCAGGATCTCTATTATAAGTAGAACCCATGATTACAGGGAAAGCTTCGCCTTTTACTGCGTAAGATCCTGTACCACCTGTGTACGTAGCCAAAGCCAACTGATCTAAACCTTCTGCAATTTCGACAACCTTATTCTGAATATAAGTAAAATTTCCGCCTAAAGTCAAGTCCCAATCTGCCGTACGGATTGGTGATACGCTTAGTCTCGATTCGATACCTTTACCTGTGGTTGTTCCTGCATTCAGTAAATATTTATTATAACCAGATGCCCAAGAAATATCTGTTGGAACTGTATTGTCTGTTGTTTTATTATTAAAATATGTGACATCTGCAGATACCCTATTATTCCACCATGCAGATTCAAAACCAAATTCAATAGATCGCGTCATTTCCGGCTTTAATCCAGGTTGAACTATCTGATTACCAACTGTATGACCACCAATTCCATTATATGGATATCCGGAACCTTGGCCAAAAGTAGGTACCGTTGCATAGGCTCCAAAGTTGGATGAGCTACCAACGTTGACTTGACCTACTTTAGATAAACTCCCTCTTAGCTTCAAAAAGTTCAATGGTTGAAAATCTTTTAATGCTTCAATTGCATCAGTTGCAACAAATGAAACAGTTGCCCCTGGATAGAAGAATGAACGATTGTCTGGATCTAAAATTGAAACCCAATCATTACGTCCCGTTAATGTCAAAAATAAATAATTTTTGTAGGCTACATCAATTTTACCAGCTAGACCAAAAGTTCTCGCTAGATAATCCGCTTGGCCTGTAGATGGAGGATTCAAACTATTTCCCTGATTGTAAATACCATCGACAACCAAACCATTAACTGTAGCTGACAAATTCGAAGATTGATTCTGAACATATTGAAATAACGCCGTATAGTCGAATTTGAAATCTCCGTTTGTATGTGTCGCATGTGCATTAAAATCAGACACAATACTTGTCGAATAACTTGCTGCATCGGAAACGCTACCAGTAATATTCGTTCCTTTATATGCACCATGCAAACCAGCAGCATAAGGTGTAAAGGTGAATTTACCAGTCGTATATTTATAGGATTGATTAGAAGTGGTCATACCCACACGTCCCATAAAGTCTAACCAAGACAAAGGTTTAAAATTCAATTCCACATTACCCATGAAATAATCATTCCTAATTTTTTGGCGATTATTTGCGGCAATAAAATAAGGGTTATTATAGTAAGCGTTATAATAACCATTTGGATTTGCAAAAGGATTATTTTGCCAATCTTTATAGCTTGTTAACGGCACCTGACCCGGAGATTGCAAAACCGCATCATAAATATTTGCGTTTGCAGATGTTTGATCGTATCTATTTTGAGCGTAATATGAAGTATAATTAATATTGAGAATATCATTTAATTTTCGACTTCCGTTTACACGAGCAGATGCTCTATTATATTTATCAAAAGGAACGGTACCTGTCGATTTTAAATATTGCCCTGAAAAACGGAAAGAGCTATTCTCATGTTTGGATGCCACGGCCAAATTTGTCATGTTTGTCACTCCTGTTTCCCAAAATTTATCCTTTCCACCATTCCACGAATAAGGTCCTGTTTGTGTTGATCCATCCTCTAGAGGATCACCAATTTGCACTATAGACCCATCAAAAGCAGGTCCATATTGTTGGTTTTCGTAGGGTACATAAAAGATATCATGCGCCGAATAGCCTGAACCAAAACGTTTTTGAACTTCAGGCAAAAAGTTAACATTCTCAAATGTAGTCGTATTATCGATAGTTACCTCTAATCCATTACTAGCAGCACCTCTTTTCGTTTTAATAATCAAAGCACCGTTAGAAGCTTGCGAACCATATAAGGCAGCCGCGGAAGATCCGTTTAGAACTGTAATATCTTCAACATCGTCTGGGTTTAAATTCCCCAGCATAGAAGATGGAGAAATTACGTTGTCAATAACAATCAATGCTTGGTTATTACCAGTTAACGAACGCATCCCCCTTAACATGACACGGTAATTAGGGTTCACACCCGATCCTACACCTTGTACAGTAAGACCTGCGACTTTACCAGTTAAACCTGTGACGATATTGGTTGGCTTAGCCTGTTGTAAATCCTCCGCTTTAATTGTGGTCTGTGCAGCTCCAATTGAACGACGACTAGCAGTTAACCCCGCACCAGTCACAACGACTTCATCAAGAACAGATTCATTTCCACTAAGTTGTATGTTATACAAACTTGAACCTTGTGCAACTGTGATTGTTTTGTCTGAATAACCTACAGAACGAAAGACTAAAATTTTTCCCGTAGGAACATTAATGGAATAGTTACCGTTTGCGTCGGTTTGTGTGGCTTGGTTAGTACCTTGAATAACAATAGTAACGCCTGGCAACCCCTCGCCATTTGTACCTGTCACTCGTCCACTAACCTTCTTTTCTTGAGCGAATGCTACCGAAGTTAGAATAGCACCCCCCAATAAAAAACTGAGTAGCTTGTGTTTCATATGTTTATGTTTAATTAAGTATGTTTATTTAAATTCTCGGCAATTACAACGATCTAGGCTAGTTAAGATCACTTTTCAATTATTGTGATAATCTGTTTTTAAGTTAGTCGTACATTTTTTAGCTGTGAGCTGTTAAAAAATGTTAAATACAAAATTATAACTTTTTTTAACTTCTGCAATGCAGGCATAACTTTATTATAACAATTATTTTATAGAAACACATAAACCACTATAAAACAGCATATTATTTTTTTTTAAAAAGATAATATTAGCTAGGAATATTATTAAAACCAACAATATACATAGGTCGTTTCTTATTCAATTCACCTCATCTAGGAAGCGTCATATCCCGATCAGACTTCCATTTTTAAACATAAATTTCTCGTAAAATTCATTCCAACCTTAATCCCCAAAGCCCACTTATCTGTACACTTTACCTGACTCACAAATACCTCTCATTTCATCGCCGTACGACTATCTCTATGATCTTCAGGACAAAAACTTATCATCCCTTTTTTCTCATACATCAACACGCCAGCATCGCGTATCGCTGCGTAGACCTTTTCCCGAGTGGTCTTATAGCAGACAGTCGTACTTATCAACTTGTTCGGTATGCATTTCATGTTTTTAACCGTAAATCCATGCCAGCGGCTCATCTGCCAGACAAATTCTGTCAGTGGGACATCTTTATATTCACGAACAGCATTCGCCCATTGCGAAGCTTGTTCAAAATCCCCGTTCGTTAAATAAAATAAACTATCCCTTCGTATTTCTTCACCCTTCGGTAAATAGGATTTGATAACCGCAACTTCATCCAAACATTGAAGCACCTGTCTTTTGCTTGATCTGCGATCAGAAACTAAAACTTCTCCATATGATACCGTTGCTCGCGTAAACTGGGCATAAGAAGCTAATTCAAACCTCCCGTAATCACTCAAAATTTTTCCATTGCTAGTTTGTATTACCATCACGCTCCCAAATAGTTGACTAGGAATATCTATAAGCGCCTCGCCCTCGATAAACAGATGTGTACTATCTCCTTGCGTCAACGGATAACGAAGGGTTGATTGGGCATTTAGCCGGACCCGCATACCGTAAGGGAATTCTATAACACATTGCTGACGAGGAGCTGTTCTGATCACAATAGCCGTGTCGTTTGTATTTACTTCCCGCCCGCTGGATGATTTATCAACTTCCAATATCCCCTCGGCGGTCTTGGCGAGCGAAATACCGTTTAAATCAAGCAATACTCCGGTTGCATTCGTATCCAGTCGAATAATAGATGAATCAGCAAGCATTATTGTACCTACAGATTCAGACAATGGTATTTCCGTACCAGAGGACATACTAGCACATTCCAGACCGATTTCAGCCCTATAATTCCTGTGTTTTGAAATCAAAATTACACCCGACACTATAAGGAATAAAACCGCTGCTGCAGCACATCCCCACCATAATTGCCTTTTCTTTTTTCTAGCTGACCGATCTCCCGCAGACCGGATCTGTTCAAAATCAGGCCGCCACTCGATGGACAGTTCGTTTGACCGATTAGTAGACATTTCTTCGATCACCTCGGCAATCATTGCATCAACTTCCTCTTCACTAAAAATTTTCTCCGCTGCTTCTAATTGATCGGATTCTGTAAAACTGATACTCGCGTCCATACGCTTCCTAATCAGTTCCTTTACATATGTTCTGTTGTAAATCATTTCACCTTGTATTAAACAAATAAGCCCATAAGATCTTTCAACTTTTTTCGGATCACCTTCAGTGCCCTAGACAATTTATTTTTCACCGTCTGTTCTGCCATTCCATAGGTTGCCATTAATTCCTTGTTACTCCTACCCTCAAACTTCGATTTAATGACGAGCTCCCGATCCTGGGGAGGCAATTCTTCACAAGCCTCCAAGATCAGCATCTCAAGTTCGTTATAGGCAAATATATCGTCTGCGCATTGACCACTAGCCATGTCCAGGCCATTATCGAGAGAAATCTTATTATATTTTGCCTCATCTCTAATGTAATAAAGAGCTTTATTTTTCGCTACGCGCTGCATCCAATATACGGGTGCTTCTAGCTTCGCGACCAATTGCCTTTTTTCCCAGATTACGATTAATGTCTCATTCAATACATCCTTGATTAGATCGTCATGATCATAAATAAAACGACGGATATACTTTTCCAGACTCCCGCCATAACGCGCAAAAATCTGCTCAAGCGCTGCATTAGGCTTTGAGTCTAATAATTGAAAAAAGTAACGATCGTACATATTTGTTTCTTTTGCCATTCGTCTACCCTCTCTAATATCATTTTGATAAAATTATAAACTTAAAAATCAGATACTTATAAAAATTACAGCGTATTAGCAGGTACGAACTAGCCTTTATTGCTAGTAGTATATAGAAGAATTAGAAGATTAGATTTTAAATCATTAATAAATCAAAGATAATAAAAGCCATATAACAAACCAAGAAATATAATTTACAATATACTGATTTACAAATAGTTGAATTCAAAATTCAACCCGATACTCTTATGCTTCTTTTATAGATTAGAAAAGACAGTAACAACTAAAAAAATGAATGCAAAAACAGCACATATCACAATGGAAAGTATCCGAATCGCATTTATGGTCTTTTGGATCTATGTAGCTATAGACAAGCTCATGGAACCCAGCGCATTCCAAGCTGCTCTTCTCCGGCAACCGTTACCAAGCAGCTGGGCAAAACCTCTTTCTTTGACACTTCCTGCTATTGAGCTCGCTACCGGAATCCTTTTAGCCGGTCGGTATAAAAAAATAGGATTACTGCTATCTATAGCTTTATTATCCTCTTTCAGTGTCTATATTGCATTGGGACTACTCAATCTATATCCGCAGAAACCGTGTGGCTGCGCATCCGTATTTGAAAGTTTGTCGTGGGAATGGCACTTGGTGGTAAATATGGTCCTTTTTACGTTATCCATATTGGGATGGTACTTGACTGGCCCAACCAGCCCCATGGAAAGGCACAAGAAAAGGAACCTATCAATTGGCTTTACCTTTATACCGCCCATTCATTTAGGTATTGTCACACTCTGTCTTTATCACACTTCTCAAATACGCTTTCCGCGAAAATTTGCACTATTCCCGGCTTGGCCGGTATAGAAATAAATTATGACACGTGATGGACAGCCCGTAAAAATCGATCCCGAGGTATAAAACAGACTGAAGCGCCTCGTTAAAGCAAAGATTCAGTCATTAATAAAAAAATTGAGTTTTTTGTGGAGGTAAACTTTTTTTGCTCTTATAAAAAAGGCCTCGGTATGAAAGCAATATCTTTCATCAAAAAGCATGCAACGGTGATGTTAGCCGGAGCTGCAATAATTGGATTCTCCAGCTTCAAGATTGCTGAGAACTATAATAAAGCTGGTTTAATGTGGTACCCTGTAGATTCGTCTGGAAATATCTCCAGTACGGGGAGTACTTCGCCCACGAGCGACTGTAGCGAGGAAGAACTTCCAATTGTCTGTGAAATACAATTGGAATCCAACTCAAATGGCACACCTCCAGCTACGCATATCAATGATACAGAACTGAAAGGAGGTTCTGTCCCATTTAATGATGCAAAATTCCGTAACGAAGATTAATCAATAACGGATAATCAGCTATCTCCCGCCTCGTAATATGTGGGAGATAGCTGATTAGAAATAATTAATTCTGTTCGTACTTACCCAGGTCAACTACAGCTTTTGGAATCGGCATTGCATATCGTTCACTATTCGGTTCCAAGATATAAGTACTGCCTTCAACACTCCTTGTAATTGTTCGCGCAGTTTCTTTATCCAAATTAAGCCGTTTCAGATCCGACCATGCAATACAGCGCAAAAGCAATTCCTTTCTTCTCTCCAAGAGTATCCGCTTCAATAGCTCGGCGTTTGGCAAATCCTTTATAGGTTGAAAGTCCGAGTAACGATTTATCAATAAATGATTGAGGTCCGCCAGACTCTTGTCTGCATCACCCGTTCGCAAATATGATTCGGACCGAATGAGATAAAGTTCATCTTTTGCAAGTCCTGCAAAGTAAACACCAGATCCTATATAAGAACCCTTAAAATTGTAAATACCGTTTTTCAGGTTAAAAAAACCTTTCTTGCGAAGGTCATTGTCTTCATAAGTTTTCAACAGTTCTGCGTTTACATCAATACGAGTATCCGAGATAATCTGCGCATAACTCATGGAAGCATAAAAAATCACTTCGGTATTATTTTCTTTAAATGGGTAGGCCAAGGAAAGATTCAATTTGTTGTAATCCAAAAGTGTTCCGTCAATCTTTATGGCCTCGTCACTATGAACTAAAGCTTCCTTATAGTCTTGCATAATTAGATTAACTCTTGCTAGCATCATAAGTGCCGACTTCTTATTGGGCTGATAAATGTTTTCAGAGTTTTTATCTAATAAGGATACCGCTTCTTCCAAATCCGTCTTAACCAGCATATAAGTTTGTTCTAGCGTTGAACGGTCTAATTTTACATCGAGATCAGTTCCCTCTCTCAATGGCAGACCCCGCTTACTTTTATTCTGTTCGCTGTAAGACATGCAATATACTTGTGCCAATTGAAAGTAAGCCCATGACCGGAAGAATAGTGCCCTGCCGCGAATATTATTAAATTTATTGGTATCGGTGGTTTTATCATTTTTTGACAGGATGTCCAGCGCCAAATTAGCGTAATAGATTTGCTGATAAAAGTTACCCCAGTTTTCCAGCCCAACGTTATCAATAAAAACTTCATCTCGCCAGAGGTAGGCGTTCGCCTGCCATGGAACCAGACTCGACCAATAACTAGGTGGAACCACAAAATCTCCTGCGGCAATATCGCCCAGCGGCGAGGCTCTGCTGGCATTCATGATAGACGTTCTATTAAGAATAGCTTCTGCATCTACAAGGGTGCTCGGTATGACCAATCCTTTGGATGACCGGATCTCCAGCCATTCTTTTTTACATCCCTGCATAAGGATGGAAAAGAAGACGAAGAGTAATGTTAGTGTATTTCTAGCTTTCATGATCTCTGTTCATTTAAGGTTAATAGCTCATTTTAATTCCAAGAGAAAAAATACGTGGTGAAAGGTAATAAGAGGCAGACGGATAATCGGGGTCCAAACCCAGCTTATTTTTGCGCCACAAGATTCCGACATTGTTTAAATACCCATAAATTGATAGATCCTTTATCTTGAAGCGATTATGTAGCAATTTAGACAGCGAATAATCTAGTCTGATATCGCGCAGGCGTATATGATCTCCTTTTTCTGCCAATATCTCAGACTGCGTATACACGATATCTCTGTTCGCAATATTTGCAAAAGGATTTGACGGTACATTTGTCACAGCTTCATCACCCGCTTGCTTCCAACGATTGAGATAATCTTCGTGCATGCCTTTGCCATTTGTCATCAGCAAGCTGTATTCCACTGAATTTCGTCTGAAATAGTATCCTAATTTAAAAGCGATATTGAAACTCAGGGTTAGGTCTTTCCATCTAAAATTATTTCTCCAAGCCCCAGTCCAGATGGCACACTGCTGCCATGGTTAACAAGGTCATTCATTGATAAACTATTTATATATTTGGTATACTCGGTATTCCTTACGCCATCATTGATCACCAAGGGATTGCCGGTAGTATGATCAAGACCGAACCAAGGCAAGCTATACAGCGCATCCAGTGACTTATCTTTTATTGGACGCTTATCCATACCCGTTGTATAGCCCATTACAGTAATAGTGTTGTCACCATAATAATCGGTCACCCGGTTGCTAGTTTTCGATAACCAAAATTCATTGGACCATTTAATTCTGCTGCCTATTTCTCCATAGCCCAAAGTCAGATCCATTCCAGCAGTTTCCATTTTCGCATAATTACGTTTTAACTTAGCCTGAGAACCTCCATAATACACTGTGGGATCGATAAGATCAATACCGATAAGATCATCCGATTTCTTTCGATAGTAATCCACTGATCCTCTAAATTTTCCTTTGATCCTGAAATCCATTCCCACATTTAACGTCGCCACTTTTTCCCAGCGCAGATTTTGATTACCTGGCGATGTGACCAAGGCCTGCTGTAAATTGGTCGATGAGTTGACACTATATGACACTGTAGGATAGGCAGTCATACTTCGGTCAATATTACCGTTCTTGCCATAGGAAACACGCCATTTCAGTTGCTGAACAACATCGTTTTTAAAGAAATTTTCGTCGCCCATATTCCATGCTAAACCAACAGACCAGAGCGGAATACCCTTTTGGTTGGTATTGACGCCAAACAGATTGGAAGCATCCCAGCGCACACTCCCCGACAACAGGTATTTAGATTTCCAATCATAGCCCAAATTGGCATAATAAGACAGGTATCGATCAATATTTTCTTTAAGCGTACTCATCGGAAAAGGAATTCTTCCGGAAGACTGCGGGCGAAGTGGATAAACCTTAGTATAATCAAGTATCATCTGTGATGTTAACAATTCATCATTATAGCCATACAGTGTGTAATCATCCAGCTTAGTGACCACTTCACGCTGCTCCATGCCTGAAAGAAATACAACACGATGAGATCCAAACTGACGATCGACATCAAGCTGCAGTCTGCCAGACTTAGAGGTCAGTTGCTGCCGGCTCTGACTGAGTATATCTCCATAAGGAAACACCCGGCTCCCATCGGCCTGTGTATAGCGATTAACCAAATTCCGTACATAATAAGCATCCTTTTTCTCCAGATTGCGATAATTGGTCGATGCCATCAATGACTGCAGATTGAGAGACAAGCGTATTCCTTTGACAATTCCATAATTGATCGCTAAAGACCACCTATTCTCATTCATGCCGGAGCGCTTACTTTGAAGATTGAGCTCATCCAATGGTCTATAGTTCCAGTCTAGCAATCCTGAAGTTGGAGCTTCCGCTACATATTCTAAGTTATAATCCCTTAGAACAGGTGCATTTCCGTCCTCCTGCTTCAACGACATATAAGGATAGAGGTAATCAAAATTTCTAAAATCCACCGTGTTAGCCACATTGTTATTTGCAATAAAGCCGTATCCAAAATCAAACTTCAGCTGACTTATCGGATAATAACTGACTGAAGATGAAAAGGTGGTTCTTTTTTGACTATTGCCAATATCATGGAGACGCTGTCCATCCCATCCGCCAGAGAAAAAATAACTGAGATCCGAAGAACCGCCCCGCATATTTACATTGTATTGCTGCAAAAAGGAAGACCTATAAAGGTACCGCTTCGCCTCATCGCGCAGATCTATCTGTGCGGCACTACGTAATCGCTGGTCCAGATCGGTATCGCTAATCTTATTATTCCTATGCTGATATAGCCATGTAACCACCGGCGACAATGGAGATTTGCTCGCATCGCTATACCGTGCATCATATATTCCCTTTTCAAAAAAAACTTTCTCCAAATCAATATAGTCCTTGGCATTAATAAAATCCTTACCATACGTCAAATCCGGTCTAGGAGAAAAAGAATTAACTGCATTTAGGCTGACTGTCAATGGCTGATCTCTCTTTCCTTTTTTTGAAGTCAGCACAATAACACCATTTGAAGCCCTTGCACCCCATATAGACGTCGCAGCCGCATCTTTAAGCACCGTTATTGATTCAATATCGTTAGGGTTGAGCCCATTGATATCACCGTCATACGGAAAATTATCCAATATGATCAAAGGAGAACCATCGGCATAGATTGTATTGGTACCACGAAGGCGCATAGCAGTCCGGTTATTATCGCTGTTCATCTGACCTATTTTTCTTTTGTCGAACTGAAGTGAAGGAGCAATATCTTCCAATCGATCCAGTATCGCCGAAGAAGTATTCCGCTGCAATGTCTTTCTATCGATAAAATCAAAGCTACCTGTAGCACGCTCCTTTGGTAATGAATAATAACCGGTACTGATCTGCACCTCCTCTATCATCACCGATTCGGGCATCAGACTGACCAACACATTTTTCTGTTCACGCTTAATAGCAAGCTTTTTTGCTTTATACCCAACCGATGAAATCCAGACCGTATCGTATGTCTTTAAAGAAAAAACAAAAGCACCTTCGCTGTCCGTTTTTGCCAGTACCAACGAATGATCGGCCTTGATAGTGGCCCCTGCAATACCTTTCTGCGTCTTTTCGTCGACAACTCTCCCTTTAATAGATGATTGACCCTTGGCAGTAAAAAATGTAATTAGAACGAGGAAAGCAAGTATACAATAACGATTAATCATGATCGCCCCTCCTTTCTATCACCAGCATAGGCAAGGCTATTGTATCTCTCTTTATCCCCAGGCCGTAACGTTGCAAAGCAGCATCAACTGCGCAGAGGTTTTTTGTATCAGCGTAAAGATCCATGCTGACATTCCCCGCATAACCAGTAGCATCAGTAACAGGCAATTTATCTTTATAATTATTATCGGCTAGATAGGAAACCAAAGATTGCAGAGGTCTATTGACCAAACTAAAATAGCCCTTGTCAGCTTTTATTTTTCCTGTAGCACCACTCTTACTGTAGCATTTTTTGAAGACAGCTGCATCCCGAATATAGAGACACCAAGCTTCTACCCTGCTTGTCGCAACGTAGGATCGGGCATTAAATTTTAGTTCAAGCAATTTAGCTAGATCCAATTTTAATAGATCTGTCTTCTGTTGTTCGTCCAGCATCTCGTTACTTTTAAGATAATAGCAATATAAATTGGAACTTTTCCAAGCTCTTAATGCATTTTCCTTTTCATACTTCTTTGTATTGATAAGCTCTACCGGCAATTCCATCCAATACCGCGTTGAATCTGCTACGTTCCATATGACCCGATTACGCATCCCTACGAAAGGAATTTCTTTACGATTCGCATAAAGCAAAAGACCTAAAACAGAATGATTGTATAAAGTCAGCGAATATTTTGTATCGAATTTTGCAAAAACACTGTATGGCAAAGACTTAGCAAACACACTACTTAATATCACCTGTCCAATTCTATTTGAGTCTATATCCGGCTTAGATAGATTACGTAGTTCCTCGCGACTTATTTCCGCATTCTTTGGCAGCAATTGAACAGGTTTGTTGTGCACCAATTTATTTATATTGGCAACGGAAGTGAGGTTTCCATCTGTAATATAGGCTACCCGACCATCTTTGATCCAGATCTGATGAGGGACGCTTACATGGGGAAAATATTTTCTCAGGAGAGAATCTGCGTAGATGGAAGAAAAACCAATATTATTCTGTTGTAGTATCCGGCCTGCTGCATGTGCATCGTTTATGGTAACGGGTATGACTACCGCATTAGTATCTATCAGTGTTTGACTGGCCGATAACTCTTTCAGTTTACGAATGCATGGTGCACACCATACTGTCCAGAAATCCAGAATAAGAAGTTTCTTGCCGCGATACTTCTGCAATGTTATTGTTTTTTCAACTTTAGTGTGATCGATAGTCTTCAATGGCATATTCCATAATTGATTTTCAATAATGCTCCCTACTTCCAGCGATTTGATTGAAAGCCCATCGGCCCCGCTGTCCTTGCGGGGGGTCTGAGCTGATAAACTAAACATAGAAACAAAACATAAAAACATCCATGTTAAAACCATGCGATACGCACGCTTATAATATGCAACGAATAAAAAGCATTTTAAAGCCCGCTGAACAACTAAGCCTATTGATCCAAGCAAAGTATTGGCTCGAAACTCCAAAGCCTTACAGATCGACTTAAAGAACCTTAAAACAGATCGTTCAGATTCTACTCCATAAGTCAATCTAGACTCTCCCACCTGCTGAAAAGCTTGCTTTTGTTGGGTGGGACTTGTGCAATCGTTTAGTTGTCCTTGTGTATAACAAGGGCTTAGCAAGGGTGAACCTAGGGTCGCGCTATAGTCAAGCTTGTGTGTTTCTTGTGCGAACGTATAGTCAACCGTTAAATAACCAATAACTACCGAATTTCTACGTTTCATCGGATTTTCATCGGGTCGGCATCGGGTTTTGATCGGTGTGGCCCGATGAAATCCCGATGAAAACTCGATGCCAATAGCATGAAAGGCAGAAGCTGGGGCGAAGTTGGGCAGACAAAAGTCCGAAGAAGCCTCCATCTTTATTAGGTTTTGAAAGTCGCTCGTGTAGCGCTTTTTTAGCAGGATCGAAATACCTTTAAAGTACGTTTTTCCTTGTCTAATTTTCTTGCGCAACAGATGTGTAAATAGTACTATATCTGTGCTTAAGTACTGCTTGACAGGTACTTGAAAGATATAGGTTATATAGGCCTTTAAAAAGGTTATTAATTTTAGGGTATTCATCATTTTTTTGTTAGTGGTTACTTCGATAACCGACCGAAAAACTCAGCGACCTTTCTGCTCAACTCTAGCTCTTTTCCGATGCGCTCTTTTGCTTCTGCAGACAGCTGTACTGTACTCAGGTCTATATGGTGATGATTGGCGATACAATAAGCAATCAATACGCGATACAAGGCAGTTGCAAATTCTTGTATTTCCTCATCTTTCAGAAGCCTATTTTTCTTCACGTCACCATCAACATAAGCAATTAATAGTTCCGAAGTATTAGCAGATACAGTCTCCAGCGCATAGTGATTCCAGAATGTCTCAATCTCCTTTATAGGGTCATAATCGAGGCAATGGACATCATAAATCATACGATCAAAAGCAAATTGTAGCGCTAAAATCCTGTTCATTTTTCAGTAGATAAATCATAACCGAAAGTACATAGCATGCCCCTTCCGATCGAAATCAGCTTTTTATTGGGAGCCTGATGTTACTCAGTTCACATTAGTAATAATTAATTCATTCTGGGAGCCAGAGCGCGTTTGATTGAGGGATCACAAAGGTGTATAATATTGGCGTTACGCGTTCCATGGTGAGAGAAGCCAAATCTTATTTGGCCAAACCAGCCGAGCTACTCGGGGGCAGTGATGATGTTTTTTGATCTTTGTTTTTTGTTCATAACTCGTTTATTGGTAACGAGTCTTGTCGGTAGGTTTCCTAATGATAAATGTGGGGCTACAAACCGTACCTGAAATAAAGTTCTCACGCCTTACACAACACGGATTTACAGTAGCGCCCACATCTATCTTACATGCAAATATAGCATAAAAGTATAGACGTGGGTATTTAAACTACTGCCTTGCGTTGTGGCGTGAGAAATTACAGGCGCAAGACTCTTGATTTAAACACCTAAACTATAGATGACTGATCTAATATCTTTCTAAAACAAAGATAATAAAATAGAATTTAAAAATCAAATTATTTAAGACATAAAGCATAAGGATATCTTATTACTTCCTTTATTTATGGCTACAAATATTTGGTTTTTATTTCCTATAGAGCTTTATTTGATTATACAGGTAAGACGTATAAGATTAGATTTAAATATCGTTGCAGAAGAGCTTTCAAACTTTTTAAAGAAAGGAGAGAAATATATTGGACATATTGAAAGTCGTGCACATAACTCAAAATACAATGATGAGATTTTGAGTGAAATTGCTATATACTTTTCTCAAATTGCAAAAATGAGGCAACAAGAACTTAAGGATTCAGGAGATAGCTCTATCATCAAAACAGATTACAGGATATATGACTTCTATCCCGCAGAAATTTTATCTAATGATAAAGTTCTCAAAGAAGTTCCTCCTATCCCACCTGGTGCGGGTCCAGCGCCTACCCTAAATGCGTTAATGGAAGACCAAACTTTTTTCAGAAAAGCAAAGACCCTAAATGAAATTGTGATTAAAGCCAATGAAGTCCAAAATCAAAATTGGGAAGCAAAAGACTTTACCCGTCCATTAGAACGCGCTGTAAAGGGCAACGGTAAAAGACTCAAAATAGTGCTTAAAGGAGACCTTAATACATACATCCTTGTCAGTAAACACAAAAAGGATTAGTATCTTTGTGGTCAAAGAAATGGCCAATTTTATGCAAGTTGATCTTAGATTTGAAATAACTAACATTACTACAATGCCACGAATAGAGGTCGAAAAAATGCTCAATGTATTTCTTTTGAGGAAGAAAAGAGGTTATAGTCAATTCGAGCTATCTTTTCTCATGGGCCAACGCGACTTTTATGTTCGTGACGCTGAAGATCCCACCCATACTTTAATTTACTCCGTGCCATTTAATAATATATTCCGTGAGATTTTCGATTGTAGCATTGAGCAAATAGTTCCAGATATAACTCAAATAGATTATACAATTCAAATATCTGTAGCAAGGAATGAATCGGCTCCAGTTGTTTATAAAGCTGAAAAATTCTTCAAAGATGGTCGAACAGAACTTTTAGGCGACTTATCTGCTGAACGAAAAGATGTATTACTTCAATCCCCAAGTATAATATCGGAACAATCTGTTAAAGATTGGGTATTTCATCAAATTTCCACAGGATACTTTAACGAAAATAAAAATGCGCTACAAATTCTCAAAGACTATGAGAAGGAACTTGGTAGCACAATACGTCCATTGTTTCTTGCGAATGCATTAAAGGCATGCAAAGGTACAAAAGGAACACCTAAACTGACAAGTAAGAAAGATGAGAACGGGCGGTTTGTTTACCAGAAAAGTAGTTAATAAAAATATCTCCTCAAAATATCGAACATCTAAAGTTACCATAGAAAATAAATCCCTAAACCGAAGTTCTTTAGAAAACTAGGGTTTATTAAGATGCATTGCTCTTTATCATTTTCAAATTTAGCATACGAAAGAGATCTGATAGGTTTTAGGGAAAATACAAAAAAAACCTAGAGTCTTAGTCTAGGCTTTTATATTCTAGTTTTTAATAGGTCTTGCTGGTAATATTCTTAATATACGAGATTTTTCCATTACACCACACTCTCCATTCGATCTAATATAGATTTCGACATCGTCTCCTCTTCCTTTGTCCATCAAAGGATAATTTGTCGGAACTGAAATTTTAAAAGTATATTTATCTACCTGGGTGGTAATTAGATGAGGTGAATCTACCGACCAATTTACGTTTGTATAATCCATACCAGGTTCTGGTTTAAAATAGAAGTAATTATCATTCCATCCTTGCTTGATTCCAACTGGCCCATCTATTGTACCTTTCATTTCAGAACTTACTTCAATAGGATAATTGAATACTTTTCCCTCATAAGTTGATCTAAGGATGACCGTTCCTACAGCATTTCCAATCCTAATGACTTTCCACTGATTATTCCCTAATGATGTCAATGTAGCAATACCAGCTGCGTTTTCAAGAGTTACTTTATAAGGATTTGTAATTGTGTAAACACTTTCTCCACATGTGGAATTTGATCCGCTAAAACTGGAAGCAGGAATTTCATCTGGATTAAGAGCAAAAGGCCTTGTGCTAGCGTAATACCACTCGGTCCATCCATTTGTAGTCTCAGGGTCAGGATAGCCTTCTTTATAATATCTCCACCTAGCTTGCACATCCACAACTGGATTACTAACTGTCACAGTATTTGCTGGAACTGTAAAATCTTTCTGAATCATTTGTGAAAATGTTCCTCCAGACGGCCAATCAGCATTAGTGAAAGGAGCCGTTACCAAAACAACCTCCTGATTATCTTTATAGTAGAATAACTTAGCTTCTCCTTTCACAGGTAAGCCAGACCAAGGGGCAATTGCTGGTTTGGACATCATGAAATAAAATCTCATAGCGGTAGGAGCATTATATTTTAAAAATATGACGTTTCCTTTAAAAGAAACGTTTGTAAGCCCAGCCGATTCTAACCTAATTCGTTGTCCAAATCCTAAATTACATAAGGAAATAAATAAAATTGCAATAAAAAATCTTCTTATTTCCATAATTTGCCAGCTTTAGCGGTTCTTAAATCAGTGGCAAACTTGTCCATATTCATGGAAAAATTGAGATAGTCTATGTTCAAGGTGTGAGTCTTTGAATTGTAGTGAATACTGTCTTTTGGTATATTCAGTATTTTCGAGGTAGTGGTGTAAACAAAGTCTTTTCCGAATTCTTCGCCATCAATTACAATAGTCTCTTCTTTAGGTTTTACGGCTTCTTCTTTCTTACACGCGCTAAAGCCTAGCCCTAGCAGTGCAATAAACATCAAATATCTTTTCATTTTTATATAAGTTTGCAAGCATACTAATTTTAAATACATTTTATATGCCTATTGGTTAATTCTACACAAAAGTGTGTACTGATAAACCGTACCGAATATTTTAATCGGAGCTTTTAGCTATTTAACTAGAATCATAAAAAATAAGAGCTACTTATTTTTTCAACCATTCGGTAGAGATGTTGTAATGTACATTATTTACTTTTTTTGGCCTTCCTAACAACAAAATGATAATTTTCAGAAAACTATCACTTTCGAGATCTATTATTCAAATATTCTCTTGAATAAAACAAACCTAGTCACCTTTATTAAACTAAACATGGATGAAACAGGATATTATAGAAAGCACAGTAAAATAATTGGGATTTCCTTGTGTTTTTTGATGAGCCAGAAAATATGTCGGGGCTCAACCCCAAATTTTTCCAATAAAATTAAGTATGGATATCCCTGCTATTTATAGCGAAAAAAAGCGGCAATTTCTTTCGAAATTGCCGCTCCCACAAGCATATAATCTAAGAGACTACTTAACGTCCCACCATACCGGTGTATAGATTACAACGTTACCTGGATAATTGCTATTTGTTGTTGCTTCACTAAGTGCGTAAGGCATGCGCAAAGGCATTCTGTCTTCACCTAAAGTTGAAGCTGCAGATTTAACAAAGAAGGTTGGATACCCCGTTCTTCGCCATTCAGTCCAAGCTTCGAAGCCTTGGAAACCACACATTGCATAATACTTTTGTGTGATAATAGCTTTTACTTTAGCCTCCACATCGCCAGTGAATTTAGCATCTGGCGCATCAGCAATATATTTGGCAGCATCTGCGGCGTTACCTGTTGCTTTAAAGCTCTCTGTAATACCAGCACTATATAAGCTCTGTGCATCTCCCGTTCCCCAACCTCTTACAACTGCCTCAGCCTGTAAGAACAAACTTTCGCTTGCAGAAAACAGTTTTACTGGTGCTACTGCAGATGTTTGACTCATGGCATTACCTCCAACCATTGGAGAAGGAGTAGATACTAATTTTTTTGAATTACTTGAATACGTCCCTTGAGCAATGTAAGCAATTGTATCCTGTATCTTTGGTTCGTTCGTTTCTGGATCTGTGTATTCAACTTTGTCATAGAAAGCAAATCTGCGAGGATCATTATTTTTGACAAAAGCTTGCACAACGGTTCCACTAGCTACAACATTTTGAGTTTTTCCTAAACCAACCATTTCATTGTAGAAAGGATTTTCATTACCCCCTGTTGTTGTATAAGTGATTGTCGCATCTTGATTCAAGAAAACAGCATTGCTCGCATAAAGTGCTTTAATACCTGCAGCAGCTTTGGTTGCGTTCACATTAGAAAGGCGTAAATAAGCTCTTAATTTTAAGGTATTAGCAAAAGCCTTCCATTTTTCAAGATCGCCATTGAAAATCATATCCTGACTTGCTACTGGAATGGCTTGTTTCACAGCTAGTAAAGATAGTCCTTTATCAATATAATTAAAAATTGAATCGTATACAACTTCCTGAGCTTCATATTTTGGACTCAAATTTCCATCAGCCTTTGATGCTTCAGAAAGCGGAATATCCCCGAAAGCATCGGTTGCAACCTGATATGCATAAGCTTTCAAAATGTGAGCGATACCTTTATAATTTTCGTTATCCGCCACTTTTGAATTGATAATCAATTCAGCGTTGTTTAAAGTTCCCCTGTAGATATTACCCCAAACTCTATCCATAGAAGTATTGGTGATTCTATACTGATCGATAACTCTATATTGAGAAGACGTTGGGTTTTGTGTCCAATACTGTCCCCAAATATTACCAAATACCTGAAAAGAATTTCCAACCACCTGACTGATTGAGGCTTCTACTGTCGGCAATAACAAACTAGGTGTTGCTGACTCCGGGTTATTTGGATTCTCATTGATATCCAAGAATTTATTACATCCAGTCAAGCCCATTGTCGCAACTAAAGCCACAACTAGGAATTTCTTGGTATTATTAAATTTTATAGTTTTCATACTTTATTCGCTTTTAAAATGAAACTTTAACATTAATGCCATAGTTACGCAGTGAAGGTTGTGCGGTAAAATCAAAACCTTGTGCATTACCAGCACCTGATGAATTCACCTCCGGATCAGCATATTTATTTTCGCTTGGCGTCCAGATAAACAGGTTATTTCCAAACAAACCAATAGAAGCAGCTCCAAAAGGCGTGTTTTTCAATTGATTTTTCGTGAATTTATAGCTCAGTGTCAAGTTACGAAGCTTGATGTAAGTTGCGTCCACTACATTCATTCCAGACTCCAGTGAACCATAGTAATTTTGCTTATCGTAGGTTACCGATGTATTTTCAATAGAGTTTCCGTTATCATCCAAGTAGACAGAATTTGGGAAAATCTGTGCAATTCGCTCACCACCGGTTTCAGCAGATGTTCCAACGAAAGCCATGATATCTTTTGTTCTTGAAAAGAATACACCGCCTTGTTTTGTATCAAATAAAGCACTCATTGACCAATTTTTGTAGGTCAGGTTAGTACCCAAGGATGCTTGGAAATCTGGATTATAGGTACCTAAATATTGTGGTTTTTCAGTAGCTAATGGCATACCGGATGCCTGATCTACAATCGTACGACCCTGAGCGTCCGTAGCATTTGTAACTCCATAAAACTCACCATATGGACGACCTACCGCTGCCACGATATTCATACCAGAGAAACCACCGACAGAAACCTGTTCTACACCGGGCATCAATTCGATAACTTTACTGTTATTTTTTGTGAATGTTCCAAACAATTCCCATGTCAAATTCTCTGTTTTCACCGGTGTTCCTCTCAATGTCAATTCAACACCATTATTTTGGACCTTACCAGCATTTACCAAGGCAAATCCGTAACCTGTTGAAACTGGAATTGGAATACTTAGGATTTGATTTTTCGAATTATTTTTGTAATAAGTGAAATCTGCGTAAAGACGATTATTTAAGAAACCTAATTCAGCACCTACTTCGAATGATGTTGTGATTTCAGGTTTCAAACCTGCATTTCCAATTGTATTACTTGACATCAACGCGGATACGTTTCCAAATGGAAAAGTTGTTGAACCAAAACCGCCAGCAATCGTACTTCTAGAGAACGTTGTAATTAATTGATATGGATCTGTATCTGAACCAACTTGCGCCCAGTTTGCACGTAATTTGGCATAATTGAACTTGCTCTTCAATTCAGGTTTAAACAATTCAGATAGAACAAATGATCCACTTACGCTTGGGTAAAAGAAAGAATTATTTTGTTTTGGCAAAGTGGATGACCAATCGTTACGTGCTGTAGCTTGTAAATAAGCTATATTTTTATACGAAACATTCAAATCTCCATAAACACCTACTAAACGACGATTGCTCCAAGTATCTTCGATTAGATCCAATGGACCATTCGAGTTAGCTAAATTATACCAACCTGGTACTACAAGTCCTCCACTTGAATTGGTAGCAGTGCTATTATTCGAAGTTTTGCGTTGACGAATATTATTACCAATCATAAATGATGCATCCCAGTCCTCATTAAATTTATGAGTAGCGGTTGCCATGAAATCATGTACAATTTCATTCACATTAAATTGATCGATTCTATAACTTCCTGGATCCGTTTGAACGTTTCCTTTCACATAATTACCTGTAGAGTTATCAGCAGGCAGGTAGCTATATTTTGGAGACTGCGCTCTTCTACGATCGGTATAATTGTCTAAACCTACACGTTCTTGAAATGTTAACCATTCGGTCGGCTTATAATTCACATTGAAGTTCCCCATAATGCGGTTCACATCATTGTAATTATTATAATTCGCTAATACCCAATAAGGGTTCATGGTATAAGCACCGTAATAACCGTATACATCATCATGCAAAACACCGTTTGCATCCGTATATCCATACGCATTATACGGATTTGAAAGATCTTTCAATCCTTTAACATCAATATCGCGCGGGGTCTGCAATAGGTTGTTATAAACAGAACCGCCACCTTGGCCACCACCGACATTGTTACTGTTAATACGGCTATAATTTACAGAAACACCGGCACTGAATTTATCAGAGAATTCCGTGGTTCCATTAAATCTGACACCATATTTATTGTAGTTATCTTTCTTCCCAGGATAAACACCATTTGAATTCAAGGCATTTAATCCCAGATAGAATGTAGACTTTTCTGAACCGCCTGAAAAACTAAGGTTATTGTCAGAAGCAATACCCAGATCAAAGAAATCGCGTACATTATCTTTTACTGCAGAATAAGCTTTCTTCTGGCGAACGCCATCTATCGCCTGTCCCCATTCTTGAACATTGCCTGTAAAAGGAGCTCCCCACGAACCATTTTCCCTCGGATCATTCACATAATCAATAAAAGCTCCTGTCTTTTCATCAAATGCAGCATAGCCTTGTCCGTATTCATTTTGAAATTCAGGTAACTTCAAAATAGAAGACAATGTATTGGTGGAGCTAAATGTAATGGCACTTTTCGCACCTTTTTTTCCACTTTTCGTTGTAATGATCAACGCACCATTCGAAGCTCTTGAACCATACAATGCCGCCGCCGCAGGGCCTTTTAATACGGTCACGGATTCGATATCATCCGGATTGATATCATTACCACGGTTACCAAAATCCACACTTGAAAGATCACTTGATCCACCAACTTTACTTGTATTATCAATCGGCGTACCATCAACAACAATCAGTGCTTGGTTATTTCCAGCAATAGAAGAACCACCACGTAATACAACACGAGATGAACTACCTGGAGAATTTGATGTAGAGGTAATGTTTACCCCTGCAACTTTACCAGCTAAAGAATTGATCGCACTCGAATTACGGCCTTCTGTCAATTCGTCGCTCTTAATTGTTGGCGCAGAATAACCTAACGAACGTTTCTCCCTCTTAATTGCATTTGCTGTAACAACAACTTCTTCCAAAGCATTGTCATGATTTACTAAAGAGACATTGAATACCGTACTGTTGTTATTAACAATAATAGTTTTATCATCAAAACCAACGGAACGGAATACGACAACCTTACCTGCCGGTACATTCAATGAATAATTACCATCAGTATCAGTCTGCGTTGCCTGATTAGTTCCTTGTACAACTACTGTCACCCCTGGTATTGCTTTACCGTCAGCAGATGTAACACGACCACTAATCTTCTTTTCTTGAGCGAATGCAACCGAAGTCAGAATCATACCGCCAACAAGAAAACTTAGTAATGTTTGTTTCATGTTTTAGTTAGTTAATTTTATTATTTTTTCTAATCCTATATATTGATATAAATTATATCCGTTATCATAACCGTCTAAACATAAATTGCCTAGACAATAAACAGCAAAAACATAACATGCTATTGCAGTTTATTCAGTAACAGTTGAAAATATTTTTGGAAAAGCGGGCCCCAGGTAGATGCAGGGTCAGTCCTTAGATAAATATCCAGCTGTAAAATTTGCTCTTTTCAGCATTTACAGTAAATAATAGTTAGTGCGATTTTTATTAGCGGCGTCAAATATAGAAAGCCAAAGTTGCTTTTACAAGTTTTTTAACATAATCTCCAGAAAACAGGAAATACCGCAATAATAAGTTCACAATTTTACAAATTGTTACAAAAGAATCATTTTAGAATAAAAATTCTTCAAACAATTTTCAAACAGAATTTTATACGGAATCAGCCATAATTAACAAAACATTAACAATGTTATAAGAAAACGTTAACATGTTATTCTATTATTTTTCTGTATTAAAACACAAGTAATTTATAATGATTCTAAACACTTTAAAATCGAATTATAACAAAAAAAAGACGCTCTACCTTCTCAGGCTGAGCGTCTTTCACTGTGATGTTAAATTAGTGCAAAAGCAACTTATTTATTGATATTTAATCGATATACTCAAATTTAGTGTACGGCACCAAAACTGCAGGAATCTTAATTCCTTTTTCCGTTTGATTATTCTCCAATAGCGCTGCGACAATACGTGGTAAAGCTAACGCCGAACCGTTCAAGGTATGTGCCAGCTGCATCTTGCCATCAGCATTTTTAAAACGGACTTTCAAACGATTCGCTTGATAAGTTTCAAAATTGGAAACGGAAGATACTTCTAACCAACGTTTCTGAGCAGAACTATACACTTCCATGTCATAGGTCAATGCAGAAGTAAAACTCATATCTCCACCGCAAAGGCGCAATACACGGTAAGGAAGCTCTAATTTCTGCAACAGACGCTGTACGTATAAACTCATTTCCTCGAGCACTTCATAAGACTTTTCAGGATGTACAAGCTGCACCGTCTCCACTTTGTCAAATTGGTGTAGTCGGTTCAATCCACGTACATGTGCCCCATATGAACCTGCTTCACGACGGAAACATGGTGTATAAGCACAATGTTTAATTGGAAACTGTGCTTCTTTCACAATCTCGTCTCTATAAATGTTGGTGACCGGAACTTCAGCTGTAGGGATCAAATACAGATTGTCGTTACCCACATAGTACATCTGTCCTTCTTTATCCGGTAATTGTCCCGTAGCAAATGCAGAATCTTCATTGACCAAAATGGGCACCTGTACTTCCTCATAACCTTCTTCTGCGGCCTGATCTAAAAAGAAATTGATCAATGCCCGTTGCAATTTAGCACCTTTACCTTTATAGATAGGAAAACCTGCACCGGCAACTTTTACGCCAAGCTCTAAATCAACAATATCATATTTGTTCAACAATTCCCAATGCGGCAATGCCTCCTCCGACAAAGCCGGGATTTCGCCATGGCTCAAAACAACTTCGTTGTCCTCAGCACTTACTCCTGCTGGAACCGATTGATGCGGTAAATTAGGTAATTGTACGATCTTCTCATTCAATTGTGCCTCAATTGTACCCAATTGATCCAAAAGTTGCTTCACTTGCTCTTTATATCCCGAGGATTTGGATTTAACGGTTTCAGCTTCTTCTTTTTTACCTTGGCGCATCAGATCTCCAATCTGTTTTGCTGCCGCATTAGCCTCTGCCGAAAGTGCGTCCGATTCCGATTGGATCTTACGGCGATCTTCATCTAAACTGATGATATCGTCGACCAATCCAATTTCCTTGAAATGCTTGACAGCCAATCTTTCGATTACCGTATCCCTGTTCTCACGGATATAATTCAATTGCAACATAATAATGTGTTATTTAAAATAGTGAACAAACTTAGATAAATTTGCCTTTATTTACAAGCTATTTTATTCCTATACCACTATCCAAAAGGCTTTTTGACTGCTTTACGGCGCACTATTTCCATCGCACCGGTTAACATTCATCAACCCATTGAAGGTCTGTCTTCAATGGGATAGATCTTTACAAACCCTTATCCATAGAAAGAGCGTATCGATTAAATGCTTAATCGATACGCTCTACAATTTGATTTATACTTGCAAACCCTATGCTGAGACTCAACCTGATGAACTCAGGGGTCGCGCATTTGCTAAGCTATGCTTACTTCGTCGCATAAATAAACATCCTGAATGGCATGTAATAATGCGACACCTTCATTCATTGGTTTTTGAAAGGCCTTACGACCGGAGATCAAACCTGTTCCACCTGCGCGCTTGTTGATAACCGCTGTTTTTACAGCTTCTTGTATATCATTCTGCCCCGAAGCCCCGCCAGAATTGATCAAGCCTGCCCTACCGGCAAAGCAATTAAGCACCTGGTAGCGGCACAGATCAATAGGATGATCGGAAGAAAGCTGGGTATACATGCGTTCATCCAGCTTTCCATAACTGCTTTTACCCATATTCAGCGCTTTAAAGCCGCCGTTCAATTCGGGTAGTTTTTGCTTAATAATATCTGCTTTGATCGTTACGCCCAAATGATTAGCCTGTCCGGTAAGATCCGCAGCCAAATGATAATCTGTATCGCCAACTTTAAACGCCGAATTGCGCAGATAACACCATAATACCGTCGCCATCCCCAAGGAATGGGCTTCTTCAAATGCTTTTGCTACCTCTATAATCTGACGGTCGGATTCCTCAGACCCAAAGTAAATCGTTGCCCCTACCGCAACAGCCCCCATATTCCAGGCCTCGCGAATTGTTCCGTACAAGATTTGATCGGCTCGATTAGGATAGGTCAATAGTTCATTATGATTTATTTTAACCAAAAACGGAATCTTATGTGCATATTTTCGCGCAACAGCGCCCAAAACACCAAAGGTAGAAGCCACGGCATTACAATTTCCCTCCAAGGCTAGCTTGACGATATTTTCTGGATCAAAATACTGTGGATTTGGCGCAAAAGAAGCTCCTGCACTGTGTTCGATTCCCTGATCAACAGGCAGTATCGAAAGATAACCGGTATTGGCTAATCGACCCGTTCCAAAAAGTTGCCCCAAACTCCGCAAGACCTGAGGACTACGGTCACTCGAACTATATACTTGGTCAATAAATGCTGCTTGTGGAAGATGAAGCATTGTTTTGGAAACTGCGGGTTGATCAAATTCTAACAAATAACTCGCTTCAGCACCCAGATGTGCCTGTATTTTTTCAATGTATTGCATAATTTATTTAAAATAAAGTGATGGAGTTTACCATAATCTTTAAAATAAAACTCCAAAAAGCACAGAATGTTTTAGCGCATATTATATAGTAAAAAAAACTTAACTTTGACCATGTTATATTTAGTTCCAACACCTATTGGCAATCTGGAGGACATGACGTTCCGTGCGATCAATGTCCTGAAAGAAGTGGACCTCATCTTAGCAGAGGATACAAGGACCAGCGCTCCGCTTTTGAAGCATTTTGGAATCGACAAAAAAGTATTTGCGCATCATCAGCACAATGAACATAAAGCGGTATCTGAAATCATTAAATTCTTGAAAGAAGGGCAAAACATTGCATTGATTTCAGACGCAGGGACACCGGCGATCTCAGATCCGGGATTTTTGCTTGTGCGTGAAGCCATCAAAGAAGGGCTTGAAGTGCAGTGCTTACCAGGCGCAACAGCTTTTGTTCCAGCGCTTGTCAATTCGGGCCTTCCCAACGACCGTTTTTGCTTTGAAGGCTTTCTACCCGTAAAAAAGGGAAGACAAACACGCTTAAAAGCGTTGGCAGAAGAAAAAAGAACAATGATCTTCTACGAGTCACCACATCGTATTCTCAAAACCATCGAAGAATTTATCACCGTTTTTGGACCAGAAAGACAGGCGTCGATATCACGTGAGTTGAGCAAACTCTATGAAGAAAATGTTCGGGGAACATTAACTGATTTAAAATTACACTTTGAAAACAATCCGATTAAAGGAGAATTTGTATTTTGTGTAGCAGGATTGGAATAAATTTTGACAATCTTTAGGTATTAAAAAGTATTTGACATGAACATGGAACAATTTGCACAGGATGGGCAGGACATAAAAATCATTGAAAAATTGGTGACTAAAGTCCAAGATATGCTTACTCCAGGAGAAAAAATAGATTATATCGCAGTTCAAAAGAAACCTGCTGTGACCATTTTACCGGATAGTATCACGATTAGTAATAAACGCATTTTTATGTGCGAATTTACCAAACTGGGCTTGGCCACTGATTTTGAAATCTTCGGCTGGCAAGACATCAAGGATATTGCTTTTAAGGAAGAAATATTTGGTTCAAAAGTGACTGTTATCCCTTTTACAGGAGAAAATCTGAGCATAGATTATATCCCGAAAGTTCAGGCGAGAAAGCTTTATCAATATATTAAAGCTGCACTTGAAAATTATAAAAAAGCCGAACTGGCCGCCGAAAAAGAAAAAATAGTCATTGCTCCAACAGTTGCAAAGGAAGTGATCATCGAGCGACAAGAAAATAATGCAGCGGTTCAGCCAGCAGTTACAGCGCCTGCTCCATCGGCACCACAGTCCTATGTATCTGGCCAGCCAACTCCAGCGGCGCCAATTCAGGCACAGCAACCGACCGGATCAACCCCTGCTGTTCCTCCGGTTTCGGCAGCCCCTATCGTCCCTCCCGCTCCCGCCAAAGAAGAGGAAGATGATGAAATTACCTTAAAGCTCAAAAAATTAAAAACACTCTTCGACAAACAATTGATTACCCAAGAGGAATACGAGAGTAAAAAGAGAGAAGTTTTATCCAGTTTATAATCATAAATGGAAGAAAATATATTGTGAAAAACAACTATTTACTGGCACTTTTAAGTGCCTTTTTATTGTGGTTGGGCTGGCCTCCAATCCCCTATTCCAGTCCATTGTTATTTATTGGGTTTGTTCCACTACTCATTGCAGTGGAAAATATTATCCGGAGTGAAACATTCAAAAAGAAAGGCCTCAACATATTTCTTACTGCAGGACTCACCGCAGTTATCTGGAATACGGCCTCCATTTACTGGGTATACAACTCCATTTCGGCAGTTATGCCGCCTTTTGCCGCTGTTATCATCAGCCTGATCCCTTTTTGCCTTGGCGCCGCTTTAATGGCGTTAGCTTTCAGGCTTTATGGGCAATTACGACGTAAAACGAACATTCTGTTATCCCTTTTCGGATTAATGGGATTCTGGATAAGCTATGAATTTCTACACGAATCCTGGGATTTAGCCTTCCCCTGGATGACTTTGGGCAATGGTTTCGCCAATTTCCATCAATTGATCCAATGGTATGACATCACAGGGGTTTATGGCGGAACAATATGGATCTGGCTGGTCAATATCTTAGTATTTACACTTTACCTCAATCGAAAAGGACTTTATCCGATCAAACATAAGATTGTCCCGATTGCTTCTTTGGCTGCAGTCTTATTAATTCCAAGTACCTACTCGCTGATACGTTACTTCAACTACGAAGAACATCAGAATCCGGCACAGATTGTCGTCGTACAGCCTAATATTGACCCTTATATTAAATTCAATTTAAGTCCTGAAGAACAATTAAATACCTTATTCTCTTTATCAAATTCGGTCGCCAAACCCAATACAGAGTTTTTTATCTGGCCTGAAACTGCGCTTTCACAGAACGGCGATTTTGATGAGGAAAACTTTAGGGAAACTTATTCTTACCAGCGCATTTTAAAATTTTTAGATCAATATAAAAATGGCAATGTACTTTCAGGTATTGAAAGTTATCAGCTTTACAACTATGCAAAAACACCTACTGCGCGTGAAATAGCTCCTAATGTATATCAGGATAATTTCAATGCCGCAACATTGATCGATTATTCCTCCAAACTTCAGTTTTACCATAAGTCCAAACTCGTTCCGGGCGTAGAGCAAATGCCTTTTGGAGCAGCGATGAACTTCCTGAAACCTCTATTTAAAGCATTCGGTGGTACGACGGGTGGCTACGGAAAACAGGCTGAACCTTCCGTATTCTATGCCCAGAGCGGTATTGGTGCCGCACCCGTTATCTGTTATGAATCCATCTGGGGCAATTATGTTTCCAAATACGTCAAAAAAGGCGCTCAGTTTATTGCCATTATCACTAATGATGGCTGGTGGGGCAATACTTCGGGTAAAGACCAGCATTTACAGTATGCCAAACTGCGTGCGATTGAAAACAGGCGCTGGGTTGCCCGATCGGCAAATACAGGGATTTCAGGCTTTATCAATCAACGTGGTGATATTGTACAACAGACTAAATGGTGGCAGCCTGCGGCCCTAAATCAGGAAATTAATTTAAATGAAGAAATTACGTTCTACACGCAAGCAGGTGATATCGCTGCCTATTTGGGTTTGGTGCTCGCACTAGGAGGAATTGTGATACTCATCGTGGTCAGACCAAAAAAGAACTTGTCAAAATAGAAAAGTAGTGCCAAACTGAAGTAATAGATTGGCGCTATTTTTTTCATCAGAACGGAAAAATACTCATCTTATTCCTTTCCAGGCAAAAGAGCCTAATTCTGATGAGACCCGCTACGCCAGCACTGTCAGCTACAATTAGGAAAATAAAATGATAAAAATAAGTCATTTAATACCTCTAATTTACTTGAGAGATTTGTAATTTTGCGGCATGCAAGTATATTTTGATAATGCAGCGACTACAGCCTTAGATCCTGAAGTAATAAAAGTAATGGTCGATGTGATGAACAATAACTTTGGAAATCCATCTTCTATCCATAGTCACGGACGACAAGTAAAAACAATTGTAGAAAAAGCACGTAAAACGATCGCCAATCTGCTTCATGTATCTCCAGCCGAGATCTTCTTCACATCGGGTGGAACCGAGGCGGACAATATGGCCATCGTTAGGTCAATCGCCGACTTTGGAATAACCCATGCCATCACCTCACCTATTGAGCACCATGCGGTATTGCATACGTTAGAGGAGTTGGAGAAAGCTGGTAAGGTACACCTTGATTTACTGGAAGTTGACCAGAAAGGTAATTTAAATCTCAACCAGCTGGAAGAACTTTTAAGTACCAATCCGCGTACTTTTGTTTCCATTATGCATGCCAATAATGAGATCGGAAATCTCAACGATATTCAACGCATCGCCGAGTTATGCCAAAACTATAATGCGATATTCCATTCGGATACTGTACAGACCATGGGTCATTACCCACATGATCTTGGCAGTCTGAAAATAGATTTTATAACCGGAGCTGCACATAAATTCCATGGTCCGAAAGGAGTTGGTTTTCTTTATATTAATGCCAACAACAAAATTAAACCATTGATCTACGGTGGAGCACAAGAACGTAACATGCGTGGCGGAACAGAAAATGTCTATGGAATAGCGGGTCTTGCCAAAGCTTTGGAACTTGCCTATGAGCACATGGAAGAACACCGCGCTTATATTCAAGGACTCAAATCTTATATGATCGACGAGTTGCAAAAAGCAATCCCCGAAATTGATTTTAATGGTGTTATTGAACCAGAAAAATCACTGTATACCGTACTGAATGTTTCTTTCCCATGTAGTGACCTTGCTGACATGCTTTTATTCAACCTGGATATTGCAGGAATCTCTTGTTCTGGTGGCAGTGCCTGCAGCTCAGGAACAGACATCGGATCGCATGTATTGGGTGCAATCAAATCAAGCTCGGAGCGTCCTTCGGTTCGTTTTTCATTCTGCAAGCATAATACAAAGGAAGAAGTCGATTTTGTGGTAGCAACCTTGAAAGAACTTTGTACAAAGAACAAATAGCATTTATAGGTAAAGCGTCGAGCATGCCCCGCAAGTGAAAAATAAATTATCAGGCTTGCAGCAAGAAAGAACTTATTCAATAGCCGAAAAACAGCTATACATCCAAAAACATAAAAAGCCGAAAGTATATTTTCGGCTTTTTATGTTTTAATATATCCCTTAGGCTACATATCAATTTTTTGTCAAAACATAATATTTGGAAATATCACCCGTTATGTCATTTCCAGAGAGATCCAGTTGACTGAGTATCCGATTTCCTAATTTGAACTTATAGTCGACGCCGTCCAATGTAATGATGTTGCCATCCAATTTCCATTTTCCTTCACGCATAAACACATCATCACTTTTATTAAGGTATTTAGATGAATATTGGTAGGTGTTGTCTGCATGCAATGAAATAAGCGTTTCTATACCATCACAATCCGCACAAGGCATGACACCTCTATATTCACCAATCACTACTTCCGCCTTATCCCTACCTTTTAGGTCTTGTAAATTATCTTTATAGACCGCAACACTTTGTTTGGGATTATCACATCCCACCATTCCAATTGTCAATAACAAACCCACAATCCAAATATACCTTTTCATCTCATTCCAAATTCAAAAAAATCAGCATCTAACAGTTACACCAATAAATTCATAACAAATTAAATACCAAAAATTTAGAAAAGATTAAAAATCATCTTCATCATCGTCTGTCAAGAATGACAATGCACCTTGTAACTCGCCCAAAGCATGGAAATTACGCGTCTTGCGAGCGATCTCAATCCCGGATCTATAGGTATTAATCGCGGACTCCTGTCTATTCAATTTTTCGTACAATTTACCCAAATGATAATACGTTCCTACATAATCTGGATTTGTATGTACTAAATTCTCAAATCTTACCATGGCCTCTTGTTCATCTTCCTGCTTGAGATATTCAGCTGCAATCGCATATTTTAAAAATGGATCTTCAGGGCTCTCTTTCAAAAATTCATTCAGTTGATCCAATCGTGTCGACATATCTTTTTTATTTCAAACTTAGACAAATTGCATATTATATGCAATTTAATTGTATATCCACTAAAACAATTCCCCGTCTCTCCATATCACACGAAAGGCTTTTATAAACAGGAACCCCGAATGAGCTGTGATGCTTTATGAAATTACTATGCTAGCATATAAAATGACAATTTACTGACGTAATAAATCTATTGTCAAGAACCGGCTATTTAAAATAAAAAATTACAAAAAAGACAACAAAACACCTCAATATTATATCACATCAAAAAAAATAAAAGAAAAAAACTAGTAAAATTACAAATTCATCAAAATCACAAGACGACTTTTTAACAGCATTTAAAACGCCTTAGCACTTTTTAATTGAAAGAAAATATGGTAAGTTTGAGTAAAACCAATCGTATATGAAAATATTAGTTTGTATAAGTAATGTCCCTGACACTACATCCAAAATCACTTTTACAAATGACAACACTGCATTTAATACAGCTGGTGTACAATTCATTATAAACCCTTATGATGAAATTGCTTTATCCAAAGCAGTTGAGTTGGCCGAAGGTGGAAAAGGAACCGTAACTGTCATCAATGTGGGCGATGCATCTACAGATGCAACCATTCGAAAAGCATTGGCAATTGGTGCAGACAATGCTGTACGGATTAACGCCGTTCCGCGCGATGCTTGGTTTGTTGCGAATCAGATAGCACAATATGCCAAAGACAATGCATTTGATTTGATCTTAACCGGCCGGGAATCAATCGACTATAACGGTGCTCAAGTGGGAGCAATCGTAGGAGAACTGCTGCATATCCCTTCTGTTTCCATTGCCAAAAAAGTTGACATTGCGGGCGACGCAGTCACAGTTGAGCGCGAGATTGAAGGTGGAAAAGAAGTATTGACAGCAAAGCTACCCATCGTCATTGGCACTGCCGAAGGTGTTGCCGAACCTAAAATACCGAATATGCGTGGTATTATGAGCGCACGGACCAAACCATTGGATGTGCTGGAACCTTCCGCAATAGACGTTCTTGAACACATTGTCAGCTATGAGACGCCTGCTCCACGGGGTACGGTCAAACTTGTTGACGCTGCCGAGGTAGAAAAATTAGTTTCTCTTCTTCACGACGAAGCTAAAGTTATTTAATCTTTAAACGCTAAAACACTATGTCTATACTCGTATATGTAGAAAATACTGATGGAAAATTCAAAAAATCAGCTTTTGAAGTTGTTTCTTATGCAAAATCCATCGCCGATAACATACAGACTGATCTTGTGGCTATTTCAATCGGAAATGTCGCTGAAGACGAACTTGCTGGTTTGGGTAAGTACGGTGCTTCCAAAGTATTAAATGTCAATAATGAACAACTTGCTTCTTTTGTAAACCAAGCGTATGCAAGCATCATTGCTGAAGCCGTAAAAAGTACCGGTTCAAAAATACTTGTGCTGTCCAACTCATTCTCAGGTAAGGGACTCGCTCCACGTATTGCAGCCAAATTGGAGGCTGGTCTGGCCGATGGCGCACTCGAATTGCCGACCATTAATGGCGACAAACTGACTGTCAAAAAGACGGCATTTTCCAATAAGGCTTTCGCTACGCTCGAACTAACCTCGGATATAAAAGTCATCGCACTTAGTCCAAATGCATATGAAACAAAAGAGACCGGTGGTAGCGCAAATGTCGAAACTTTTGCTCCGAATATTGACCAAACAGATTTTACAACTATGGTCAAAGAGATTGTTCGTGCAACAGACAAAATATCCCTTCCGGAAGCTGAAATCGTCGTCTCTGCCGGCCGTGGTCTAAAAGGACCTGAAAACTGGGGGATAATTGAAGAACTCGCCGATGTGCTTGGCGCGGCTACAGCCTGTTCAAAACCAGTATCCGATGCTGGCTGGCGCCCGCATTCGGAGCACGTAGGCCAGACAGGTATTGTAGTGAGTCCCAATCTCTATATCGCAATCGGTATCTCCGGAGCAATCCAGCATTTGGCTGGAGTAAGCTCATCCAAAACAATCGTTGTCATCAATAAAGATCCAGAAGCGCCCTTTTTCAAGGTGGCCGACTATGGAATTGTAGGCGATGCCTTCGACGTCGTTCCGAAATTAACGCAGGCATTGAAGGCTTACAAAGGTATTTAAAGCTTTCATCCGATATATTCTCCCCATTTATCCAAAATGAATGGGGAGTTTTTAGTTGTTATAATTGCATATAAAAGCAAATTTATCTAAGTTTGTAGACCGCTTTGGAATTAAAATGAAGAAAATCAGATTAGATATCGTTGGTTTATCCTATAGTCAAACACAATCTGGCGCTTATGCTCTTGTATTGGGAGAAGTGGAGGGCAACAGAAGATTGCCCATCATCATCGGCAGCCATGAGGCTCAAGCTATTGCTATTCGGATAGAGAAAATGATTCCTAGTCGTCCGCTCACACACGACCTATTTCAATCTTTTGCAGATTCTTTTGGTATTAAACTCATTGAAGTACTGATCTATAATTTGATTGAAGGGATATTTTATGCTAAAATTATCTGTTCCGACGGCAACAAGATTGTAGAAATTGATGCCCGGACATCCGATGCAGTTGCACTGGCTGTACGGTTTGAAGCTCCGATCTATGCCTACGAATTTATTATGTCCTCTGCTGGAATTATCATTGAAGGACATGAGTTTGCATTTTTGGAAAACCTGGACAAATCCAACAAAGTTCAGGATCCAAGTGTTGTTGAGGTCGAAGAAAAAATACCTTCAAAATCCCCACAAAATCCTTTCTCCTCGTTGACAGATGAGCAACTGGAGCAAGCACTTAATCAGGCATTGACCGAAGAAAACTACGAGCAGGCTGCCTTGATTAGGGATGAGATTTCCAAAAGAAAATAACTCCTTTCATTAAAGCGAAATAAAAATTTTAAATAACATCGATTTATGTCTATTAAATTAAGATTGACCATTATGAGCTTCTTTCAGTTCTTTGTCTGGGGAGCATGGTTGATTACAATAGCAAACTATTGGTTTGGCACAAAACAATGGGATGGTACACAATTTGGAGCTATTTTCGCAACCATGGGGATCGCTTCTTTATTTATGCCTACCCTGATGGGAATTATCGCCGATCGTTGGATAAATGCCGAAAGATTATATTTTATCCTTCACTTATGTTATGCGGGTGTTTTATTCTATTTACCGCAGGTAAATGATCCAAACACTTTTTTTTATGCAATGCTAGCGGCGATGTGTTTTTATATGCCCACTTTGGCCCTATCCAACTCCATTGCATATACGGCATTGAATGAAAATAACTACGATTTGGTCAAGGCATTCCCCCCTATCCGGGTATTCGGAACGATAGGCTTTATCGTCGCCATGTGGATCACCAATTTAACCGGCAACAAGGCTACAGCTTATCAATTTTATATCGCCGGAACCGCAGCGCTGGCTTTAAGTCTCTATGCTTTTACGCTACCTAAATGTCCACCAAAAAAGTTACAACAGGAAGATGCCTCCTGGACACAACTATTAGGCTTAGAGGCATTTAAACTTTTCGGAAATTATAAAATGGCTTTATTTTTTATTTTTTCCATGTTCTTGGGGGCCGCACTCCAACTGACCAATGCCTACGGTGATGTATTTTTGGATGAATTTAAATTCTATCCTAAATTTGCAGAATCTTTCGTTGTGAAATATTCGACCATCATTATGTCGATTTCCCAGATATCCGAGACACTATTTATTTTGGCTATTCCATTTTTTCTCAAAAGATTCGGTATAAAAAAGGTCATGCTGATTTCGATGTTAGCCTGGGTATTACGTTTTGGATTATTCTCCTTTGGTGACCCTGCAGGCGGACTTTGGATGATTGTATTATCCTGTATCGTCTATGGTATGGCATTTGACTTCTTTAATATCTCAGGTTCTTTATTTGTTGAAACCTCAACAACTTCGAGCATACGCAGCTCGGCACAAGGTTTGTTTATGATGATGACAAATGGTTTTGGTGCCGTTGTAGGCAGTTTTGCATCGGGTTGGATCATTGACCACTACTTTACCAAAAGTTTTCAAAACAGCAAAGATCTCGCACAATATTTAGATACAACAATCGACAACACCCATTTTCTACATTTTCTGCAGGAAAAGAGTATCTCAATCTTACCTGACGGCATGTTAAGTGGTAACCTCATGCTAAAAGACTGGCATGACATCTGGCTAGCTTTTGCCATCTACACCTTGATTATAGCAGTCCTTTTTGCGGTCTTCTTTAGACATAAACACGAGCGTGAACCGCTCAATTCAAAATAACAAAAAGCCGCTAATTGCGGCTTTTTGTATATTTGTAACATGCAAAGCACAGCAACGGAATTATTCAAAGATTCTCAATCCCACATCTATAATTGGACATTTCAATGGATTAAACAATTTGGCCTTGATAATCAGGGGAGTCATTTTGTTAACTCGATCCTTTTACTCTTACTGGTTGTCTTGTTTTTGATCATCATTGACTATTTCACCAAAAGAACATTACTCCTGTTAACAATCAAAGCCATCAGACGTAGTACAAACCGCTTTGATGATCTGTTGATCCGTAATAAAACACTGAAACTTGTTGCTCATTTTGTTCCGATATTAGTGGCACAATATATCATGCCCATTATCTTCATGGGTTTTCCAGCCTGGAAAGAAAACAGCAATAAAGTACTTGACATAGCGACGACTGTCGTCAGTTTATTGATTATTCATTCGCTCCTGAAAAGTTTGCGGGATATGCTGCGCATGAAGAAATCTTTTGCAGACAAACCTCTGGAGAGTTATTTACAGGTTTGTCAGATTATCTTATTATTTATCGGCGGAACGATCTGCTTTTCAATATTGACAGGAAAATCTCCCTGGTCTTTCTTATTATCCTTGGGTGCCGCATCCGCAATTCTGATGTTGGTATTCAAAGACACTATACTAGGATTTGTTGCCAGTATACAAGTTTCGGCCAATGACTCCATCCGTGTCGGAGATTGGATAGAGATGCCCAAATATGGCGCCGATGGAACGGTCAAAGAGATTAACCTCAATAATGTAAAAGTACAGAACTTTGATAAGACCATTACGACGATACCGACACATACGCTATTGTCGGATTCGTTCAAAAATTACAGGGGCATGCAGCAGTCGGGCGGTAGGCGCTTAAAGCGGGCCATAAATATCAAAATTTCCACGATTCGATTTTTAGAAAATGAAGAAATTGAAAAACTCAAAAATATACAGATCCTGCGGCCGTATATCGAAGAGCGCGCCAGGACAATTGACCAATTCAACACCCAGCAGCAGATAGATCAGTCAAGCCCCATAAACGGTCGCAAAATGACCAATTTAGGGATGTTCAGAGCTTACACACTCACCTATTTACGTCAAAACCCCAATATCCACAAGACCATGCCCCTGATGGTGCGTCAGCTTGCTTCAACCGAACACGGTGTTCCAGTCGAACTTTATTTCTTTGTAAACGATATCCGCTGGGAATATTACGAAGGAATTGTTTCGGATGTATTCGACCACCTATTTGCCGCCACAAAATACTTCGACCTGGAGATCTTTGAAAATCCGGCATCGGATGATTTTCGGCGTGCTATCCGGCATAAAAGCCTTCATGACTTCGCAGACCAACAACAATAAAAGCGAACGGAATGTTCTTTCTGGCCAATAACATCAGACACTTTCAGAAGAAAATATCGCTGTCGAACCAAGTGTTCAGCCGAACTATGTGTTCATATATTGCTAAGGTTCATATACCAAACGAATTACCAGGCAAAACCTTGTCTGCATAAATCAAATGAACTGTAAGAACAGGCCAGCCGAGAAGCAGTTAAATGCTGGTATCGTAAGATAGCCTAAAAGGTCTAAAACAGTGAAAGGTAATCTGGGGAGATTACCTTCACTTTAAAAACAAACTAAATTTTCAGACGTGTTTCACAACAGATCTACACATTAACCCTAACTCTTTATGAATCAAAAATTACTCTACACAAATATAGGATCGTTATGTTAAGTGCATCTTAAGCTATCTTTAAACTTAAAACAACTCTACAAATGCTTATTTATCTCACCTCAATAGTCTTTGTTGCCAGGTGTACTCTATTGAAAAGATCAACCGCCTGAACCTCAATCTGATATTTACCAGCTTTAAGTTTGGGCAAATTAGCTGTCCACAGATGACTGGATTTTTCGGGGTTCGAAGGTCTACGCGTATTCTTTAATTCGGTTGCTGTATCGTATTTAGCAAGAGAATTTAGGAATGCCGGATCGTTTTCATTGACAAAATCCATTTCCTTCCATTCGCCCTGATTGATTCTATACGTTACCTTGTCACCTTCCTTTCCAATGAAAAAATTAGCGTATATCGGGTATTTCTTTGTGTATTTTTCTGGAACGACTGATGCGCCATATAAATCAATCTGATACGTTGCCGGCTTACCGACAACCTTATAATCAAAACTGTACTGGTTGCCCTCGATTTTTAAGATGGCATACCCTTTTGGTGTACCGTCCCGCATTGTAGAAACAGGAATTCCCTTTTCATTCAACTCGCCCGAATACCAGTCGCCCGAGGTTGTACCCACATTATACTCGTGATGTGGCTTTTCTTGTTTCCATCCTTCGTTTTGTCCATAAAAATATTGCCGCTGAAAGTGTGTATGCGCGGATAAAGACAAGGTATGCTTAAATGGAGCCAAAATATCGAACAGACGTTGTCTATCTTCGTTACGAAAGACATCCGAGTTTTGATGGTATAAAGGAATATGAAATGCCAACACAATCAATTTATCTTTAGCAACGTTTTTTAAGTCATTTTCCACAAAATCAAGCTGATCTTTACGGAATCCGCCTAAATAACCTTTACCTGTCCGTGGATTCGGATAAATGATATTATCAAGAATGATAAAATGCGTATTTCCATAGTTGAACGCATAATTATTGGGGCCAAACGTCCGCTCGAACGATTCATCGGAGAGGCTATCCACTTTAGCATCATAGTTCATATCGTGGTTTCCCATGACATTATACCATGGCAAGCCCATCGTGGAAATCACCGATTTATATTTTGGCTGAAGTGAAAGATCGTCTCCCACCAAGTCGCCTAAGCTTATTCCGAATTTTGCAATTGTCTTATCGGAAATTTCATTGATCACACCATTTTTGAAATAGGCCAGTTCTTCCTCCGTGTAAGCCTGTGGATCACCAAAAACAAAAGCTGAAAAATTAGGATCCTCATCTTGTTGATACATTGCAAAATTTACAGCAGCAGGGATTTTTCCTGTAGCAGCAACAGCAGGGTATTTTGAAACTGGACTACCGTTTACTTTATGGATATAATAGAATTTTGGGTGGTTATTTTCATCCAAGGGCAAAGCATAGCCTGTTGGTTTAACCACAAAAATGATGTTGTCATTTCCAACGGGCAATTGGTAATTACCATCTTTATCAGTCGTTGTCACTTCACGCCCGTTACTAACAGAAACAGACGCAATGCCTTGTTCGTTTTTATCTAATTTTCCGTTCTTGTTTGCGTCCAGATAAACTTTTCCTTTTGCAAAATCTTGCGCCTGCACAGCGTTTACGCATGCCCAGGAAATTGCTAGTGCCAAAAATGCTTTCATATGAAATTTTGTTTTGGCGCTAAGGTATTCGATTCAGGTTAACAGAGTATAAAGAGAATATAAAGAATTTATCAAAAAAACAAAGGAAGCCATTTAACACTCTTGTATTAATTAATCCATATTTGGCAGTATCGTTATAGGGACTTTATCCGTGTTTTATACGTATTCATCCGAATGAGGTCCCTATCAGGTCCCTATTAAGTCCCTATAAAATCCCCATTAACATATATGTTGTTGGCCGGTTAAATCCTTCTTCCATCCTTTGTTTTCAGACGGATATTCGGCACAAAAAAAGAGAAACCAATGACTTGATTTCTCTCTTTACCCTTAGGGCCTATTTCTTAACTATCTGGCTTGCGCAGTTGCCAACATGCGGTTGACTTCATCGATCATTGATTTTGCTGCATCGTGCATCCGAGGGTTGCCTGCAAAATCTGCATCCAAAGTGATATGCTTGGACTTATCTTTATAGTTGAACTCTAAATAAAAACGTGGGACTTTAGAATTTGTTGAATCCTGCTGCCATTCAGGACCGGTCATATCAGTATCCAAGTTCCAAAAGCCGAGCTCCATTGCTTTGCGATGCAGGTATAATAAATCGTCTTTTGTAAATTTTACAGTATCGGTAATTAGAGAATCTTTTTTGTCTAAATATTTATAGATACGTGTTTTTGAATTGTATTCGTTGACCATGTGGTTCGGCTCGCCATATTTGAATTCAATGGATTCAAAATCGGCAAAACGAAAAGGGGCATTTTTGATCATATTACTGTAGTAATAAACACAATACATCAAAAACGGCACAATAATACAAAGGCCCAAAAAAATCTTCTTACTCTTGATTGTCATTTCTATAAAATTTTGACAAAAATAAGGATTTATACAGGGTATAAAAGTTTATATCAAGATATGACATAAAACCTACATGAAATTCACGCGTTTAGATATTGGGAGAGCCCGCGTCAACAAAGGTCTTCGCATACCAACTGTCGGAAAGATCAGAGATAATAACACCTTTCCGTGTCGAAACATGAACGAACTTATTATTATGCAGGTATACACCAACATGATCTATTCCATTTCGTCCGAAAGAAAAAAACACGAGATCTCCTTCTTCAAGTTTATCGACCTTTTTTCTCTTTACTATTCCTTCCATGTCACGCGAAGTCCGCGGCAAATTCCCTTTGTATACTTCAATATAGAGCAGATTAACAAATCCCGAGCAATCTACCCCCGATTTGGTCTGTCCACCCATACGATGCGGTATCCCCATCCAATCGTCAATAAAGGAATAAAGGTGCGGATTTAGTTTTTTGGTACTCACATTGAGCAAGTCTGCATAATTGTCAAGTTTGGATCCCGAAAAAGTTTTTCCACGCGCTGAGCTCGCATCTGTCAAAACCGAACCATTGGAAGAATGTGTTTTGGAGCTAAGTACCTTTTTCTTCGTTGAACAACTGCTCAAAAATAGAACTGCACCTAAAAAGAAGATAAAATAAGATCTGACACCCATGCTGTTCGATTTACGTTCTTGCTTAACAAACTTACTTGCATAACAAACTTAATTAAATTGCTGTTGATATCCAATAAATTTGCTTGCCCCCGGAGATTGCTTTTCTTGATAAGAACGTCAGATAAGAAAAAGAATTGTTCAGAAATCGTAACTTTGACGCCTAATTTATTTGAGAATGGAAAAATTAAAAGGTGCATTAGCTGTCTTTTTAGGTGCGAGTAGTTTTGGGATACTATCAACGTTTGTTAAAAAAGCCTATGGTAAAGGGTTGAATTTAGGAGAGGTAACGGGAATTCAGGTATTGTTTGGCATGCTTATCCTTTGGCTTATCTATATCATCATCAAACTCTTTTCGGCAAAGTCATTTCACTCTTCAAGCAAGAAATCTTCATGGATCAAGATATTAATCAGTGGTACTTCGACCGGTTTGGTGAGCATTCTCTATTACAAATGTGTACAGCTTGTTCCGGCTTCCTTGGCCATTGTACTGTTGATGCAGTATATTTGGATCGGTGTGCTGATTGAATTTATCTTTTTCAAGGCAAAACCTTCAAAAAACAACCTGATTGGCATCGGCATTGTACTCATTGCAACATTATTAGCGACTGGACTTATTGAAAAAGGCTTACAACAGCTCAACTTAACAGGTGTCTTATTTGGTCTTTTAGCGGCGACCGCCTATTCGGTCTTCATGATCGTCAACGGTCGTGTCGGCAATGACTATCACCCCATTCAAAAAAGCGCTATTATGGTAACGGGGGCCTGTATCATGGTCTTTACCTTATTTCCACCTGCTTATTTATGGAATGGTCAATTTGATGGTAACTTCCTTTATTTCGGCTTGATCCTTTCTCTATTTGGCACAGTCATCCCGCCTTTATTGTTTGCCTACGGCTTACCTAAAACAGGCTTCTCCTTAGGCGGAATATTGAGTTCGGCGGAGCTACCTGTAGCCACCTGTATGTCATTTTTTATACTTCATGAAAGTGTATCCACGATACAATGGCTCGGGGTGCTTTTGATCTTGGGTACCGTCATCTGGTTGAACGCAGCAAAGAGCAGTACGCATTAGAGGTACCGATTTACTTCCGGTCAGATTTCAGCCGTCAATTTGATCAGAAATACAACAGCATACTGCAATCAATAGGGAAATTTTGGAATTCTCTTTAGCGAAAAAAGGCAATCTTATGCGGGAAGATTGCCTTTTTTATATGTTATAAATCTTAATATAGTATAACCCTTAAAAAGATTAATGTGTCAATGTCTCCGGAATTTCTTCTACTTCCACTTCACAGGAATCCGTTACTTCCATAAATTTAACCGGCACAACCTCATTCACCAATAATGGATCGTATAAGGTCCGTACTTTGACATAGTTTTTAGAAAAACCATGCATATAACCATCTTTTTCGTCTGCTTCAAACAAAACATCACCAGTCTCACCAAGCTGTGACTCATAAAACGCACGGCGCTTCTTCTCCGAAAGGATGTGCAACATTTTGCTACGGTCGCTGCGTTGAGCTCCCGGTACAGCACCGTCCATTTGAGCAGCAATTGTATTCTCCCTTTCTGAATAGGTAAAGACATGCAGGTAAGAAATATCCAAATCATTCAAGAAATTGTATGTATCGATAAAGTCTTCACGTGTTTCTCCCGGAAATCCGACAATAACGTCAACACCGATACAGCAATTAGGCATCAATGACTTGATAAAAGCGACGCGCTCTGTGTAAAGCTCTCTTTTGTACCTTCTGCGCATTAAACCCAGAATTTTATTGCTTCCAGACTGCAATGGCATATGGAAATGTGGAACAAAACGTTTTGATTGGGCCACAAACTCAATAATATCATTGGAAAGAAGATTGGGTTCTATCGAGGAAATACGGATTCTATCAATCCCTTCGACTTCATCCAGTGCTTGTACCAAATCCAAGAACCGGTCTTCGCGCTTACCATCCCGAATACCAAAATCGCCAATGTTTACACCTGTTAAAACGATTTCTTTGACGCCTGAAGCTGCAATTTCTTCAGCTTGACGCACAATATCTTCGATCTTGCCCGAGCGACTTCCGCCACGTGCCAAAGGAATCGTACAAAATGTACATGAATAATCGCAGCCGTCCTGTACTTTTAGGAACGTACGCGTACGATCGCCAATCGAATAAGCCGAGACAAATTGATTGGTCTCATCGATTGGACCATTATAAACGATCGTTTTTTCCTGTTTCGTCAAATCATTGATATGCTCAATAATATTAAACTTTTCAGCTGCACCTAAGACCATGTCCACTCCGGGAATCTCTGCAATCTCTTTTGGTTTTAGCTGCGCATAACAGCCAACAATCGTAATATAGGCGTTGGGAGAGTGCTTTAAAGCTTCCTTCACTACTTTTCTACACTTCTTGTCAGCATTATCCGTTACCGAACATGTATTGATTACATAAACGTCTGCACGGCTATTGAACGCTGTGGTATCATAGCCCGCATCTTTAAATAAACGACCAATGGATGATGTCTCCGAATAATTCAGTTTACATCCAAGTGTATAAAAAGCTACTTTTTTATTCTCCATAATATTTTGCAAAATTACATTTTTTTTCAGTAACCCCTCTTATCATTTTAAGTTTTGACTTTCTCGTTATAAGGATTTTCCTTAGTTTTGACTATCTTGAAAGGTTGAATGCACCGGCGGCTTATTACGGACAAACTAAATTAGAGCCGGACATGATGTATTCAAATATTCCCCGATTGAGAATCAGACACATAAAATAGTGCTATTCGTTCTATCCAGTTCGATTATAGCATTGATATTTGGTATTTAATAATTACTTTTTACAGATGAAACAATATTTAGATTTACTCAGACATGTATATACGAATGGTGTTGTAAAGACAGATCGTACGGGCACAGGTACCAAAAGTGTCTTTGGATATCAGATGCGTTTCAACCTTCAGGAAGGTTTCCCTTTGGTAACGACGAAGAAATTACACCTGCGATCCATTATCCATGAATTGATCTGGTTTCTTAAAGGTGAAACCAATATTCAGTATCTCAAAGAAAATGGCGTAAGCATTTGGGACGAGTGGGCTGACGAACAAGGAAATTTGGGCCCTGTATACGGATCACAATGGCGCTCCTGGCCAACACCCGATGGCCGTCATATCGATCAGATCACACAGGTTATCAACCAGCTAAAAAATTCACCGGATTCACGCCGTATTATTGTATCGGCATGGAATGTTGCCGAAATAGAGCATATGGCATTACCTCCTTGTCATGCCTTTTTTCAGTTTTATGTCGCTCCGGCACAACCTGAAAAAGGTATCTTAAAGCCGCAATTGTCCTGTCAACTCTATCAACGTAGTGCCGATATATTCTTGGGCGTTCCTTTCAACATTGCCTCTTATGCTTTATTGACGATGATGGTCGCACAGGTTTGCGACATGGAAGCCGCAGAGTTTATCCACACCCTTGGCGATGCACATATCTACAGTAATCACTTCGAGCAAACGGAGCTCCAATTGAGCCGCGAGCCAAAAGCGCTACCCCAGATGAAAATAAACCCTGAAGTAAAAGATATCTTTGATTTTAAGTTTGAAGATTTTGAATTGTTAAACTACGAATCCCATCCACATATCAAAGCTCCGGTGGCCGTTTAACAAGAAAGGTACCTGATTTTGTAATATATTTTAGCGAACGAATAATCACCTTATATCAAAAATGAGCAACCCAACGATCACATTAATCGTAGCTGCGTCGGAAAACAATGCCATCGGAATCGACAATCAGATGCCTTGGCATTTACCCAACGACTTTAAATATTTTAAGAGAAATACCGTTGAGCACTCTGTCCTAATGGGCAGAAAGACTTTTGAGGCCATAGGCAAAGCATTACCAGACAGAAGGAATATTGTCATTACACGTAATGCGAATTTCCAGGGAGAAGACATTGATGTTGCCAACAGCATCCAAGAGGCACTCTTGTATTGCCGGGATGAACGTGAGGTATTCATCATTGGTGGCGCAAACATTTATCAGCAAGCGTTACCCTTGGCAAATAAGGTACTTCTGACACGCGTGCACAAAACTATCAAAGGTGACGCCTTCTTTCCTGAATTGCCGTCAGAAGAATGGGAATTAGTTGCCTCAGATTCGCATCAGGCCGATGACAAACATGCATTTGCTTATACCTTTGAAGTTTATACGCGAAAATAATTCCATGTTTACGAATAGCAAAACGCGATAGGATCATGGAGCTTTTTGCTTCATGATCCTATCACCATTAAAAGCGATAGAAGAGCTTACAGGCGCGACACTTTGATCTAAAGCACATGCAAAAATACCTCACCCTAATTTTTACTCTATTCATGTCAGATCTATACGCTCAGAAGATAGATACTGTTTACCTGGAAAAATTACTCCAAAGTCATCCCGATCTATTTCAAAACATATTAAGTCATCCGACGAAAAATGAAGTACAAATTCTGTATACACAGATTGATCGTGACAAATCCAATAAGCCACATTTCAGGTCCTATAGCTATCGACTGAATCCGAACTGGTATTTTTATCCCGCAAGTACAGTGAAGTTGCCGACAGCAATTCTGGCTTTGGAAAAAATCAATGACCTGCATATTGACGGTCTCAGCAAAGATACCCCACTACGCATCGATTCTGCTTTTGAAAAGCAGACTAAGGTTCTTGTGGATGAATCCGCCGCCAATGGCCTTCCATCTGTTGCTCAATATGTTAAAAAGATCTTATTAACCAGCGACAACGATGCCCAAAACAGGCTTTTCGAATTTATTGGCCGTGGAGAACTGAATGCGAAACTAAAAAAATACGGCACTAATTACAGCCGCATTGTCAACCGTCTTGCTATTGGCGACAAAGGCATATGGGCCAAACATACTAACCCCGTCACCTTTTATAAGGGGAAGGATATTATCTATAAACAAGAAGCACAGTTCGATCCCAAGGATTATACCATCAAGCTGTCCAATACGCTTCAGGGGAAAGGTTACATGAACGATAAAGATGAACTTGTTCATGAACCCTGGAGTTTTGAAGGATTAAATGTATACGCTTTGCAAGATCAACAGCTGATATTGAAGAAGCTGTTATTTCCCGAAGCATTTCAGCCTCAAGAAAGATTCAATCTGAAAAAAGATGATTACGCGCTCCTCTATGATTATATGTCGCGCTACCCCTTTGAATCGGATTTTCCAAAATATGATCCAGCAGAATTCTGGCCAACGTATAGCAAGCTCCTTTTTTATGGCCGTGAAAAAAATGCGATCTTAAATCCCAACATCCGGATCTTCAACAAGTATGGAGATTCTTACGGCTATAATATTGATAATGCCTATATCGTCGACTTTGAACATGGCGTGGAATTTATGCTCGCCGTTGTTGTGCAGTCCAATGAAAATGGCATCTACAACGATGGACGCTACGAATATGAAACAGTAACCTATCCTTTTTTAAAAAATATCGGTCAGGTAATTTATCAGGAGGAGCTGAAAAGGGTTAAAAAGTTTAAACCCGATCTATCGAAATTTGATTTCAGAAAATAAAACACAAAAAAGGCTTTCAGGAAATTGAAAGCCTTTTTTGTGCAGCATCGTGGCATATTTTTATCCCCCTTGGCCGAAGGCTGCTTATGCGAATGATCAGCGGGCTGTGGCCGGGAAATGCAGTGTATCATCATCGTAATGCATGCTTATCCGCGCTCCAGCCATATAGTCCCTGCCTCAAGTCTTACTGAGATAGGACAAAACTACTTCGATTGTAAAGCTGTTTCGATCAACTCCCCGTAAAAATCCCCCTCCTTCATTCCAAAAGCCCGTACCTGCTGCGGAATAAAGCTTTGTGGAGTCTGCCCCGGAATGGTATTAATTTCGATAAAATAAAATTTATCGGTATCCTTTTCCAAAAAGAAGTCCACCCGAACCATACCCTTACAGTTCAATCTCACATAAATTTCCCTTAAAATACGTGCAGCGCGCTCCTGCTCTTCCGTAGTCAGGTCTGCTGGTGTAATCTCTTCGGTCAATCCAGGTACATACTTGGCTTCATAATCAAAAAATTCACGTGTAGTACGAACTTCGGTAGCCGGCAAAACAACGAGTTCGCCTTTTGAATTCCTAAAAATTCCCTCGGAAAATTCGCGTCCAGTCACAAATTCTTCAACAATAACCTGTTTCCCGGTATTCTCTGCATCAAAAGCTTTATCAATCGCTTCCTGCAGTTGTGCCGATTCCTTTACTTTGGTCATTCCGATACTACTTCCACCGGCATTAGGTTTCACAAAATACGGCAGCGAAAGATTGCTTTCGACGATTTTAACCGCTTCCGGGCGTTGCGATTCAAACAATAAGACCGATTTTGCCAAATGCAATTCCGGGATATCCGATAAAATCGCTTTTGTATACCCTTTATTCATAGTCAATGCCGAAGTCAAGGCATCACATGAGGTATATGGAATATCTAATAAATCAAAATAGCTCTGAAGTCTTCCATCTTCTCCGGGCACACCATGCACCATAATAAATGCTAAGTCAAAGCTTAAGATATCTCCGTTCAATGGAAGTGTAAAATCTGCTTTTGAAATCGGATGCCGCTTACCGTCCAAATCTTCATAGTACCATGCTTCTTTGGTCACTGTAATCAAATATATATCGTATTTGTCGTGATCAAGTTGAGAATTGACAAAGGCAGAACTTTTAAAAGAAACTTCAGCTTCTCCTGTATAACCTCCAGTTATTAATGCTATTTTTGCTTTCATAAATTTTAGCGATTCGAATAGCAAATATAATTTGCTATACACGGAAAAACGAATAATTTTGTGAGGAATAATTTTATTTAATCATTCTGCAAACTTGGCTTTAATATTGCGGTTCTATGCAGAATTAATTTTTATCAAAACAGAGAAATGTCCAAAGTCGTACAATATCTTCAGACCCCCACTTTTAGGAAAAATCTTATTGCCGCTTTTATCGCGATAGTATGTCTATTCCTTTTCGTTTATGTTGGACTGAAAATATATACCAAACATGATGAATCTATAGCCGTTCCTAAAGTGAAAGGCCTTCATATCAGTGCTGCCATCCAGGCGCTGGAAGACGCGGGGCTGGAATATCAAATTGACTCCGTCTACCAGATGGACGCCAAACCAGGAATGGTCATCGAGCAGGATCCCGAACAAGGATTTCATGTAAAATCGGGGCGGACTATTTATTTGACCATTATCACACAAGTTGCACCTGAAGTTGCCTTTCCGAATATAAAGGATAAAACATTGATCGAAGCAACGGCTATTTTGAAAAACCATAACCTTAGAATCGGAGACACTTCTTATGTCGCCGATATCGCTAGGGACATCGTATTGGATGCTCAATTTGCTGGACAATCAATCCGTAACGGGCGCATGATTCCTAAGGGTTCACGTATAGATCTAGTTTTGGGAAATGGACTCGGTGCTAATGAAGTGGAAATACCCAACTTAATTGGTCTTCCATTAAACGAAGCGAAGTTTGCCCTATCTGGAGCTGGTCTAGGCCTAGGCACAGTGACTTATGATCCCAATGTAACGGATACAGCCACCGCAGTAATCAGTGTACAATCACCAGGAATAGAAAAAGGCTTAACCAGCTTAGGGGCTAAAATAGACATAACGCTCTCATTGACGGCACCAACAACAACTACAGGTGCTCCAGCTGGAGGTACGCCAACTCCTAAACCACAGGCAAACCAAACACAGGTTACTCCGCCAGCAGCAAAAGCTCCGGTTCAGTCTAAGCCCGTTGCTCCAGCGAAAAGTACCACAACAAATACGCCAGCAGCTAAATCGACAACAACAAATCCAACTGCAGGGCAGAAAAAAGAAAAAGAAAGTAAAGGGAATAGTCTTGGCTTTTAAGTGTATTGACTTAAAAATGAAGCTGCATGGCATAATCTCCATTATGATGGATTAGCGTTTGTTGCAGATTCAGGAATTGTATAAAATATAAAGATGAAACCGATCCATATCTGGGCGATTTCATCAACCATTGACCGCTAAAGGCTGTATGAATGCCCTTAATAGCGAACAACAAATGAATAAAAAATTTTAGCATGGAAAATAAAAAAGGAATACCAAGTTGGTTAAAAATCATTGCCCTGATCGTTATCGTTGTCGGAGGTTATTTTGCTTGGACATTTTATAAAGCATTTTATGCTTCCAATGTATCGGGAGAGAAAAAATACCTGTACATACACGAGGGTGAAAAATATGAAGATGTATTGAAATCAATCAAGGATTCAAATCTTGTGGATGACATCGCTTCCTTTGAGCGTGCCGCACAATATAAAAAATATGAGCAAAGTGTAAAACCCGGACGTTATCTGTTAACCCCTGGTATGAACAATAGACGCTTAGTTGGCAATTTGATTGGTGGCTACCAAGAACCTGTAAAATTCAGATTTTCCAATGTGCGACTGAAAGAGAATATGGCCGCACTCCTTGGTAAAAGTTTTGAGGCAGATTCTGCAGAATTTATCGCGGTACTAAATGATGAGGCTACAGCACAGAAATATGGATTTACAAAAGAAAATCTGATTGCTATATTTATCCCCAATACCTACGAAATTTATTGGAACACCAATCCCGAAAAAGTAATTGCTCGTTTTGATGATGAATGGAAAAAGTTTTGGAATGCAGATCGCACGGCAAAAGCAAAAGCACTTAACCTGACACCGCAACAAGTCAGTACATTGGCTTCTATTGTCAAAGGTGAAGCCTTACACCAGGATGAAATGCCCATGATCGCCGGATTATATTTAAACCGCCTCAAAAAAGGCATGTTATTGCAAGCTGATCCTACCGTGATCTTTGCCAACAACGACTTTACCATTAGAAGGGTATTGAATAAGCACCTTAGAACAGACAATCCTTACAATACTTACATCTATAGGGGCTTGCCTCCAGGTCCTATTTCAATTCCAAGTATTGCTGCAATTGATGCGGTCTTAAACTTTAAGCAACATGATTATATTTACATGTGTGCTAAAGATGATTTTTCGGGCTATCATAATTTTGCAAAAACAGAGGCTGAGCATTTGATCAATGCACGTAAATTTCAACAGGCATTGGACGCCAGAAATATTAAAAAATAATGTTTGTATTTGACCATCAGATTCGTGTCCGCTATGCAGAAACAGACCAAATGGGGTATGTTTATTATGGAAATTATGCTGCATTTTACGAAATAGCGCGGACTGAAATGCTGCGGAGCACGGGGATATCGTATAAGGAGCTGGAAGAAATGGGGGTCATGCTCCCCGTTACGGAGATGAAAACAAAATACCTAAAACCGGGCAAATACGATGATTTGATCACGATACGGGTAAGAATCCGCCAGAAACCTGCCGTCCGTATTATTTTTGAATATGAACTGTTCAATGAAAGCGGAGAACTACTCAACCAGGGCGAGACAACTTTGGTCTTTGTCAACATGGAAAAAAATAGACCTTGTATGCCGCCACAGGTTTTCTTGGATAAGATGAGTAACTATTTTAATTGATATGGGGAAAATCCACCAATGGCTATTAAATATTGAACCTTATTTTAGATTAATCGAATGGAGTAAACGTGTCGTACTACCTGGCTTTGGCTCGCTACCACTCTATACTGTGGCCGTATTTTTCTTTCAGGAGCTATCGAGAGATTCCATTGTCAGCAAGGCTTCTTCCCTTTCCTATAGCTTTTTATTGGCCATTTTTCCGGGTATCATTTTTTTATTTACATTGATCCCTTATATTCCGATCAATAATTTTCAGGAACAGTTGCTGGACTTTCTGGCCGTGGTTATTCCCAAAAATGCTTTTCTGGTTGTTGAAACGACTTTGGAGGATATTATTAAAAACCAAAATGGTGGATTACTTTCTTTCGGTTTTTTATTTGCGGCCTATTTTGCAACCAATGGTATGGCCTCTCTGATGAATGCCTTCAATAAGGCTTCCCTCATGACGGAAAGAAGGCCATGGGTCAGAAAACGTTTGCTTGCCTTAGCCTTGGCTTTCCTAATTATTTTTGCGTTAACAGTTGGGATGACAATATTTACCCTAGCTGGCATTACCATAGACTACCTCAAGGAAACAACAGGTATAAAGTCGAGCTTCTGGGCCATTCTACTTAAAGTAGCCCGATGGTTGATAATATTTGCTATTTACTTTTTCACGGTAAGCTGTATTTACAAATTTGGTCCTTCCAACTCCAATAAATGGAAACTCTTCAGTCCCGGAGCTTCTATGGCTACCATTTTAGCAATATTGACGTTTTCCATATTTACCTTTTATATCAATCATTTTGGTGCATATAACAAACTCTATGGATCCATTGGGACACTGATCGTCATTATGCTCTGGATTTACCTGAATACGCTTATTTTATTATTGGGCTATGAGCTTAATGCAGCAATAGCGCTGTCTAAACAAACCATTGTTATTGCCAAACCACGCATTTTCAACTCTTTTAAGAGAGACGAATAGGTGTATAAAATTATTTAAAGCTTCATTTACCCCGTCAGGTTGGCAACAAATGAACGGTAGAAGACGCTAAACGAGCGTTCGAACAGGCAGCTTTACACGTCTAAAGCAAAAGGCCTGTATAACTGAAAGTCTTTCAATAAAATAAGAAAAATAAAATTTTGCATTTAAAGTTTTTTTGTACCTTTGCAACTCCTACAAAGTAGGAAAAAGGAGAAAATTAATTAATGGCAAAAAAACAAGAAGCAGAAAAAGAATTAGCAGCGAAAAACGCAGAGCTACAAGGTGCTGACACTAAAGTAGTGAAAGACACTGAAAAAATTGAATCAGAAGCTGATTCAAACTTAATCGACGAAATCAAATCAAACACTTGGATCACACCAGAAGGTGAATTTGACTGGGATGCAAATGATAAAGGTTTCGGAAATTATAGCGAAGCTGAACGCGCTAAACTTGAAGCACAATACGCAGATACTTTCAACCAAGTTAACCAAGGTGAAATTATTGAAGGTACTGTAGTTTCTATCAACAACAAAGACGTAGTCTTAAATGTTGGTTTCAAATCTGACGGTTTAGTTTCTTTATCAGAATTCCGTGACTTACCAGAATTACAAGTTGGTGACAAAGTTGACGTATTCGTTGAATCTCAAGAAGATGCTAACGGTCAATTAGTACTTTCTCGCAAACGTGCTAAAACTCAAAAATCTTGGGAAGCTATCAATGAGGCATTGGAAAATGATGCAATCATTACTGGTTTCGTTAAGAGCCGTACTAAAGGTGGTCTTATCGTTGATATCAAAGGTGTTGAGGCATTCTTACCTGGATCTCAAATCGATATCAAACCTATCCGTGACTACGATGTATACGTAGGTAAAACAATGGAATTCAAAGTTGTGAAAATCAACCACGAATTCAAAAACGTTGTCGTATCACACAAAGTATTAATTGAAAACGATTTAGAAAACCAAAAATCTGAAATCGTTGCTAAATTAGAAAAAGGTCAAGTATTAGAAGGAACAGTTAAAAATATCACTGATTTCGGTGTGTTCATCGATTTAGGTGGTGTTGACGGTTTATTGCATATCACAGACATCTCTTGGGGTCGTATCGAGCATCCAAAAGAAGTTTTATCGTTAGATCAAACAATCAACGTTGTTGTATTAGACTTTGATGACGAGAAAAAACGTATCGCTTTAGGCTTGAAACAATTATCTGAGCATCCTTGGGAATCTTTAGATACTGCATTAGAAGTTGGTTCTAAAGTTAAAGGTAAAATCGTAACAGTTGCTGATTACGGTGCTTTCTTAGAAATCATCCCTGGTGTTGAAGGTTTGATCCACGTTTCTGAAATGTCTTGGTCACAAAACTTACGTTCTCCACAAGAGTTCTTGAAAGTTGGTGATGAGATCGAAGCGCAAATCTTAACGTTAGATCGCGATGAGCGTAAAATGAGCTTAGGTATCAAACAATTGACTCCAGATCCTTGGAAAAATATCACTGAGCGTTACCCTGTAGGTTCTAAACAAACAGCTGTTGTTAAAAACATGACTAACTTCGGTGTATTTGTTGAATTGGAAGAAGGTATCGATGGTTTGATCCACATCTCTGATTTATCTTGGTCTAAAAAAATCAACCACCCTAACGAATTCACTAAAGTTGGTGAAACATTAGACGTAGTTGTTTTAGAATTGGATGAAGAAAACCGTAAATTATCTTTAGGTCACAAACAATTGGAAGAAAACCCTTGGGATACTTTCGAAACGATCTTTACTGAAGGTTCTATCCACGAAGGTACTGTGATCAAAGTTGGTGACAAAGGTGATATCGTAGCTTTACAATATGGTGTTGAAGGTTTCTGTCCTTCTAAACACTCTGTTAAAGAAGACGGTTCTTCATTGAAAGTTGATGAAGTTACTTCATTCAAAATCATCGAGTTCAACAAAGAGAACAAACGTTTGGTAATTTCTCACTCTCGTATCTGGGAAGAAGAGAAAGAAGAAGCTCGCAAAGAAGAGTCTAACAGCCGTAAAAAAGACGCTAAAGCTGAGTCTTCAGCTGTGAAAAAAGTAAAAGATTCTGTTGAGAAATCTACTTTAGGCGACTTAGACGTATTAGCTCAATTGAAAGAGCAAATGGAAAATGATAAAAACGCTAAGTAATTAGCAATTTCAATCCATAAAAAGCGGCTGTTCCAAAAGAACAGCCGCTTTGCTTTTATAGGGATGCTTTTGTAATTTTGTAGCAATAAACTTTATTGTTATGTCATTCAAATCAGCCTTAATCAACCCCACCGAACTTCTGGAATCATTGGGACAGCATACAGACATTGTCCTCCTTGATTGCACCATCGACAAAGTTGGCCAATCCATCAAGGACGCCAAGTTCGAAGTACTACCGCATTCTCAATTTTTTGACATCGAAGGGAAACTTTCGGATTCTACTTCTAAATTACCACATACCCTTGTATCGGCAGAAGTATTCGAACGGGAAATGCAACGCCTAGGAATCAATCAGGATAGTACCGTCGTGTTATATGACAGATGGGGTGTTTATTCAAGCCCAAGGGCATGGTGGATGTTTAAGGTCATGGGTTTTGAGCAGGTATTTATTTTAAATGGTGGCGTCCCCGCTTGGAAAAAAAGTAAATTACCGCTCGTAGACCAGTATGCAGCTGCTGTAAAGCCTGGAAACTTTAAAGCCCAATTTCAAGCAAACCATTATGCTGACAAAGAATATATCTTAACACATTATCGGGATCCTCAAGTGAATATTTTTGACGCCAGAAGTAAAGGTCGATTTAGTAGTTTTGTTGCTGAACCTCGAAAAGGCCTTCATGGTGGGCATATCCCTCATTCCAAAAACCTCCCTTTCGAAGAATTACTTGATGGAATCGTTTATAAACCCCTTGGTGAACTGAAACAGCAATTTGATCATCATAATGCTACCGGAAATGAATATGTATTCTCCTGTGGATCGGGTATCACGGCCTCAATCTTAGCATTTGCTTCTCATCTTGTTGGTCACGAGCAAATCCGCGTATACGATGGCTCTTGGTCAGAATGGGGTCGCGAAGAGCTCAATCTACCCATCGAAAAATAGTTTAAAACAAGGTATTCCAAGAGTAGAGATTATCCTCCAAGAGGATTTTTTCCGCATCCAGGAGATCGCGGATAATCTCTATTCTTTTCTTTTCTGTACCTATCGTCAAACTAGCCACCAAATCGTGAATGTTTTTAGCGCCAGCGAGCAAACTACTTTTGATTTCTGCTTTTATATCTGCGCGCTGCTTTTTCTGATGATTACGGATCAGACACAAATCGCATACTTCACAGAACCCCGCATTTTTTTCTCCAAAATATAACAACAGCGACTGACTGCGGCAATTGCTACGTTCAATATAACCGATCATGCCATTGACTTCTTCTTCTTTCACCTGATGGCGATCGCGAATAAAAATATGATCGATATGCAGGTGTTTGTAATCGACGCGGTTCTGCAAAAAGGTCAATTGTGGCGCATCTGTAGAAGGCAGATAACTCGCTATTTCCAATGACTCTAACGACTTCAATAGCTCGACAACACGATCATAAGGCAGACCCAACTTACGTGCAAATTCGTATTCATTAATGAGGATATAGTTTTCAAATACACCACCATAGCTGCGTAAAATAGCCTTAATGAGCTTATCATATTTTACATACTGCACCTGAACTTTATACAATTCGGCGCTATCAATTTCAAATTTAAACCGTGAGGGGATTGTGACAGCTTCGGACAAAACCAACCAAGTGTCCCGCTCCAGAAACTTCAGCGCATTCATAACAGGAACCAATGGCAGCTGATATTTTTTGGCAAAAGCAACAACATCAAAATCTACAGTCACTCCTTCTCCAGCACCATAGGGAATCTGAAAATGATTACACAGGTAATGATAGGTCTGTTGAATAAATGGAATATCAGGGAAGCTAGCTTGCAAATTATCGACAAGCTTCTGCTCATCTGTCTTTTGATAAAGAATAACGGGATAGGCCTTCTTGCCATCTCTTCCTGCCCTACCGGCTTCTTGATAATAGGCCTCCAGTGAATCGGGCAAATCGAGGTGAATCACAAAACGCACGTCAGGTTTATCAATTCCCATCCCAAACGCATTGGTAGCTACAATAACGCGAACAACATTTGTCATCCACCCTTGCTGTTTCTGATCCCGTTCCTGCCCCGAAAGTCCGGCATGGTAATAATCTGCCGAAATGCCGTTATTGACCAAAATACGGGCTATCTCCTGCGTTTCTCGCCGGTTTCTGACATAGACAATACCGGATCCGCCCAACTTATGTATAATCCGGACCATACGTCCCATCTTATCCTCTTCTTCAATGGCCATATACGCCAAATTGTCCCGGAGAAAGCTTTTGACAAATACATTTTCTTTCGGAAAGCTCAGTTTCTGTTGTATATCGCTGATGACACGCTCCGTTGCGGTCGCTGTAAGGGCTAGAAAAGGCACCTTGGGATGCAGTTCCCGTAATTTAGCAAGTTCTAAATAGGGCGGTCTAAAATCATATCCCCATTGAGAAATACAATGTGCTTCGTCTATCGCAAATAGATTTACATTCATAAATCGTATGCGCTCCCTTACTACATCATTGTACAATCTTTCAGGAGACAGATAGAGAAATTTTATTTGCCCATAGACGCAATTATCCAAGGTAATATCCACCTCCCTCTTCCGCATTCCAGCATATATTGCGACCGCCTGAATTCCATTTTTTTTCAAATGTTCAACCTGGTCTTTCATCAATGCGATAAGCGGTGTAACGACAATACAAATCCCTTCTCGCATCAAGGCAGGTACTTGAAAACAGATCGACTTCCCTCCGCCGGTTGGCAACAAAGCCAAAGTATCTTTACCTGAAATGACCGATTGAATAATTTCTTCTTGCAGGGGTCTAAATGAATCGAATCCCCAGTATTGCCTTAAGATTGATATACTATCTTGCGTCATAAATTCTCCTTATCCCAAACATACGCAAAATTATCTTTCATGAGATAATTCTGTATCCCCAAACTATCTAACGTACGTTGTATATGCTTGGATTTTTCCTGTGAATTGGATCCATCCAGTATAACAAGTTTTGGTCTGATTTGCCTCAATAATCGGGGTAAACCATTTAATAAATTTTTCCTAACGATAACGAGGTCAGCATGTGGCATAGTTTCTACGGCATGGCACAGAATAGCGATTTTACCCAAGGGGAGCGTAACAAGATAGTTTTTACGCTCCTGGCCATGCAAAGCCACAAACTGAACTTCTTCTTTCGTCAATAATTGAATTTCTCTTCCACATGCATATTGCAAGCCCCGGGCTTGCAAAGAATCAAATGTGCTGTAAATGATACCGCGCCCACCTTTGAAATAACCGATCGTCAACTCTTGTTTCGTATTATAGACCCGAAATCGTTCTGCATCTTTATTTTCTAAGCGTTTTTGCACAGTGATCAATAGCATTCCAATTGCACAGCATCCCCCTAACCAAACGTATTTTTTATCTTTCCACTGAAAAGCATATAAACAAGAAAACAGTGCAAAATAGGTCAAAAATAGGAGCTCAAGCCCCATAGGATCAACTTTTATTGTTGAAAAAGCCCAACGGTCAATACATTTCAAACCGTATAAGATGAAAGCAATGAGATGCTCCAAGAGCAAACCCATTAAATCGTTAATCCCCTCCATTGGATTAATTGTCATGATAAAACCGAGATACATCGCTAGGGTTGAAGGAAAATCGACTAATAAGTTGGCTACCAGAAAATAAGTTGGGAATTGCCCAAAATAATAAAGACTCAGTGGTGTTGTCAGTATTTGCGCAGCAACAGAAACAGCCAATGTATCTCTCAAAAGCCGCAATATCGGTCTTTTGACCGGAAGGAATGCTTCGACAAGCGGCGAGCATATCGTCATACCCAAAACAGCTAAAAAGGACAGCTGAAAACCCACATCAGCAACCGCCCTTGGAACGATCAACAGAATCAATACTGCGGCAATAATAAGCGAATTGAGCGTTGAAAAGCCTCGTTTAAAATGCTGTGCACAGAGTACAAAACTAATCATAATAGCCGCCCGCGTAATGGGCGGATCAAGCCCTGCAATAAAAGCATATATCCAGATCATACTCCATAACAAAATTAGCGGCAACCATCTGAGATAGGAAGGCCAGGCAATTCGTTTGAAAATAAGGGATAAAAACCCGAATAAAACAGCAACATGCATTCCGGATACACTTAACACATGTATCGTTCCCGTATTGGTGAAGGCCTGTATGCTTTCGGCACTGATATCGCTCCGCGAACCATATAATAAAGCTGACACAATAGCAAAGTTCTCATCCCCTTTAATATGGGGTCGAAGCTTGAGCAAAAAATATCTTCTCATTTGTAAAGCGAGCGCAATCAACGAAAAAGTCGTTGTTTCTTGCCGGCTGATCAGCTTGTACTGACCAGAGACTGCGAAAAGTTCATGGTAGACATACTGCCTTTTCAAATACGCCCTATAATCAAACTCCATTGGATTGAATGGCGGAGCTATTTCCCGGGGCTGACCTTTTAACCACAATAGGTCACCAAACTGCAGCGTATTCTTCTGGCTGGATTTTAGGGATAACATGAGTCTACCTGTCGTTTCTATAAATTCACCTTTTTGGTAAGCCCCTATTACCTCTGTAGAAAAACGAATGATACCACGCTTCACTTTGGGCTCTTCAATAATTTTGACCACATAACGATCTGTCATTATATGGGAGAAATGACCGATTGCAACCAAAGGGTCCTCGCGCCAAAATTGGAAGATCCCAAATAATACAATAGATACATAATACCCGCAGGTATACCCGTATTTGCGAATTGTACCTTTAAAAAAATAACTAATTATCGTTAACAGAGTCATCACAACCAATACCTGCTGTATAAATTGAAAAATAGGGCGCGAAATCGGTATTTTAGGGACGAAAAGAAGTGTCGCAATATATAAGATAGCTATCTTAAGAATAGGCAGCCGCTCTAATCTTTGTGTAAAACTCAGCTCTTTCATAACTGCCACCGCAACTGTACCTTAACCTCGGATTTTCTATTGCCCTCAATTTGGTCTAATCCAGTCCCGATATGCTCTCGTCCCGGATAATAATAGACCCCATATTTGGCCCATACCTGAAGATGGCGACTTAATCGATACTGTAGGTTGAAATACATTCTCCATCCCCTTGTATTGTACATTCCAAACCCAGAGGCATATAATACGTCTCGCTCATAAGCATAGATCCGATTGTCATAACTTGCCGCATCGAAATACGCAATCCGCATATTCGACTGCAATTTTCCAGTGGTAGACTTCCAAAGTATATCCTGATAATACATATATCCGAAACCATTTTCCTGATACTCTTTTTGGAATAAATTGGCTTCTACCCGGGAGCGAATAGTCCATATTGAACTTAGGCGGTATTGAAATTCTATCCTGAACTGCTGTTTGCCGGTATTCACAAGCCCATGCTCGGTTTGCCCCTCTCCCTGGTAGTTCACTTGTTTCAATCGGTTGCGATAGCGCAACGAAAGTTGGCCTTTTTTGTACCACATGTAACTCAGCTGGCTAAAGAAATCGGCGCCTGTAGATAGCGTATCAGCCTGATACTTTGCTCCTGGAAAACGAAATACATCGGCATAATTCGACCAGAGCAATTTTCTTCCCAGTTGATAGGTAAGTCCCAAATAAGCACCCTGTTCGTTGGAGCTGTTATCCGATTCACCAAATCCTTGTCCATAAAAAGTATGAAAATTCTTCTTGTAGTCCCGAAGCAATATAACCGATGATAAACGTGGATGTAAACTTATGATAGCTCCTGTCAATAATGCTGAACCGCCATCGATACTATTGGCATATTCACCAAATAAATACGTGTTTCGAATCGTATAGTTTACGTATAAACTTATATTTCGGAGCAAATCACCTTCAAAGTCCGCCTCTTGCCGTATAGCATTGCCTTTTGTTTTAAAGGCATTCAATTGAGTCTGATTGAAATGAATACCCATTTTGATCCGTTTATAGCGCCACAATAGATTCAGTCCATAGGCTAGTTGAGATGCAGCATGACGGTATTGCTGTTCGGTTGCTGTCCGATGCAGTCCGGTACTCGCGATTGTTGAAATCGTAGCAGGAGAAGCGATACGGTGAACTTTTCCATCAATGGATCGATAGGAGATATAGGGTGTAACCTCAAATTGACCGATCTGTAGTGTCCCGGCAATGCCCCGCATAAAATTTGCCTCATTTAAGGAAGTATATGACTTTACTCCAATCCCTTGTCTTGCTGTATGCTGTACCAATCCCCCTTTTCCAAAATTCAAACCGTTCCACATACTGAGCCCTTGTCCGAATTGTAAAGCATAGTCGCCGATTACGATATTCCTGAATCGGCCAAAATGCTTTATCGATACACTTAGGCTATAGAAATCAAATCCCATTTTTTGTTTATCCCTAAAAAAGGGCTCCCCGGCATCTTTCTCCATATTGACCGCTAATTGAACCACAGCGTTCAATTGGGCTCTATACCTAAAAGCATAGCGATTGGCATCGCCGAGATAATGGGATTTCGTCGTATCGACAATACGGTACCCTTTTGCTTTTTCGAGTGTCCGGGCATATCGTACCGTAAATTCCTGTTTAAAATTTCTCGATTTCAGGGTTTCAAGAGGAGATCCGGGGCCTACCCTCACAAAAGGTAACAGTAAACTGATTACACGCTCATTAAATCCTTCAATAGACTGTAGTTCAAGCACGTCAATAAAATTTCCTGAAATGGTCCTATGCTCCAGTAGGCGCTCGATCAATAAAGGGTCCAAAAACTGTAATTCTGTGAGTTCTCTTCCATCCGTTTTGTTGAGATCGATCGGGTGTTTGAGATAATGATACCACTTTTCAGTGAATTCACTCAAATCAGCATCTGCTGCGAGCTCATCCGATAAGCTTTCAAATAAATCTTGGAGATCGATTTTTTCATTTGTTTGCGCCAAACAGGTTATTCCAATAAAACAACCTATAAAGAGCAAAATTTTGCTACAATATTTCATAATAGGTTTTAATTAATATTGGCTAAATGCTAGGCGATGAACCCTTTATCCCGGCAGAAAAACGATTCACTCCTATGAAATTAGGAAATATAAAACAATAAAAAAAGCCTGATGAAAAAATTTCATCAGGCTTTTTCTATTCTTTTATGATCAGATCAATTAAATATCAATTTTCGCATAACGTGCATTTTTCTCGATAAATTCACGACGCGGGGCAACTTCGTCACCCATCAACATCGAGAAGATACGGTCACATTCAGCTGCATTTTCAATTGTCACCTGTCTTAAGGTACGCGTTTTAGGATTCATGGTTGTATCCCATAACTGCTCAGCATTCATCTCTCCAAGACCTTTATAACGTTGTACGTGTACACTATCTTCTTTACCTGATCCTTTCAAACGTTGAATCGCATTGATACGTTGGTCTTCATTCCAAGCGTACTCATGCTCTTTCCCTTTTTTCACCAAGTATAGCGGCGGTGTAGCGATATATACATATCCTCTTTCGATCAATTCCTTCATGTATCTGAAATAGAATGTCAGGATCAAAGTTGTAATGTGGGACCCATCCACATCGGCATCGGTCATGATGATGATGCGGTGATAACGTAACTTTTCAAGATTCAGCGCCTTAGCATCTTCGGCTGTACCCACACTGACGCCTAAAGCTGTAAACATGTTTTTGATCTCCTCATTTTCGTAGATCTTATGTTCCATTGCTTTTTCGACGTTCAGGATCTTACCACGTAAAGGCATGATCGCCTGATGTTTTCTATCACGACCAGACTTGGCAGTACCACCCGCAGAATCCCCCTCGACAAAATAGATCTCACATTTTGTAGGATCATTGTCTTGGCAATCGGCCAATTTACCAGGAAGTCCGGAGCCTCCCATAACGGTTTTACGTTGTACCAAATCACGGGCTTTACGTGCAGCAGCACGTGCTTGAGCCGCAATGACAACCTTTTGAACGATAGATTTTGCCTCACGTGGATTTTCTTCCAGATAAACGCCTAAGATCTCACCTACGGCAACATCTACAGCCCCCATGACTTCAGAGTTACCTAATTTCGTTTTGGTTTGCCCTTCGAATTGAGGTTCTGCAACCTTCACTGAAATTACTGCTGTCAATCCCTCACGGAAGTCATCACCTGTAATTTCTACTTTTAAGTTCTTAAGCAAACCTGACTTGTCCGCATACGCTTTCAAGGTACGAGTCAAACCACGACGGAAACCTGCAACATGTGAGCCACCTTCAATCGTATTGATGTTATTCACATAAGAATGGACATTTTCAGAATAGGTATCGTTATACTGTAAAGCCAGTTCAACAGGGATACCTTGTTTTACGCCTTCAACATAAATTGGTTCTGGAATCAACGACTGACGGTTACCATCCAAAAACTTCACAAACTCTTTCAGACCGCCCTCTGAATAGAATGTCTCTTTCTTTTCAGAACCGTCTTCATTTGCTTCACGCTCATCATTCAACGTCAAACTCACACCTTTATTTAAAAAGGCAAGTTCACGAAGACGATTGGCCAATGTATCGTAATTATAAACCGTTGTCTGCGTGAAAATCGTCGCATCTGGATGGAATGTTACAATAGTACCCGTCTTATCCGAAACACCAACTTCCTTCACATCATATAAGGGTTTACCTATTTGGTATTCTTGCTGGAAAATCTTTCCATCGCGATGAACCTCGGCCTTCAAAAGAGTAGACAGCGCATTCACACAGGAAACACCGACACCGTGCAGACCACCAGAAACCTTGTATGTATCTTTATCAAATTTACCTCCGGCGTGCAATACAGTCATTACAAGCTCTAGAGCTGATTTATTCTCTTTTTTGTTGATCCCTGTAGGAATACCACGACCGTTATCCCGGACAGAAATCGAATTATCTTTATGGATAGTAACGAAGATATCTGTACAATATCCCGCTACAGCTTCATCGATTGAATTGTCAACTACCTCGTATACCAAATGGTGCAATCCTTTTACACCGGTGTCACCAATATACATGGATGGACGCTTACGAACCGCCTCTAAACCCTCTAATACCTGAATATTATCGGCCGAATAGGTGGATGCATTTTTATTTTCTTCGCTCATTGAAAACCTCTTAAATGTAATATTCAAAAATACGAAATTTTGGCCGATTTATCAAGTCCATAAGGAAGTATTGAGCCTATATTCCGAATTATAATACCAGGGATAATTTTACTTTTTTATTACTAAAAACTAGAATTTCGATTTTTTTATGTTAGGTTTGTTTTCAGTAATAATTTGCAAATAACAAAAAAATGAACACTATATTCTCAATTGTATCGAAAGTTTCCTTTGGCCTTTTATTGGTTGGAACTATTGCATCATGTAACCAAGGTGCAAAAACAGCAAACGAACCTGCAAAAAATGATTCCAATACGGTAAGCAAGGAGAGCCAGGGAAGTAACAAAGATAAAATCGTCTATTTAAATTCGGATTCACTTTCTGAAAAATATCAATATTTTAAAGACATTAAATCAAAGCTTGAAAACAAAGTAAAGAAAGCACAAACAGATCTGCAATCCAAAAGTACTGCGTTCCAACGGGAAGTTGCCGAATATCAAAAAAATGCCGCTACAATGTCTGCTCCTGATAGACAAGCTACGGAACAAAAACTGGCACGTAAACAAGATGAGCTTGCACGTTTAGACCAAACAGCTTCTTCTTCCATTGCAAAAGACGAGTCTGAAGAATTCAACAATGTCTATAATAAAATTACTGAATTCCTGAAAAAGCATGCTGCAGAAAATGGCTACAAGTTGGTGCTGACTTATTCGAAGACCAACCCAACTGTATTGTATGCCGACCCATCTTTGGAAATCACGAATGAGGTAATCAAACAGTTGAACGAAGAATATAAATCTTCAAACAAATAGAAGATCATCACAATTAAGGAAAGCCATCGACTAAGTTGATGGCTTTTTTTATTTTCTTTCTTATCTTGTCCTTACTAAAATTAGATTTATGGTCAGAACGATTGTTGAAAAAGAAATCGCAAACTACGAATGGATAGATATAGCTGAGCCAACTTCAGAAGACTTCGCCTTCATCAAAGAGCGCTTCAATTTGAATGAAGCTTCGATCAAGGATTCCAAAGAACCAGAACATCTACCTAAAATTGAAGAATTTGAGAATTATACTTTTGTGATTCTTCGTGTCATGTCGGACAATTTCAAAGAAAATTCAGACAGTATCGGAGAAATCACCGATCGCCTGACCATCTTCTATGGAAGTGATTTTGTGATTACGGTACACAAACGTCGCATCGAGTTTTTAGAAAAACTTAAAAATATTGAATTCACGTCCATCAAGACAAGAAATAGCCGTAAACTGGCTGTATTTATCACGACTGCAGCTGTATTTACCTTTAGCCAAACGTTAGAGCAACTTTCCACACGAATCGATGCTTACGAAGAATTGATATTCCTCAAACGCATGAAACAACAGCCGATACTGAAAAATCTTTATTTTATCAAAAGGCAGATTGATGTTGCGCGAAAGGTCATCTTTCTCTACAGGGAGGTCGTCGAGCATTTTCATTCTTCGTCAAAAAAAGATGTCTATACCCGGGATTTAAAAGATCTGCAGGTCCGGACATCAACCTTGTACGAAAACTTATCGGAAAATGTAGCTCAACTGCTTAATGTGTATTTCAACATCTCATCTAATCACACGAATGAGATTATGCGTATCCTGACAATTTTCTCCGTATTTTTTATGCCCATCACTTTTGTGGCAGGAATTTATGGAATGAATTTCAAAAATATGCCCGAACTTGAATGGTACTATGGATATCCAGTAGCCATGGGGATCATGGTGGCCATATCCCTTGCCATTTATCTGTGGTTCAAAAGAAAAGGTTGGCTATGATAAGCCAACCTTTTTCTTTGCCGTAGTAACCAAAAAATCTTTAAGATAGAATGGCTCGAAATAAGCAACATCCTCAAACTCTTTCCGCTGAAATTTATCAAAGGCCAACGTCGACAGAAAAGCCGCGGAATCATCAAATCCGCTCAATACATTCACTCGATCCGTTGCGTTGAACAAATCTTCAAATTTATCGGCACCCGAACCAAATAAATGGACACGATTGTAGTTCAGCAATAATTCATTGAAATAATCGAAATCGATAATTTCTGCTGATGTTGCTTTCACCAATGCAGCATTATGGTCATAAACAGCCGTATACACTTCCATACGACGGGCATCGATCATGGGAAGATAAGCATCACCTGCTGTTAAACCAAATTGCTCCTTATACCCTAGAAACAAAGCTTCTAACGTATTAATAGCGATTAAAGGTATATCTAACGCATAACAGAGACCTTTGGCCGTAGATACCCCTATACGTAAACCTGTATAAGAGCCAGGTCCCATGCTCACCGCCACAGCACTTAAATCCTGCATCGTTCGGTTAGTCTGTTTAAGGACTTCGGCGATCAAAATAGTCAATTTAGCCGCATGAGCATTAGGTTCATCGAGATCGAGAACCTGTAACGTTTGACCATTTTCACTCAAAGCAACCGAGCAAATCGTGGTTGAAGTATCAATTTGTAAAATTAAATTATTCATCGTCATTATAGAAATCAAGGTACAGGATCATGCCCGTGGCCGCCCCAGGGATTGCAACGTGCAATTCGTTTCAAAGCCATCCACCCACCTTTGAAGGGACCATATTTCAGAATCGCTTCCTTACCGTACTGAGAACAGGTAGGTGTATATCTACAATTAGCGCCTAAAAACGGTGAGATAAAAACTTGGTAGAAACGAATAATAGCCAAGAAAATAAAACTAAACAAGGGTCTAATCCCCTTTTTCCAAATAAACTTCAGCACATTCATCCTGCAATTTTTTCAGCATTTTATTCATTGCGGTGCTAAACACATCATACGCTAAGATCTGCTTGCCTACATATTGAATAGCTAGATACAAAGTTACATTATGTTTCAACAAAAACGGAATCAAATCATTCGATTTTTGTAAACGGTAACTCTCACGCATCATTCGTTTAATCGAATTGCGATCAACTGCTCTTTTGAACCTACGTTTGGATACGGAAATAATAGACTGACTGGAGGGAATATCGTCAGCCTCATTGTTTTTCTCGAAGATAAAAACAATTCTAAATGGATACAAGACAAAAGAAGAACCGCTTTTAAAAAGCGTATCAATACGCCTTTTCGCACATAACCGTTCTTCTTTTGTAAATGTATTTTTCATACGATGACTTAATCTTATTAGAAAAAGCTCTTATAAGCGGCCACCGATCCTTGTCAAAGATTAACCTTTGTGACGGTATTCGTCAGACACTGTAAGACGTTTTCTACCTTTAGCTCTACGTGAAGCTAATACTCTTCTACCGTTTGCAGAGCTCATGCGCTCTCTAAAACCGTGTTTGTTTCTTCTTTTTCTTTGCGATGGCTGAAATGTTCTTTTCATGACGCTATTATGCTAATTTGTTCTTACTTCAATTAATACAAAACTCCCCAAGAGGAATGCAAAAGTAAAGTTTATTTTAGACAAAAACAAACAATATTACGAACATTTAAAGTTAATGTAAAACGGATAAGCTAATTTATTCAGCTACAGCTTCAAAAAACAATTTTTCAACTACCGTAAAATAAAAATCAGCACAGTTTGACTGTGCTGATTTTTATAAATGAAGTATAAACCCTGCCCTATTTATTTTTCAGAATATCTCTGATCTCAGTCAAAAGCGTTTCTTCTTTTGTCGGTGCTGCAGGGGCCGCCGGAGCTGCTTCCTCTTTACGTTTCAACGAATTTAAAGCCTTAATAACACAAAAAATACAGAATGCTACAATTAAAAATTGAATAACCACATTAATAAAGTTTCCATAATTAATAGATACTTCAGCTTGTTTAGTCGCTTCATCAGCAGCTTTCAAAATCAATTTTTTGGATGAAAAATCAACACCCCCAGTTAAATAACCAATGGGTGGCATGATAATATCATCAACCAATGAGGTAACAATTTTACCAAAAGCTCCACCAATGACAACACCGACAGCTAGATCTACTACGCTGCCACGCATTGCAAACTCTTTAAACTCTTTTAAAAATCCCATATTTAAATTTTTTAGTCCATGAATTATGACAAAACTAATAATTGTCACATAAATCTAATTAAAATATGCTAATTTTTTATCGTTAAACTCATATTGTGCTATATTTTCTAACCCATGTCCTACTTTATAAAAAAGACATGTACCCCGCACCCCACTAATTTTTATTAACTTTAATTTCTTATATTTGCCCGTTAACTAGTAAAATATCAAGATATATTGTATATTGTTAGTACTTTATTTCATACAGTAATTAAAGCCCAGCATCAGATAGCATATCTATGAAAAAGATTCTTATAGCAGACGACCACGGCATTGTACGATTAGGAGCCTCCGTTATTATTAAAGAAACTCTTCAAAAAGCAGAAATATTCCAAGCTGAAACCTTTGACGAGGTTCTTGAAAAAATAAAGGTAGAGGATTTCGACCTATTATTATTGGACATTAATATGCCGGGAGGAAATAATATACGTGTCGTTGAGGAAATCCTTCAAATTCGGCCAAGCATTAAAATTTTGATTTTCTCATCTTATGACGAATCACTTTATGCTTTACGTTATATCGAAGCCGGAGCAGTAGGCTACCTAAACAAAACAACAGCTATGGCTGAACTTTCCAATGCTATTTTGGCTATTCAGGATAGAGGAAAGTATATGTCGAGCAACGTACAGGACCTATACATTCAGAAATTGACGCAGAGTAAGTCTGAGCTGACAAAACTAAATCCGTTGGCACGTTTGTCAAATAGAGAGGTGGACGTTGCTAAACAATTGATAAAGGGACTGGGGATTATTGAAGTATCTAGCTTGTTGGACTTAAGCCCTTCAACAGTGAGCACGTATAAAAGCAGAATCTTTGAAAAACTCAATGTTTCTAATATTCCTGAACTTATCGAACTGTTCAGAATACACTCCAACAACTAGTCATTTTGTTGGAGTGTATTTTTATCATACTAAATTAACTCATCCATCGTAACAACAGGAACATCTTTTACGTTCAGATCTTTTAAAGGTTGAGATTTCTTATAAGAATACCCCACCTCTGCTTCTAAATCCCATAGCATCGGTGCCAAAAAGTTAAGACAGGTTGTAAAACCTTGAACCGTTGCAGAAAAATCACCCGTGTCTTTCGAGTTTTTAGCTTCATTTTCGATCTCAAAGGGACCACTGAAACCACGCTCTTGCAATAAGTCAACAAACCCGCGCCAATCCATACTGTCAGATCCGCCAAAGCCTGGCAACATAGCTTCGTAATGATGTCTATCCCAGTCGTGGCCCGGTATACTTACATTCGCTTTTTTAGCCAATTCGGCGTCAACATGCTGCATGGGATACATCCCGCCCCAATCAATACGTGCAGCAGTCTGTAGATTACGCGTAGTCTTCACATGTATACGTTGTAAGCGCGTGATGTCCGTATTACGAATAACGTCTATTGGGTTTGTATTTTGCCAGACATCATGTGAAGGATCATAGATCTCACCATGAGCCTTACTTGGTATCATCGCATACATTAATTTACGAGCAGCAAGCACTGCTGGAAGATTGTTATAGGTAGAGCTATAACGTGATGAGCGCCATCCTTCCATTGGGCAGTTCTCATAAAGGATCGTTACACCTAAACTCTCTGCATAATTAACAATGGGCGCAAATACACGCTTGTATTCTTCAAGATTTTTCTGAAATCCATCAATTTGATTGCCCAATTCATGATTGTAGCCCACAAATGTCCCTACCTTAACGTTATTTGCATCACCTCCCAGCAAATGTGCAATACGGATCAATTTCAATAAATGATTTTGATTCTTCACTCGTTGCTCAGGATCTCCGCCAATCATATTTTCAAAAGCACCAAGCGAAAGTTTTAAATCAGCCTGATTGAACAGCTCAATGATTTCCCTCGCTTTTGCAGGAGTAAAATCATCATAATCCAAATGCGTTGCGGTATGATCTTCACGGGTACCATCTTTTCTAAACACACAAAGGTCTATCCCCCCTGCTCCGATTCTTTTGGTCGTCTGAATCAACTCTGGTAAGGATAATTTATCAAATGCAGAACTCATTACCCATACAGGGTTATTTAATTTTGTCGTCATAGCTTGTATAATTGTCTTATTTCGGTATTTAAAGATACTAAAAAAGCCATCCGATTGGATGGCTTTTTGTTATTTTATGGTGAATCAATTAGTCTACATTATCATGTAGGAAAGAATTGTTCGGTCTAATTTCAGTATTTCCGTCTTCAAAGGAAAGTGTAAAACGAGACACCTGAGATTGTGAAGAATGCGGTGTATCTTCCAATGACATTTGTTTCCGCTTATAAGCAGGCTCGTTTTCCAACTCATGTAGACCATTAGAAGATTTTAGTTTCATGCTCAATTCTTTAAGACGCAAGATGCGTTCTTTTGTACGAACCAGCTGATCTTCAAACGAAACTTGCTCTTCTTCTACCTGAGGGACTTCTACTTGCTCATTTGTTGTACTTGATGAAAATGTAGGTTTTTCCTCATATCCTGACGCAGAAGGAGCTGTGTAAGAATCAAACACTGTTGGCATCTGGAATTGAAACACTGACGGTGAGGTTTTCAACTGAAAATCACTATCTCCAAATGTAGTTTCCTCTTCATAACCACCATCAAAACCCAAATCATGACGTATTACCTGTGGTTCCTCAACAGCTACCTGTTGTTGTACCGCATTTCTGGGAGAAGTGAACAAGTCAGATTGCAAATTATTTGGAGTAGAAGTATTTGTAGAAGGTGCTGGTGTATCCACACGTTGAACCGGAGTTACGAAACTATTCGTAGCTGGAACTTCTCTTGGTGCTACCTGAGAAACAGGTTTGATAAAAGAATTAGCCGGTTCAGCAGTTAAGGGCATAGACACCTTTGTATTTTCACGTTCTTTATCACGTTCTTCAGATGTTTGAAAACCAGTGGCAATAATTGTTACTGACAATTCGTCTTCAAAATTCTCATCAATACAGTTACCCCAGATCAAATCTGCTGACAAACCAGCTTTTTCCTGAATGTAATCCGTAATGATCGCAACTTCATCCATAGTTACTTCTTTCGTTCCAGAAGTAATATTCAATAAAATATAGCGAGCACCTTCAATCTCATTGTCTTTCAACAATGGAGAAGCTAAGGCACCTTCCACTGCACGTAATGCACGATCTTCACCTTCGGCAACAGCATTTCCCATTATGGCAACACCACTATCGTTCATAACAGTGCGAACATCTTTAAAATCGACGTTTACATAACCAGGGATAGTTATTATTTCGGCGATACCTTTTGCCGCGGTAGTCAATATATCATCTGCTTTTGCAAAAGCCGCAGTCATGGTCAAATTACCAAAGATCTCACGAAGGCGGTCATTTGAGATCACAAGATAAGAGTCTACATATTTACGTAATTCCGAAAGTCCTTCCTCCGCTTGTGAACGACGGCGTTTACCTTCAAACGTAAAGGGCGTAGTTACAATCGCAACAGTTAAAATACCCAATTCTTTGGCAGCTTTCGCTAATACAGGACTAGCACCGGTACCAGTACCACCGCCCATACCAGCTGTAATAAACAACATCTTGGTATTGGTACCCAACATACGTTTGATATCTTCAATACTTTCGATCGCTGAATTTTCACCTACATCAGGATCTGCTCCTGCTCCCATTCCTTCGGTCAGACTTATCCCCAATTGAACTTTATTTGGGATCGGGCTCAATTCCAATGCTTGCGCATCAGTATTACACACGATAAAATCTACCCCACTAATTCCTTGTTTATACATGTGGTTTACGGCATTGCCGCCACCACCACCAACCCCAATAACCTTGATTATTGAAGATTGTTCTTTTAACATTTCAAACTGTATTGACATAACTTATCCCTATTTAACTTACAATGAAGATGATATCAAAACGAATCAAACCCACTATATGTAATGTAATAATAATATAATTTCAACAAAAGTTTTCCACATTTGTTAAATTGTGGAAAACTTCAACTATTGTGGAAAACTTACTTCTTATCTAAAAAACTTGCGTCATCGATTTCATTACCGTCTTTGATAAAACGTTTGAACCATGACAATAATCCTTGCTCCTTTTGTTGCTGTTCAGAAACTTCTTTTGTTGTCACCGTAGCGGCCTGCACTTTTTTAGATGGGGCGTGCATTTCTCTCCGGCTATCTTCCTCTTCCTCGTGCGACTGGATTCCCTTGATCAACAAGCCGATACTTGTTGCATACAACGGACTTTTCAATTCTTCAAACAACGGTTTTGGTAAAACCTCGTTCTTAGAAAGATATTCATTCGGAAATCCGATACGACAATCTATTCCAGTAATATATTCAACAAGTTGTACCAAATGTTTTAATTGAGCACCACCACCGGTAATCACAATACCACCGATCAGTTTATTTTCATATCCAGAAGATTTGATTTCATAATACACGTGCTCAATAATTTCCTCCATTCTAGCTTGGATGATATAAGCTAGGTTTTTAACAGAAATTTCTTTTGGTTCACGACCTTTTAATCCGGGCACGCAAATCACCTCATTTTCTTTGTTTTCATCAGCTAAAGCTGATCCAAAGCGAGTTTTCAACAATTCAGCTTGGGAACGCAAAACAGAACATCCCTGACGGATATCTTCTGTGACGATATTACCGCCTAAAGGAATCACGGCTGTGTGACGAATAATTCCTTCATGGAAGATGGCAACATCTGTGGTTCCACCACCGATATCTACTAATACAACACCAGCATTTTTTTCGTCTTCATCCAATACAGCTTCTGAAGACGCTAAAGGCTCGAGAATCAATTCAGCAACTTCCAGATTGGAATTATCAATACATTTTTTGATGTTTTTAATATCAGTTACACGTCCCGATATAATATGGAAATTTGCTTCAATACGACGCCCCGCCATACCGATAGGTTCGCGAATCCCCGGCTCGTTATCTACCGTAAATTCCTGTGGTAAAACATGTATAATTTCTTCTCCTGGAGGCAGTACCAGTTTATACATATCCGAAATCAGTCGTTCGATATCGCGTCGAATGATTTCGTCGTCACCATCGGTTTTGGTAAATATTCCACGGTGTTGAATACTTTTGATGTGTTGGCCAGCAATTCCCACATTCACCACTTTAATATCCACATTAGACTGCGCTTCGGCTATCTCAACAGCCTCTAAAATACTTCCCACAGTTTTCTGGATATTAGCAACTACTCCGCGGCTTACACCGGCAGAGTCCGCTTTCCCCACACCTAATAATTCAATTTTGTTTCCTGAGCTACGTCTCCCAACCGTAACACAAATTTTGGTAGTACCAATATCGAGTCCCACGATAATTGGGTTTTCTCTTTCAATTTCTGCTGCCTTTGAGTTCATAATTTCCTGTATTGTTGCTGTATTACTATAATGTATTATTTGCTACTTTTTTTGTTTGATCGCCTGAAAAACTCCAGTTTCCTCGTTTTTCACAGATGATCTGACCTCCATATTTCACATTGACAACACCGTAAGCATTTATACCTACCTTTGGCATGATCTGCGTATAAAAGGTCTTTAATAATTCAAATTTTTGTTCCAATGAATCTGCCGATCCAACAATTAATTGCTGTGTCCCTACACGAGGTACAAGTTCAATATCCTTATCCGAGTTCACATATATCTGCACAACCTGATTACTCCATAATTCGTCATTTTTGATAAATTCAACGACCTTAACCAAATCTTTAACCAATGGTGTTGCTATGGTATCCAGTGCTTCATTATATCCTTCTGCGATATTCCCTGTTGCAACCATGATGTGCGGTATATACTTCAACGTTGTCGGTATCTTCAATCCTTTGGGGTCAACATAAAACTCCTTTCCATTTTTGTTGATGATCCGCATGACAGCCTCGCGCTGATTAATATTAATTCTGATCGTACCATCCATATCGGCATGTATACTGGCATCGGACACATAAGGTAATTTACGTAAGGTTTTTTCAACTTTCTGAAAGGGAATTCCATTGACTTTCTTTCCCACGAAACTACCATAGTTATGTTCTATTAACTTAGAGATATCCGCCTGATCAATAAAGGCTTCTGTACCTTCAATGACAATCTTAATATCTTTACAAACTTGCTGCTCATCACGTTTCCCCACAATAGTCATAATCACGACGACAACAATTACACCTATAAAAAATAGTGTAAAGTAGAGGACACGATTCCATTGTATGTTACGTAATTTTTTAAGCATGCTCTAAAATTGCCTGTAACGGTTTAACCAATTTGTCAATATCACCTGCCCCAACTGTAACAATCAGTTCCGGCTTTTCATCGCGTGCAAATTCCAAGACTTCTTCTGCAGTTACAAGCTGTTTTTCCGCTGCCGTAATTTTATCCAATAACCAACTCGAATTGATCCCTTCAATAGGAAGCTCCCGTGCAGGATAGATTTCCATTAACAACAGCTTGTCAGCCATGGACAATACCTCGGCGAAACCATCCACAAAATCCCGCGTACGCGTAAATAAATGCGGCTGAAAGACCACATTTAACTTTTTCGTAGGATACAATTTCCGCATCGAAGTTAAAAATGCACGCAGTTCCTCTGGATGGTGCGCATAATCATCAATATACACCACTCCAGGTTTACGGACAATATATTCAAACCTTCTTTTCACGCCTTTAAATGTCGTCAACGCTTTCTTAATAGCTTCGTCTGCAATTCCAAGTAAACGGGCTACCGCAATCGCAGCTACCGCGTTTTCAACATTGTGGATACCAGGGATACCCAAATGAATATCATCTATTCGTCCGTTGGTATCTTGGTAATCAAAAAAGAACTCTCCATCGCGTACATGCACACTGGAAGCATATGCATCAGCGATTTCATGGCCTGAATAACTTATTTGCCCCTCAAACTCGAGGCCTTTTTTTATAATACGTGTACCTCCTTCAACAACTTTATCCAAGAACATTTGGAACGATTCAAGCAAATGGCTCCGATCGCCATAAATGTCCAGATGATCCGCATCAGAAGAAGTTACTATTGCGATATTGGGGTGAAGCGTCAGGAATGAACGATCAAACTCATCAGCCTCAACCACAACTGTATTATTATTTCCATAAAGCACATTGGTACCGTAGTTAGAACTGATTCCACCCAAAAAGGCCGAACAGTCGTAGCCCGAATCTTTCAATACATGTGCCACCATTGTAGAAGTTGTCGTTTTACCATGTGTACCAGCAACCGCTACTGTAAATCTACTTTCACTAATGATCCCCAAAACTTGAGATCGTTTATAGAGCGTATGTCCTTGTGATTCAAAAAAAGCTTTAATCTTCGAATCTTTAGGAATAGCCGGTGTAAAAATGACTAATGTCTCCGTCGTAGGTACGTTAAAAATAGCATCAATCGTATTGATATCATCCTGATAGGAGATCGCGATCCCTTCCTTGACTAAGGTTTTAGTCAGCTCAGTTTCTGTACGGTCATATCCATCCACCTCACAGCCCAAATGCTTAAAATAGCGTGCAAGGCCACTCATGCCTATACCACCTATTCCGATCAAGTAAACTTGTTTTATTGCATCTAGATTCATACTTCGTCTATTTTTTTTTAACCAATTTATACACCTCCTCGGCAATCTGCACATCAGCATTCAACTTACCGAGTTTTTTAATATTCCCACTTAATTGTGAGACATGATCTGCGTCTTTTAATAAAGTTAAAGCAGCAGGTATTAAGTCTCTTTGTGCATCACTATCCTTCACCAGTAATGCAGCACCTTTATTGACCAATGCCATTGCATTTTTGGTCTGATGATCTTCGGCCACATTGGGTGAAGGCACAAGGATAACAGGTTTTCCAACCACACAGAGCTCAGAGATGGTACCGGCTCCAGCACGGCTAATAATCAAATCTGCCGCAGCATAAGCATAATCCATGCGCTGAAGAAAGGCCAGCATCTTGATATTACCTGGAAGTTTACCTGTCAACTCCGCGTGTAGGTTTTCAACATAGAAACTACCGCATTGCCAAATCAGCTGCACTTCTTCCTCCTTTAGCTCATTCAGGTAAGCAACAACACTTTCATTTAATGTTTTAGCCCCCAAACTACCGCCAAGTACCAAAATTGTTTTTTTGTGTGGATCTAACGCAAAGAACGCTAAGGCCTCCTCTCTTTTTCCCGCTATCGCAATAGACTCGCGTCTTATTGGATTGCCGGTGAGCAATACTTTGTCCGCAGGAAAGAATTGCTCCATCCCCTCATAAGCCACACATATTTTTGCAGCCTTAGCACCAACTTTTTTGTTGGTTACACCAGCATAGGAATTCTGTTCTTGCACGACTGTTGGCACCTCCAGCTTATTGGCCATCATTAGCAATGGACCTGAAGCAAAACCACCTACCCCTACAGCCACATCCGGTCTAAAATCCTTAATTATGCTTTTTGCTTTATTTAAACTTTTCATAAGCTTAAACGGCAAAAAGATATTCTTCCACAGCTGCTTTCTATTGATTCCCTGAATGTCGAGTCCAACAATCTTATATCCTGCTGCGGGCACTTTATCCATTTCCATCCGGCCATTGGCACCCACAAATAGAATTTCATTTGCAGGATCCATTGCCTTCAACGCATTTGCAATTGAAATCGCCGGAAAGATATGTCCTCCGGTTCCACCACCACTGATAATTACGCGAATTGCCATGCTTAATTTATTATTATGCAGGAATAGATCCTATAACCACTTTTTTCGGTTTAGGCTTTTCATCCAGCTCTTCTTTACCTTTTAATTCTTCAATATTTCTACTCACACTCAGGATGATTCCCAAGGCGACACTCGTAAATAAAATCGAGGTTCCTCCCATACTCACTAGTGGAAGCGGAACCCCCGTTACTGGTCCCAATCCGACGGCAACAGCCATATTGGCCAAAGCCTGAATTGTCAAACTAAATCCCAAACCCGCAGCCAGAAAAGTACCAAAAGCTTTGGGACTCATCGTGACAATACGTATACATCGATACATAAATGCCAAATACAGAAATAGCAGAATCACCCCCCCGACTGTTCCATATTCTTCAATGATAATCGCGTAAATAAAATCGGAATAAGGGTGCGGCAACACATTACGTTGCACACTATTTCCCGGTCCTTTTCCAAAAAGCCCACCAGTTGCTATAGCAATTTTCGCATTGTTTGCCTGATAATTTTTATCATCCTGGAAGGATACCGTTTTATCCACTTTTTCAGTATGAAAAAAAGATTTTACCCGGCTGATATAAGTCGTTCTACGGGGACCAAAGAAGATAACCATCATAAGGAGCACCCCTCCGCCACAACAAACAATGGCAATCTGCTTAAAACTAATCCGTCCGATCAAGAGCAATAAAACACTCACGCCAAACAGCATCAATGCGGTAGATAGATTGGCCAAGGCAATCAGAATAAACACACCACACACCGACCCCATAATGGGTAAGAACGATTTTTTCACATCTTTGATCTCTTCCTGCTTCCGGGATAACATCCTTGCAAGAAAGACGATAAGTGACAACTTTGCTAAATCCGATGTTTGAAAGGTCAAACCTATACCAGGGATAGTCAACCAACGACTAGCTTCATTAACTTTACTTCCGAACAACAGCGTAAACAACAATAAAGGGATTGTAATACCCATCATTATTTTGGATATACCCGCATAATACCGATAATCTAACTTGTGAGAAAGATACATCAGGACAAAGCCTATGGCAATGATAGAGAAATGCTTTAACAGATACATTTCAGTCCCTTTCCCTTCTTTATAAGCCAAGGTACCCACCGAACTGTATACAGCCAAAAGTGACCATCCCGATAAGATAATCACAATGATCCATATCCATCGATCACCCTTCAATTTAGACATTATATTCTGTAGCATATCCTTCCTCCTCTTATTGGGTTACACCATTTATAATTCCATTACAGCAGCCTTAAATTTATCGCCACGATCTTCATAATTCTTAAACCAATCAAAACTAGCGCAAGCAGGAGACAATAAGACGGTGTCACCTTTTTGAGCTAAGTGGGACGACAATACCACGGCATCTTGCATGGAGGTACTGTTGACAATAATCTCCACATCTTGTTCAAATGCTTTATGAATTGCAGCCGTATCTTTTCCTAAACAAACGATAGCGCGCACCTTGTCTTTGACCAAATCAGCAAGCATACTGTAATCGTTTCCTTTATCCACGCCACCCAACAACAACACGATTGGTGTAGAGAAACTTTCCAAAGCATACCATACCGAATTTACATTCGTCGCCTTTGAATCGTTAATGTAATTTACACCGCCGATACAGGCTACATGTTCAAGGCGATGTGGAATATTCACATACGATCCCATACTTTCTTTCATCACTTGATTTCTCAATTCCTGCACTTTCGCAATTAACCCAGAAGCCATGCTATTATAAATATTATGCTTCCCCTGCAATGACAATTCCTCAGCTCTCATAGTGAATGTATCGTTATTTGGTGTATTAATAATTATTGTTTTGTTGGCATTTAAATAAGCCCCCAATTCAACAAGTTGTTCTTGTGTAAAAGGCAAATAGGTCCCTTTACTATGATGTCTTTCCAATCCTTTAACTGTTTCCGGATCGTCCAGGCAGTATATAAAATAATCCTTCTCCGTTTGATTCTGAATCATTCTGAATTTTGAATCCACATAATTTTCCATTTTATGGTCATAGCGATCCAAATGATCAGGAGTAATATTCAGTATAACAGCAACATCTGCTCTAAAATGGTACATATCGTCCAGCATAAAGCTCGATATTTCCAATACATAGCAATCGAACTGTTCTTTAGCCACCTGCAATGCAAAGCTTTTCCCGATATTACCTGCCAATCCGACGTTTAAACCGCCATGCTTAAGCATTTCATAAGTCAACATCGTCGTCGTAGACTTTCCGTTTGACCCTGTAATACAGATTAACTTTGCATCCGTATATTGCGCCGCAAATTCAATTTCTGCAATCACAGGTATATTCTTTGCTCTCAATGCAACGACCAATGGTACGGTCGCTGGAATACCAGGGCTTTTTACAACCAGTGCAGCATTCAAGATACGGCCTTCGTCATGTTGACCTTCTTCGAAAGCTATTCCCTCCGCTTTTAGTTGTTCCTTATAGTGGTCTGCAATAAGCCCTTTATCTGACACAAATACATCAAATCCCTTTTCTTTCCCAAGAATCGCCGTTCCAACACCGCTTTCGCCTGCCCCTAAAATGACCAAACTTCCAGATTGAGGATAATATGTTGTTGCAATATTTGACATCATTATCTAATTTTCAATGTTACAATAGTAAGAATGGCCAATATGATTCCTACAATAACAAAACGTGTTACAATTTTCGCTTCATGATACCCCTTCTTCTGAAAGTGATGGTGCAATGGTGACATCAAAAAGATCCGTCTACCCTCACCATATTTCTTCTTCGTGTATTTGAAATACGACACCTGAAGAATAACCGAAAGGTTTTCCAACAGAAACACACCACACAAAATTGGGATCAATAATTCTTTCCGGATCAAAATAGCAAAGGCAGCAATAATACCGCCGATCGCTAAACTTCCCGTATCACCCATAAAAACTTGAGCAGGATACGTATTATACCATAAGAAACCTACGCAAGCGCCAACAAATGCCCCAGCGAAAATCACGAGTTCTCCGGAATTGGGGATATACATAATATTGAGGTAATCTGAAAAGATCACGTTACCCGACACGTACGCTAAAATGGCTAAAGTAACACCAATGATAGCGGATGTACTCGTGGCTAAACCATCGATACCGTCCGTAATATTTGCGCCGTTTGAAACTGCCGTAACGATAAAAATAACAACAACTAAAAAGACGATAAAAGTCAGATAATCGCTCTGTAGTCCAAATATTTTAAACACCTTGGCATAATCAAACTCATTATTTTTATAAAACGGAATATTCGTCTTCGATGATTTTACGTTTTCAGCGTAGGTCTTCTCACCTGTACCTTCATTGATAACCACTTCAACAGGCTTGGTAGAGGTTGGTTTATCGACCCCTTTTCGAACTACGATATCTGGATGAAAGTACATCGTACAAGCAATTATTGCTCCCAAGCCAACTTGTCCAACAACTTTAAACTTACCAGCTAAGCCTTCTTTATTATGTCGAAAGACCTTGATATAATCATCTAAAAATCCAATTGCGCCCATCCAAAGTGTTGTCACAACCATGATAATCACATAGATATTCGTCAATTTAGCAAATAACAAGGTAGGGATAAGAATACCTGCAATAATGATGATCCCACCCATTGTCGGCGTACCAGCTTTCTTTTTTTCTCCTTCAAGCCCCAAATCACGAATTGTCTCTCCAACTTGCTTATTATGCAAGAATTGAATCAATTTTCCCCCAAAAACCGTGGTAATAATCAATGAAGCGATTACAGCCATAGATGTCCTAAAAGAGATGTATTGAAACAAACCTCCTCCAGGTATATGAATATATTCGCTAAGCCACGTAAAAAGATGGTATAACATATTTCTATTGTTCGTTAAATGTATTCTCTAAAACTTCTTTATCATCAAAATGATGTCTTACACCATTTATATCTTGATATTTCTCATGCCCTTTTCCTGCAACCAGGATAATATCCCCAGGATTAGCCAGCTGATATGCTGTCCTTATCGCTTCCTTACGATCAGCTATAGAAAGCGTCTTCGCCTTTTGGTCTGCTGCCACACCGGCTTCAATATCTTTAATAATCTGATAAGGATCTTCTGTACGCGGATTGTCGGACGTAATCAAAAATCGATCACTATAACGCAGAGCCGCTTCAGCCATTTCAGGTCGTTTAGTTTTGTCCCGATCGCCTCCGCATCCCAATACAGTAATAATTTTTTGTTCTGGACGTCGCAATGAACTGATGGTCTTCAATACATTTTCAACTGCGTCAGGAGTATGCGCATAGTCCACAATTCCAAAAACACCAGAAGTCGATTTCATCGTTTCAAACCGCCCCTCTGCCCCCTTCAAGGTACTGAGTGCGGTCAATACTTTCACCGTTTCCTGCTCAAGCAAGATAGCGGCACCATAAACCGCCAAAAGGTTATATGCGTTGAAATCGCCGATCAATTTTACCCATACTTCCTGTCCATCAACACTCATCAACATACCATCGAAATGGCTTTCGATCACCTTTGCTTTAAAATCCGCTCCAGAACGTAAGCCATAGCTTTTCCGATGTGCCACTGTATTTTGAAGCATGACCTGACCATTTCTATCGTCAGCATTCGTCAAAGCAAAAGCATTCGCATCCAGATCGTCAAAAAACTTCTTTTTCGCTTTAATATAGTTATCAAAAGTTTTATGGAAATCCAGGTGATCATGCGTAATGTTCGTGAATATTGCACCCGCAAACACCAAGCCTGCAATACGTTCCTGAACGACAGCATGCGAACTAACCTCCATAAACGCATAATCACAGCCATCATCAACCATATCCCGTAACAATTTATTCAATTGAATAGGGTCTGGTGTTGTATGCGTTGCTGGTATAATCTTTGTTCCAATTTGGTTTTGTACTGTAGATAATAAGCCTACATGGTAGCCTAGCTCAGTAAACAGCTGAAACAACAATGTGGCTACTGTCGTTTTACCATTCGTACCGGTCACCCCAACAAGTTTCAACTGCTCAGCAGGATTTTCGTAGAAATTAGCCGCAGCAACCCCTAAAGCATAAGCAGAATCAGCCACCAAGATATAAGCGACAGAGTCTAACGTCTCTTCGGGCAACTCCTCTACAATAACGGCTCTTGCTCCCGAGGTAATTGCCTTGTCTACAAACAAGTGACCATCTGTTTGAACACCCCGCACTGCGATAAACAAACTTCCCAACTCCACTTTTCTGGAATCAAAGCACAAAGAGTGCACATCAACCTCTTCGAGGTTCCCTACAACCTGCTGTACAGGGATAGCATGCAATACTTTTTTTAAATCCATCATTTACTTAAGTTCTAAATTTATCGCCGTTCCAAAAGGCAGTTTTTGCCCCGCAGCTAACGACTGTATTCCAACTCTTCCTTTTCCCGTCACGTGCGCCTTAAATCCGGCATTCTCCACAACATATAAAGCATCCATCAAACCCATGCCAACCACATTCGGAACAATTCCTTCTTTATATTTTAAATCCATAAATGGCACGCCTCGTGTAGAGGTATCCACCTCTCCTCGGGCAATTGTATCCCAATTCACGGTATTAATTCCCAACCTATCGTACACTTTTTTACTAGCTTCCTTCGAACCCTGCAAAGTCAATGGCATTCTTCCGCCTACATTGACCGCTTTAAACGTCTTTTTCCCCTCCATTTCCATATCGTTTGCATATACCATGTCTGCAAGCTCTTTAAACACGGGCCCTGCAATCGATGCACCATAGTATCCATTTCTCGGGTTACGGATTACCACAATAATGGAATATTTTGGATCCTCCGCAGGAAAATACCCCGCGAATGAAGATTGATATCGTCTGGCACCGTACCCTCTCGAACCATCAGCCATCTGTGCTGTACCTGTTTTACCACCAGAGCTATATAACGGACTAGCAACACTTCTACCTGTTCCTTCAGTCATAACACCTTCCATCATTCCCCTCACCTCTGCTAAAGCATGATCCGAAGCGATCTTTTCGTTAATCACTTTCGCTTGAAACGTTTGAATTGTATTTCCTAAATGCCGAATTTCCTTAACAAATAGCGGCGCTATCAACTTTCCGTTATTTGCGACAGCATTATAAAATGTCAACGTTTGCAATGGTGTAATTTTCATTTCATAGCCGTAAGCCATCTGTACCAACGATAACCCGCTCCAGCTTTTGCTTTTCGACGTTTTCACCAAAGGCACACCTTCTCCGGGAATCTGTAGATCGAGCGTCTTACCAAAACCAAAAGAATGTAGCTTTGATGTAAACTGATCCGGGTTATCCTTATAAGCTTGATATACAAACTTCGTAACACCCACATTCGACGACTCCTCAAAAGCCCTTTTCGCTGAAATTATAGACTTCTTAGGCGCATGTGAATCACGAATCGTATGCTTATAAATTGGCCAGTTACCATTACCAATATTCACAGTTGTACTCGAGTCTATTTTCTTATCATCAATCAAAGCCAGATAAGAAGCTAACTTAAATGTTGAACCTGGATCTGCACTTTGTGCTATTGCAAGATTGAACTTTTCACGGTAGACTCCGTCTTTATCGCGCATAAAATTAGCCACCGCACGCACCTCGCCTGTTTTCACCTCCATCATCACAACACAGCCCTCATCCGCATTACTCGTAATCATCTGCTTCTCCAGAGCCCTTTGCGCCATATCCTGCATATTCACATCAATAGTAGAGATAATATCAGACCCATCAACCGGGGCAACCTCAATATCTTTGTTAACAGGAATCCATACCCCACCAGCAATACGCTGCATTAACCTCTTTCCGCTTCTTCCGTCGATATATTCGCCATATGCCCCTTCCAAACCAACATGAATATTTTCTTTCACATTTTTATAACCGATGGTTCTCGCAGCGAGATTGACAAAAGGTAAAATACGCTTATTCTGCCTATCTGTAATCAAACAACTTGGAAAACGTTCTTTATTGACACGTGCAGATTTAAGTAAAGGGAATTGTTTTACCCGCTTTAAATCTTGGTGTGACACATTACGTTTGAGCAACAAGTAGCGCTGCTTTTTATTCCGTGCCTGTTTTAATAATGTCAAATACTGCCGAGATGATTTATCTTTAAAAAAATCAGCAAGTTTAATAGCCAAGGAGTCAACTTTCAAATTGAAATACTCTTCATCTTCTTCGGGAATCGCCATTGCATCAAAACGAAGCTCATATTCAGGCACCGAAGTAGCCAATAAGCTTCCGTCATTTGAATAAATATTACCACGAGCAGCTTCCACCTCCCGTTCCTGAATAGAAAGGCTATCCGCTAAAGCTTTCCAATGCTCTCCATCGACATACTGCAACTTGGCCATTTTTCCAAATACCAAAAACGCAAGTAGTACGATAAGCCCAAAAGCAAAATAGACACGCACAAGAATCGTATTTCTGATACTCATAACTCTTCCTATTTATCTTCTTTATTCTCTATAACTTCAATCTTGATCGGTGGTTCCACACGCTCTTTCAACCCCAAAGAATCGACACGTTTGGCAATTTCTGTCTGTGTAGACATTTTCATCAGTTCGGCAGAGAGAGACTTATGATCCCAGCCCAATTCCTTTACCTCTTTACTCACTTTATCGATACTCCGAATAGTTCGCTCTGCAAAATGACGATTGGAAATATACAGTAACATCAGAAAGGCAACAAAAGCTCCGAAAGGCAAGTAATGCAATATTTTATTTAACGAAAGGTCTCCAACGGTAAAAAGCGTTTTAATAAACGCTTCTGTTTCTTCCGCCTTTTCCTCGACAGTTTCTTGCAGTTCCTCCTGAACTTCTTCACTCAATTCTTTCTGTCTTATCGTATTTCTGCTCATCCTCTCGCTCCATTTTTAAGACAAATTCAACTTTTCAGCAATACGCAGTTTCGCACTGCGCGATCTATTATTTATCGCCAACTCTTGTGCAGATGCCGTAATTGCTTTACGGCTCAACACATGAAATGGCTTAATTTCATTTCCAAAAAAATCCTTTTCAACTTCCCCTTTAAACTTACCTTTGGCCATAAAATTCTTAACCAAACGGTCCTCCAAAGAGTGATAGGACATCACAGCCAATCGGCCCTCAACACGGAGTACATCAACTGTCTGCAACAAAAATTCCTGCAACGCCTCCAACTCGCGATTCACTTCGATACGAAGAGCCTGAAATACCTGCGCATGGTACTTATGTTCTTTACCCTTTGGAACCATACGTTGAATCACCTCTTTCAATTCAGCAACAGTCTGGATCGGCTGTGACAAACGCGCAGTAACAATTGTTTTCGCAAGCGATTTAGCGTTCATGATTTCACCATACATACCAAAAATACGATGCAGATCCTCCTCCGAATAGGTTGCCAAAAGCGACTTTGCATCCAAATCGCCCACCTGATCCATACGCATATCCAAGTCTGCATCAAAGCGAATAGAAAAGCCACGATCTGCAGCATCGAATTGATGCGAAGAAACACCTAGATCTGCTAAAATACCATCTACAGAACGTACACCTTCCAAACGAAGGCTATTCTTTAGAAACCTAAAGTTTTGGTGTATCAACGTAAAGCGAGGATCGTCAATTGCATTTTCCAACGCATCCGGATCCTGATCAAAAGCAAACAACTTCCCCTTCGGCCCTAATCTCTTCAGAATCTCTCGAGAATGGCCACCACCACCAAAAGTCACATCCACATAAATACCATCCGGCTTAATAGCCAAAGCATCCATGCATTCTTGTAACATTACCGGAACATGATATACATTCTCCATACGCTTATAGTCCAAAATTAATATCTCCCATTACCTCCGCAGCCAAAGATGATATATCCTCTACACCGCCATCACCCATCAATTCCTCATACCCTTCTTTTGACCAAACCTCAATCTTATTAAATTGACAAGCCAAAACCAGCTCAGTGCTTATTCCTGCAAATTCCAGCAAACTTTTGGGCAACAAAACACGACCCGCAGCATCCAATGTCAATTCCGTAGCGCCACGCGTAAAAGCACGGACAAACGCCCGAACTTTAGGATCGAATTGATTCAATTTAGCCAGTTTAGCCGTCATCAAATCCCACTCTTCCCTTGGATAAAATACAAGATGTTTCTCAAAACCGCGATTCACCACAAGACCATCCCGCTCTACATGAGGCATTTGCCTCTTGAGCGCAGCTGGTAACACCATTCTTCCTTTGGCGTCTAACTTGCATTCGAATTCTCCGATCAACTGAGTCATGTCGTCAATTATCCTATTCTAATTTAAATGTAAAAGTATACACTTTCTCCCACTTTCCCCCACTTTATAACATAAAAAAGTTTTCCACATCAACAAATCGCTACAACAAACAGAAGTCGACTTCAAAAAAAACACATGTAAAACCTTATTTACAAGCAGTTAAAAGCCAATTTTCCTGAAAAATAAGCTATTACGCCAGAAGTGATTTTTTGCTCTTTTTTTATCAAAATCAGCAATGAATTGTAAAAATTTCCTCTTTAGAAATTTAATTTTAGCCAATTTTTGTCCCAAAAGGGGGCAAAGTGGGAGGAGTCAAAAACAGAAACAAAAGATGTGGCAGAAAGTGGGAGAAGGCTCCTCAAATAACCTGAACAGAATTCGTTATTGTCGAGTAAAACCAATAATTTTGCGTCAAATATAATTTTCATAACGATATGCACAGAACACACACTTGTGGAGAATTAACACTAGCTGACTTAGGGAAAACGGTTACCCTAAGTGGATGGGTTCAAAAATCGCGCGATTTGGGCGGTATGACTTTCATCGATGTTAGAGACCGATATGGTATCACACAATTAACGTTCAATGCAGATGATGATGCTTCCTTGCGCGCAAGTGCCCGTGAGCTCGGAAGAGAATATGTCATCAAGGTAACTGGAGAAGTTATCGAACGCTCTAATAAAAATGCTAAAATCTCCACTGGAGATATTGAAATCAAGGTTTCAAATCTTGAAATATTAAATGCCGCTAAATTACCTCCTTTTACAATAGAAGATGAAACAGATGGTGGTGATGACATCAGAATGAAGTTCAGATACCTGGATTTGCGTCGTAACCCCGTACGTGAAAACCTTATTTTACGTCATAAGACCTCACAAGAGGTACGCCGTTATCTTGACTCCCAAAACTTCCTGGAAGTAGAAACTCCATACCTGATTAAATCAACTCCGGAGGGAGCACGCGACTTTGTCGTACCTTCCCGTATGAATCCTGGAGAATTTTATGCGTTACCACAATCCCCACAGACCTTCAAACAATTATTGATGGTTTCAGGATTTGATCGCTATTTTCAAATTGTAAAATGTTTTCGTGATGAAGATTTGCGTGCAGACCGCCAACCAGAATTCACGCAAATAGACTGTGAAATGTCTTTTGTAGAACAGGAAGATGTATTAAATATCTTTGAAGGACTTGCAAAACATATCTTCAAAACAATCAAAGGTATCGACTTAGGCAATGTTCCGCGTATGACTTACGCAGATGCGATGCGCCTTTACGGATCAGACAAACCGGATATCCGTTTCGGAATGCAGTTTGTTGAACTAAACGAGGTTGCCAAAGGAAAAGGTTTCCCTGTATTTGATGCAGCAGAGTTAGTGGTTGGTATCAATGCGGAAAATTGTGCACATTATACCAGAAAACAACTGGATGCATTGACAGATTTTATCAAGCGTCCACAGATTGGCGCAACAGGCTTGGTATATGCGCGTGTGAATGAAGACGGTTCAGTGAAGTCGTCCGTTGATAAATTTTTCACACCAGAACAACTGTCGGCAATTGCAGAAGCGTTCCACGCGAAACCTGGCGACCTATTGTTAATTATGGCTGGTGGAACAGACAAAGTTCGCAAACAACTCAATGAATTACGCCTTGAAGTTGCGTCACAACTTGGTTTCCGCAACAAAGAAACCTTTGCTCCATTATGGGTTGTTGATTTTCCACTATTGGAATGGGACGAAGAAAGTGGCCGTTTCCATGCCATGCACCATCCGTTCACATCTCCAAAACCGGAAGACATCCCACTTTTAGATACCAACCCTGGAGAAGTGAGAGCAAATGCCTATGACTTTGTTTTAAACGGTGTAGAAGTAGGCGGTGGATCAATCCGTATCCACGACAGAGACCTTCAATCGCTCATGTTCAAACATTTGGGATTCAGCCCTGAAGAAGCAAAAAAACAATTTGGATTCCTGATGGAAGCCTTTACCTATGGGGCTCCCCCACACGGCGGATTGGCTTTTGGCTTTGACCGACTCGTATCCTTATTGGCAGGTTTAGATTCCATCCGCGACGTGATTGCCTTCCCAAAAAACAATTCGGGAAGAGATGTTATGATTGACGCACCGTCAACCATTCACCAAGAGCAACTGGACGAGCTAAGCTTAAATATTGCGATAAAAGCATAAATTATTTAACTCGATTTTCGAGAAACAATTTATTAACAGTATATTTAAAAGTTGGTAATTTTTACCAACTTTTTTTGTGAAAAATTAGCAGATTAGATGGCAGAGAGTACCGCTAATACGTTTATTAAGGAAAGTGCGCAAAAAGCATTTGACACCAAACACCGCGATATTATCAATTACAATATCGACAAATACAGCATGGCTTTCGAAAAAGGCAAGAGCAAATTTGCGGACCTTGAAAATAGTAAGATAAAAGCGAACCTGATCAAATGGAAGGTCATGGAAAATCTCGATCGCTATTTGTTGCAATTTGAAGCAAACTTCACGGCTCGAGGCGGAAAAGTAATCTGGGCCAATGATGCTACGGAAGCCTTGGACGAAATCTATTCGATCATTGCACGTAAAAAAGCAAAATCTGTCGTAAAGTCAAAATCGATGGCGACAGAAGAGATTGAGCTTAATCATTTTCTGGCTTCCAAAAATATTGAAGCCATAGAAACTGATCTTGGCGAGTATATCATTCAGCTGCTGGATCAAAAGCCCTATCATTTTGTTACACCGGCCATGCATTTGAGCCTGGAAGATATTGCCAAGCTTTTTCACGAAAAATTTGACACACCACTAGATGCATCTGCGGAGCAACTTACAATGAAGGCCCGTGAATTACTTCGAGATCGTTACCTATCGGCAGAAATTGGGATTACTGGAGCCAATTTCTTAATTGCTGAAACTGGAAGTATAGCAATTACCGAAAATGAAGGAAACGCCCGATTGACATCGACCTTCCCCAAAACACATATCGCCGTCGTTGGAATAGAAAAAATCATTCCCAATGTACAAGATTTAGAAGTCTTTTGGCCACTCCTGTCCACACATGGCACGGGTCAAAATCTAACAGTATACAATACGCTACTCACTGGGCCAAAACAGCCTTATGAATCAGATGGCCCCGAAGAAATGTATGTTATACTGCTTGACAATGGCCGCAGCAAGCTCTTAGCGCAAAAAGAACAACGTCAGGGTTTGTACTGCATCCGTTGTGGCGCCTGTCTGAATGTATGTCCAATCTACCAGAACATCGGTGGACATACCTATGAAACGACTTATCAAGGACCTATTGGATCGTTGATATCGCCGCATTTAAATGGCATGAAGGAATTCAAACACCTGAGCTACGCCTCCACACTCTGCGGAAAATGCACCGAGGTCTGCCCCGTTGGTATTGACATACAGCGCATGCTTCTCGTCAACAGAAAAGATTCAGTTGATCAGGGGCTGGCAACAAAAACGGAACAAAAAGTCTGGCAGTGGTTCACCTACGGGATAATGCGAAGAAAACTGATTGATTTCTTTGGCGGAAAATTCAAGAATTTCTTCCTCAAAAAACTCTTTCAGAAAACCTGGGGAGATCAACGGGAACTACCAAAATTGGCAGACAAATCTTTCTCTAAACAATGGAAAGAACATCAAAAAAATAAAGAATAACAAAAAAGAAAGAGGGAACCAATGGTTCCCTCCTCTACTAACACTCACCACTATTTAATATGAAAACTATCCTTGTTTAATTGTTATGAAGCTTTTACTTCAGCATCATTTGTTTTATTCACTTCTCCTTTTCTAAAGTCCTTTCTTTTCAGCTGTCCGTCTCTTTTCCAATGTTCTTTGTGCATTTTACGATTTTCAGCATAGGAATCCTTTAACGTTTTTTGTTGCTCTGGAGTTAACATTCCCATCATTTTTTCATGTTCTGCCACACGTTGTTTTTTCACTTTTGCTCGATATTCTTTGCGTTCAGCAGCTAATTTCTGATGATCCTTTGCTTGCTTCAAATTAAAAGCATAGATATCTTTACGCTGTTTATCTGTAAATTTCAACTTTTGATCCATGCGATCAGTTTTCATTTTAGCAACTTCCTCTGGAGTTTTATTTTTAAAACTATCGTGCATTCTTCCTGTTTTATGTTTATGCATAGAAGCTTGCACTTCTTTCATTTCTGGTTTAACATCTTTTTTTTCTTGAGCGAAACCGGCTAACATCAATCCAGATAGCGCCAAACTTAACATCAACTTTTTCATTTCTTTATTTTTTATAAAACCAACAATCACTCTTTTTAATAAGTACTCATTTTCAACTTATTTATCAGTAAGAGTCGTCTCGGCTATCGAAAGTTTAATTGATGATCTGTTAAATAAAGTTAAGAACCATTTATTGGGAAACAGCACTTAAACGAATCGGTAAAGTATACGCTACACGTACTTTAAGCCCGTTTTGCACTCCTGGTTTCCATTTTTTCGCTTTCTTCAATAAGTTTATAGCAGCATCTCCCGTACCAAATTTCATATCACGTTTAACAGCAATATCTGTCAGTGATCCATCTTTCTCAACGACAAAAGAAACCTCTATAACACCCGAAACTCCTTGGTCTAAGGCCTGTTGTGGAAAGTTGTAATTCTCGGCGATCCACTTCATAAAGGCAGGCAGTCCCCCCACAGGTGTTGGCATAATTTCTACTGATGTAAATGTATTGTTAGCATTATCATCAGTTCCGCCTCCCGATAATGAACCATCTTTAGAACCAGTAATATCACCATCTCTTTTTGAAGAACCAAATTCACCGCGCGCAATATATGTCCCCGATGGATTTGCTTTCAATGTGATCCTTGAGGTCATTGTATTGGGGTTTTTCAACTCATCCTGACTCACAAGCTCTTCGGTAACTCTGCTCGCTGCGGTCACTTTTATATCGGGCATCCGAACCAAATCAAATTTGGATACATCTTGGGCAACTTGCTGCGGAGCTTTTTCCTGCATCATAACAGGTTCTTCAGGAACCTCCTCTTTTTCCTCCACCTTCTTTTGAATTTCTTCCAGCATGTCGGGTCCAATATCTCGTACTTCATAAATCACGGCCGGAACAGTTTGCTTAAAATATTTATTATATGTATAGGATCCTGCAATCAGCAAAACTGCAAAAGAAACAACAATTCCTAACCCCATATTTGTTGCTCTATCAGAGAGATTTCGCAACTCGTAAGCACCGTACATTTTGTTGCGACCAGCAAAAATAACGTCCAGCCATTCTTTGCGGTAGATATTCAATTTAGAGTTCATCATAACATTAAAGTTTAAATCTTTTCATTATGATGAGCGAAAGCCTTATATTTCACAAAAAAATTCAAAATACTTATGAAGTCACTTTTTTCAGCTATTTTTCTACTTACATTGTATGCTTGCGGGAATAATCAAAATCAATCCAAAACTGCAATCAAACACGAAAACAAGGAAAAGACTATTTCGCCATATTTTGGTTTTTTAAACCAACAAAAAGATTCACTTATCGCTTTACCTATGGATCAAGCGATGGAAGGACCTGAAAAATACAACTATGTGATTGTGGAAAATCAGGTAAGCCCGCTTGAATTTGTTCAGAATAAAATGGACAACAAAGAGAGTAACGGAAGACAGACCGCCCAGAACTTTGCGAATAGTGAAGGTTCGTTATTTAAAATTAGTGACGCGATCAAGTCTGGCGAATTTGGTATGCTTGTCAACAAAGCTTTTATAGATCAGTATAAAATTGAGAAGTTTACAAAAGTTCAAAAAGAAACTTCTCCAGAGATCAAGGAGCAGCTTGAAAAGAAATACAATAGGAAGATTAATAAAAGTACGACAGTTGCGATCCTCAGTGATCAGTCCGAGTTTAATCTTACGGTGTTTGAAAATCAACAAGACTCTGCTTTAGCTGTATTTTCCTACGCAAAGGACGAACAGCTGATCAATTTGGATTTCCCGGCTTTATACGATGATATCAGCACTTGGCGTGTTGATGATGGCGGTCAGTTTGACAACGAGGCTTTTCAGATACTAACCATATTGCGTTCTGAGCAAGGAATTAGTTTTATCAGCATTTTTTGGGGTGCTGAGGGTTATGAACTGAACTTTTACCAGCCAAAGAAAAATTTATTTACCTCTGCGGCACAAGCCTATGGGTACAGTTCCCCCTTATAAATAAACAAGTTTAAGTTTCCCCGGCACCGAAGGACAGTGTCCGGGGAAACTCATATACCCGTATTAACTACAGATGCATCCTAGCCATAGGAGCAACGTCCTGACCAACGAAATCTTTCTTTAAAAACTTGTGATAACCTGCAATAGCAATCATCGCTGCATTATCGGTACAATATTCAAATTTTGGGATAAACACCCTCCAATTGTATTTCTCGCCCATTTCAATTAAGCTTTGCCTCAGGCCAGAGTTCGCCGAAACGCCACCCGCGATAGCAATATCCTTAACACCAGTTTCCTTTGCTGCTTTCTTCAATTTATTTAGTAGGATTGATACAATACGCGATTGTACACTAGCACATAAGTCGGCCATATGGTGTGTCAGAAAATCTGGGTTCTGCTTCAATTGATCTTGAACCAAATACAATATCGCAGTTTTCAATCCTGAAAAACTAAAATTAAGACCTGGAATCTGTGGTTCGGGCAGCTTATAAGCGGCTGAATTACCTTCTCTTGCAAATTTATCGATAAGCGGTCCACCGGGATAAGGTAGATTCAGGATTTTAGCTGTTTTATCAAAAGCCTCCCCTGCCGCGTCATCCAATGTTTCTCCCAAAAGTTCCATTTCAAAATAATCTTTCACCAATACAATTTGCGTATGACCACCAGAAACAGTAAGACATAAAAACGGAAAATTCGGCTTTGGATCCTCAATAAAATGAGCCAGGATATGCGCCTGCATATGATTTATGTCAATTAAAGGGATATTCTGTGCAAGTGCAAATGATTTTGCAAATGATGTTCCAACCAAAAGTGCACCTAATAATCCAGGCCCCCGCGTAAAACTCACTGCATCTATTTGATTTTTGCTTACTTTTGCTTGGCGAATGGCTTCTTCCACTGTTGGAATAATATTTTGTTGATGAGCACGTGAAGCAAGCTCGGGAATCACTCCACCATATTTTGCGTGGATTGCCTGAGTTGCAATAACATTTGAATGAATTTCACCGTTAATACAGATAGAAGCGGAGGTTTCATCACAAGAGGATTCAATCCCTAAAATAATAGCCATAGCTTGAGGTAATAAATTTTAATACAAAAGTATCAAAAAAATAATTAAAATAGTGTCAATAGTCCTTGGTAGTATATTCATTATACTGCTTGCATTGGCGTTATCACTACAGTTGAAACCGGTACAAAATTATGTTGCCCAAAAAGCTGTCGACTATTTATCCAACGAACTAAACACTAAAATAAGCCTCAAAAGCATCTATTTCAAACCTTTTAAATCTATTGTAGTAGAAGATTTTCAACTCTATAGTCCACAAGGAAAAGAAATATTAAAATCAGGAAGGTTAGAAGCCAACGTCAACCTTTCTCAATTCATTGAATTGAACAAAATTGTGATCAACAAACTAACCATTGAAGATACCGAAGCCACTTTTGAGCAATTTCAGGACAGCTCCAATATCTCATTTTTAATCCGTTACTTTAACCCACCTAAAAAAGAAAAAAAGAAAAGTTCAAAAAAAATCATCTTCGATATAAAGGAACTGATTATTAAGAACAATACATTTAGCTATGTTAATCATAGACGTAAGCATTACAATAAAGTGGTCGATTTTGGAGATTTAGGTATTTCCAAACTTAACGCCCATTTTGATAAGATAAAAATAGATTCCAATCAAATTTCGGCGAACATAAAGACATTCAATCTGCGCGAAAAGAAAGGTCTAGTGATCAAAGGCCTTCTTGGACAAACGACAGTAAGCAAGACAAGCATTGAACTCAGCGAGCTTATGCTAGCCACCAACCGTTCTACATTCAAAAATTACATCAAGCTTAGCTACAACAGCTTTGACGATTTTTCGGACTTCATCAATAAAGTTCATGTAAAACTTCGTGTTCGGGACTCCCGTATTCACTCCGAGGATATTGCTTTCTTTTCCTCTCCTATGCACCAAGTCAAATTTGACGTGAATATCAAGCGCGCAAATTTAGAAGGAACGGTATCTTCCATCAACGCATCACAGGTCGATTTAACAATTGGAAAAAAAACCAGTTTGGCAGGTAAGCTTCAGATTATCGGTCTACCTGATATTGACAAAACTAAATTTATTGTTCCCAGTGTAGTAATTTCATCTGAGCACAAAGACTTAAATGACGTTATTAGCGATCTCGGCAATCTAAAAAATTTTAAACTCCCTGAAATTGTTCAGATATTCGACAAATTTTCATTCAAAGGTAGCCTAAATGGCCTATACAATAAATTTAAGACCAAGGGAGTATTCACGACTGCAATCGGTAATGTTGAAGCGGACGCCTTATTGGATATCCAGAAGGAAATAAAATATGCGGGAAATTTTCAATCTAAAAAGTTCGATGTAGGTAGGATAACAAAACTAAAAGATCTGGGAACTACAGGCTTCAACCTACAGGTTGACGGAACAGGTACCGACCCCAAGAAACTGAGCTTAAAGATAAAAGGAGATCTCAGTAATTTCAATTTCAAGAATTACAGCTATCAACATATACAAATTGAAGGAAATACAGCTAAACAGTTAGTTCTTGCTTCAGGGCAAATATATGATCCAAATTTAAAACTACAGTTTACCACAGATATCGATTGGTCTGTCAAACCCAACTATCACCTGGATGCTGATATCCAACAAGCGAATCTAAAAAAGCTCAACTTCTTTCAGGGGGATTCCATCAATATTATTAACACGAAATTCCACACCAGTTTAATTGGGGACAACATCAATAATGTTACCGGTGAATTTAAATCAGACAGTGTCAATTTCACTTCCTCTAAGGGTCAATTCGTCATCCGCGATATCAATTTCCTTGCCGAAGGAGATGAAAATGCACGCTCCCTTACCTTGCAGTCGGCTATCGGACACATTGATCTTAAAGGAAGAATAGACCTCAATACAATCGTTCCTTATTTTAAAGCTTTAGCTATGCGCTACGCTCCGGCAATCGGGTTTGAAAACAACATTTTTAATCGCCAGGACTTTGACCTGAATATTAATATAACTTCTTTTAAACCGATCGCAACATTCTTCCGAAAAGACATTGCTCTAGACAGTGGTGCGACGCTCAATGCAAAATTTGAAAGTGAAAAACAAACGGCCAGTTTTAATTTTTACGCACCTGAATTCAAATACAATGGTATTCGACTAACTCACCTGATTGTGGATCAAAATGCCAATTTGAAAAATATGGAATTGCAGACCTCCATCGATCGCATCAATTTTACCGACAGTACCTATATTAAAAACGTCAATATTTCAAACACCTTGGCAAACGACAGTTTACAATTCAACATCAAAATGTCGGAACTTGAAGCGAGCAATAGTCTGGATCTCAATGGCGTTATACGCTTTGCCCATGCCAAACCTGCCTATATCAATTTCTATCCATCGAATATCTTAATCAATAAAGAGCGGTGGCTTGTCAATAATGATGCGCAATTGAAAATATCGAAAGGAAAATGGTACTTTGAAAAACTGACGCTGAGTCATGACGAACAAAAAGTTCATATCGATGGCATCCTGTCAAACGAAGTCAGTGATCAGATCAATCTCAAATTTCAGGACTTTAATCTTACATCCTTAAATGGTATTACCAAGCCACATGGCATCAATCTCTCCGGCAACTTAAACGGAAATATTGAAGTTAATTCTGTATTCAAAGCTGCATTTGTTGTAGCCAATATAAAAACTTCACCTATCCTCTATAACAATATTCCCATCGGCTCACTAGCCCTGAGTGCCAACTACGACCCCGAGAATCAACTGGTAAAACTAGACAGCAAGATAGAGGAAGGAAATAAATTAATTCAGTTACAAGGTTCCTATAACCATTTAAGTGAAAACAATAAGCTTAATCTCAAAGCTAAACTCGTAAACACAGATGTGTTTGTTTTCCAGCCCTTTTTACGAAGCCTGGTATCCAATATTCAGGGCAAGGTCAATGCAGACCTCGATATCGAAGGCGATATCCTGAACCCCAAAATTACAGGTTCCGGAAAATTGGATAATGCTTCGATGGTTATCAATTACCTCAAAACACCCTACCGACTTTCTGACGAAATTTCGGTTACCAATAACCGAATTTTTCTCACAGGGCTAAAAGTATACGATCCCAAAAACAATATAGCAACCATTGATGGCGTTGTAGATCTCAACAAACTGAGTGATCCCGATATCGATGTAACTGCAGAGACGAAGAATTTCCTGGTATTAAATACCACAATAAAGGACAATAATGTATATTATGGCACTGCTTACGCTTCGGGCACTTTTCAGTTTAAAGGACTAACGTCTGCCATGAATATCAATATACGGGCTAAATCCGAAGAAAACACCGTTATTAATATTCCCTTTAATAGTGCCAGTACAATATCAGATACGGACTTTATCTACTTTATTGAGAAAGACTCGACCAAAACAAAGAAAAACGTTAAGAAACGAGATTTCAACGGTCTGACGATGAATATGGACCTCTTGATCAACCCGAATGCAGAAATAAATCTATTCTCCAGTATGGGCGAGTTATCAGGAAGGGGAAATAGCAATCTCAACATGCGGATATCTTCATTGGGAGATTTTGAAATGTTTGGGGATTTTATTATAAACAGCGGAAAATTCAATTTCACCGCTCAAGATTATATCAACAAGATTTTTGATCTCAAAGAAGGCGGAACAGTACGATGGGCGGGAAACCCAACTGAAGCGAACATTAATATCAATGCCATCTACCAACAAAGAACAAGCTTAGCACCGTTGTATAATGCTGCAGGCCGGGAAGAAAACCCTGAACGTGTATTGGCACAGGCCGATATGATCCTAAAAGGGCAGTTAAGTCAGCCGGAAATCACGTTTGACATCAACTTTCCACAAAACCCCGGAGTTAAGGATGAACTGCAGGGATACTTTTCAGATGCCAACAATGTCAATCAACAGGCGCTTAGTCTAATCGTGAGACGAAGTTTTACACCTGGCACACAGACAGACTTTGGTAAAGAAGTCAATAACACTTTGCTATCTGCAGGAACTGAAATAGCATTCAACCAAATCAACAACATCATAGCCCAATCGCTAAACATCAATTTCTTTGATATTAATATCAAATCTTTAAATGACGCATCTGCCTCACTACGTCTATTCAACGACAGACTTGTTTTGACAGGCGGTATCTCCGACCGTAGAAGTCAGGCGCTAACAGATTTGAATGTGTTTTCGGATCGGGTCTCAACCGATGCCGAGGCTATGTTTTATTTAAGAAAGGATGGACGCTTGGTCCTACGTGCTTCCAATCGCCTAAATACACGCAACTTTCTTCTTAGCCCCAATGACGGCGAATATATTAGTGCTTTCGGACTACTCTATCGGCAAGAATTCAACACCTTCTCGGAGTTCTTGAAAAGGCTATTCCCTTTTGGTAAGAAGACGATTACAACAGCTCCTGTTGAAACAAAGAAAAGCAAGGTCAATTAAGCTTGCTGAATAATCCCTTTGCTATTTCAATAGGTCTCTTGCCATTCCAGTAGGCTTCTTTCAATTCTGGCAGTCCACCTTTAATCCCAACCGCATTGCGCCTATTCTGAGCTCCGCCTCGATTCCACCAGTCGACCTTTTCCAGCGTCATATAACTTCCTATACAGGCGATCTGTGGATGAGCTGAACAACTATAAACGAATAGTGTATAATCCGCTACCGGACTGCAATAAAAAAGTCCCTCCAAATAAATGGAAGGACTCTTTTTTTATTTAAAAAATTCGCTTATGCTAATTTCTCAAATTCTTTGTATTCAATGTCCGTAGCATTCAATTTCACTAAACCTTTCAAGTGATCAAATACTTTTAAAGCTTTAGCTTCTTCGAACAAACGATTACCTTGCTCTCTATCTTGCAACAATTGAATTGCAAATTGGTTCAACTGCTCATCAGAAGGTTCTTCGTTGATGTTATACATCTTGATTTGCGCGTAGATACGTTCTTTTGCTAAATTGATAACTTCATCATATTTAACTTCAAGACCATTTTCAGTAACAACGCGGTTTTCGATGATTGTCCATTTCAAGTTGTTCAAGAAGTCAGCAAAACCTTCGTTCAATTCTTCTTCAGAAATGCTTGGGTTAGTTGCTTTCAACCATCTTTTCAAGAATTCTTCAGGGAAAGATACATCAACTTTCTCCATACCAAAAGTATACATATCATTACGTAATCTTTGATCTGAATTTTGTTTGAATAAGTTCTCAACTTCTTCTTTCACTTTTTCTGTGAATTGAGCTTCTTCTGTTACTTCACCTTCTGCGAATAATTTATCGAAAAATTCTTGGTTTAGATCAGCTTCCTCTAAACGGTTGATATTCTTAACAGTCAATTCAAATTTAGTGACGTCTAAAGCAGTTGCTTCCTCTTCAGTGATACCTAAGATACGTGCTAAATCTTCAGTTTTGAATGCTTTTTTAACATCAATCTTAACAACATCGTCCTTTTTAAGACCAACTAATGATTTTTTGATCTTAGCATCTTCTACGATATCTGTGCGGATAGAAGTTGTTTTTTCTAGACCTTCCTCTTTATCTTGTTTCAATGTTGCATATAATACATCACCTTCTTCAGATACTTCTGGATTAGTCATTTTTCCATAGCTACGACGCAAGTTCTTGATACGATCTGCCAATGTCTCTTCATCAGCTTTGATTTCGTACGAAGTAAATTCAGTCTCAGCAGTAAAAGGCAATTCAAAAGCAGGAGCAAGACCAATTTCATATTTGAAGTTGAAATTGTCTTTATAATCCCAGCTGTATTGTGCATCATCTTCCAAAGGAAGTGGTTGACCTAAAACTTCTAATTTATTTTCAGCAATATAATTGGTGATTTTCTCATTCACTAATTTATTGATCTCGTCAAATAAAATAGATTTACCATAAGTACGTCTGATATGTCCCACAGGAACTTGACCTGGACGGAAACCTGGTAATTTTGCTTTTTTAGCTTGCGCTTTAATCTCTTTGTCGACTTGAGGATTATAATCTTCAGGTGCTAATGCGACGTTGACTACCGCATTGATTGCATCTACATTCTCGTGTGAAATATTCATACTCTTTTTAGCTATATCGCATTCATAAAAAAATCCTCCCGAGGTTTTAAGTTCGGGAGGACATCAAGTGCGGAAGAAGGGACTCGAACCCCCACGCCTTGCGGCGCCAGATCCTAAGTCTGGTGCGGCTACCAATTACGCCACTTCCGCATTAGGATTTCTTTTGATGCCACAAAGATAGAAACCAAACCTATATCCTGCAAGTATTTTCTACTCTTTTTTTTATTTTTTTTCAATATTCTCCCAACCCCTTGCATAATTCATTATTATTCATTTACTTTGAATATCAAAGTACTTTTATGGAACAGAAAGATTTATTTAGAGAACTTGGACAGATCAGATCATTAATGGAAAAATCGTCCAAATTTGTTTCAATAAGCGGATTATCAGGTGTACTCATGGGCTGTTATGCTTTGCTGGGAACACTATTGGGATACTATATTCTACAGCAACCCGAAAGTACCGCGCTACTCTTGGGCGAAAATCTGAATAAGCCCCTACTGTTTTTAATGATTGCGCTCATCGTCCTCTTATCATCCCTGGTGACCGGCTGGCTAATGGCACGTAAAAAAGCGAGAAAAAATAAGCAGTCGATTTGGAACATTACAAGCAAATCTCTTTTATTTGCAGTTTCAATCCCCTTACTAACGGGTGGCATGATTTCCTTGTTGTTTTTTGTCCAAGGCTACTACCAGCTGATTGCTGCTATGCTCCTGATCTTTTATGGACTGGCACTGACTGCGGGTAGCATCTATACCTTTGCAGAAGCAAAAGGCCTGGGTATACTGGAAATCTGCCTGGGTTTGATTGGTATATGTTTCCCGGACAACGGCTTATTATTGTGGGGATTAGGATTTGGTGTGCTACACATCATCTATGGTTTTATCGTTTACAAAAAGTACGAATCGTGAAATTAGATCTTTCCTTATATGACAAAATATTTGAAAACAGGGTTCGCCTCCAAATTATGAGTGTTCTCGCTGCCAATGAAGAATATGATTTTAATTCATTGAAAGAATTGTTGGACGTAACCGACGGTAACCTTGCTTCCAACCTAAAAACATTGGAAAAAGAGGAATACATTAGTGTCGAAAAAAGCTTTGTAGACCGGAAGCCGAACACCCGATACAAAAGAACGACAAAAGGACTTAAAGCCTTTGAAAATCACCTTATTGCACTTGAAAATTTAATAAAGCAACAATACAAATAATTTTTTTATTCATTTACTTTGAAAATAAAAGTACTTTTAAAACATGATTAAATGAAAGGAATTCGATTAAAACTGATGCTGCACCTCTATAATTGGTCTTCCAAAGTATATGCAGACATCTTTAAATGGAACAAAAAAGCTTGGGGAATATCTAAGGCAAATTTTATGACCTACCCCGTTGGAAGCATCGGCCATAATCTGGGGCTCTTTTATGAAAGTAAAGGTTTCGATGTCATGCCCAAACTGGAAAATCACGATGTATTTCATATCCTGACTGAAACCGGAACAGAGATACAAGATGAAATTGCCATGCAATTCCTCTTACTTGGTAATGGAAAGATCAGCCTCTATCTTATGGCAATGATTTTTATTGGCGGAATCTTATTTCCCGAGCATTTCGGTTATTACAAAAGACATTTTCAGAAAGGTCGATCGCTCCAAAACTTCCATCATTTAGAATTTAAAGAAATCCTTCATTGGCAATTAACGGAGCTTCAAATTGCCTTATACAGTAAAAATATTCAAATAGATTTAAACAACTAAAATCATGGACTACAACAATTCATCATCGATAGAGCAATCGTCATTTTTTGAGAAAATCAGTAATTCCACTGTCCTAAAGTTATTTGTCATTTTCTTTCTTTCCCTGATATTGCTCATTCCACTTTCGTTAATAAGCGATTTAATAGAAGAACGGAAAAATAGGGAACAGGAAGTTTCTGGCGGTATTGCATTAAACTGGGGAAAGGAGCAGGTTATTTCCAGTCTTGTGTTGGCTATCCCCTATCGCGAGACTATACCACTTTCTGCCGAAAAAGCCGAAAAATCGAACCTTAGAGAAGAGCTGAAATGGATATTTGTCTTACCCAAAACATCCAATATCACAACCGATATAACGCCACAGCATCTTTCTCGAGGTATTTATAATGCCGTAGTTTACAACAGCAACATCACATTAGACGGTTCTTTTGACAAAATATCCCTAGAAAAACTCGAGATCCCAAATGAGCAAATTGACTGGAAAGGCAGTAAGCTTATTTTCGGCATCCAGGATTTTAAAGGCTTAGGCAAGCGCCCATCCTTGAATTGGGATGGCAATGAATTGACTTTCGACCCAGACTTTAATAATCTCAAATTATTTACGCAAAATTTAGTCTGTCCTGTACCTTTGGATCCGCAGAAAACAGACAATCGTTTTAAGATAAAACTAAATCTAAAAGGATCCAAATCATTGAATTTTCTTCCGCTGGGTGATCAGACAAACATCCAGGCTAAGGGTAACTGGGCTAATCCAAGTTTCACAGGTGCATTCTTACCGGGCAAACGTAATACCGAAACCTCCAATTTTTCGGCTTCCTGGGAAATCCCTTCTTTCAGTCGGAAGCTGCCGCAACAATGGACAGGCGATGCCCGTTCGATCTTTCAGTTCGATAACAACCTCGAAAATGGAAATGAGGGCAATGAGCAAAAGCCAGCACAAGCCGTCAGCACTACAATTGCCTCTGCAAATAACCTATTGGATAACGCAGACATGATTACAATTAACTTCCTACCAGATATCAATAACTATCAAAAAACAACACGGGTCGCCAAATATGGTATTTTAGTTATCATCCTGACCTTTACTTCGCTCCTATTCACCGAGGTGATCAAGAAAAAACGGATCCATATCATCCAATATATTCTGATTGGAGCAGCTATGGTTCTTTTCTATACATTGCTGCTCGCGCTATCCGAGCATATTGGATTTAATCTAGCTTACTTAACGGCTTCAGTCGCTACAGTTATGTTGATTGGCAGTTTCATTAAATCAATTACCAAAGACCAGAAATCGGCGCTATTGCTGAGTTCTATTCTGGCTTTATTTTATCTTTTTATCTATATCCTCATGCAACTTCGGGATTATTCCCTTATCGCTGGAACAATTGGCATCTTTATCATTTTGGCGATTTTGATGCGCGTTTCAACAAAAATAAACTGGTATCAATTTGATAATAGCCATGTGGATCAATAAACAACGTCTTCGACTTTATTGGGTATTAATTCAGATACTATTAAAAAAATAAGGATTTACAATTCTAATAAGCCATTTCTAAATGAAAGAGATGGCTATTTTTTTACTCGACTTAGCATTTATGACCAAATTCTGTAACTTGCGAAGAAATTTTTCAGCGGCATAGATATGTTTAAACAGATGAAAAAACTTACAATACTTACATTAGCGATTATGGCGTGTAACCTAAGCAATGCGCAAGAAAGCAAAGACGGAAAAAATAACTCCAAATTAGTGTCGGAATCGCCACAACCGATCAACCCAACTACACTTTGGGACCTTGGTCGTGTTTCGGCCGAAGGACTTTCTGCAGACGGCAAAACATTGGTATACGGTGTTTCCAATTATAATCTGGAGAGCAATTCAAGTGAAAAAAATCTCTATACAGTTTCACTCACAAACGGGACTAGCAGTCAGTTCACCGACCAAAAAGGTGGTGAAACAGTCGTTCAGATCGAACCAAATGGCGACGTCATTTATTTGTTAAAGGGGCAGTTATGGAAGAAGAACCTATCTAAGGCTGAAGCAGTTCAATTGACGAATGGCGATATTGCTTTAGAAAATGTCAAGTTTTCTCCTGATGGAAAACAAATACTCTTCAGCCAGTCCGTGCTCGTAAAAAAATACCACAGCACAGATAAATATCCCGAACTACCAAAGTCGGACGTTTATATCTATGACAACTTAGACTACAGACATTGGGATACCTTCAATGATGGCAAATTCAGTCATCCTTTTGTGGCGAGTTATATTGATGGTAAAGTTGGCGAGCCGGTAGACCTATTAAAGGATCAAGCTTTCTACAGCCCTCAGGCACCATTTGGTGGCGCAGAAGATTTTGCCTGGTCTCCCGATAGCAAGGCAGTGCTCTATGTCTGTAAAAAGAAATTCGGAACAGATTATGCTGTCAGTACCAACACCGATATTTATCGCTATGATCTCGCTAGCGGAACGACGTCTAACCTGACAGAAGGAATGAATGGGTATGATACAGCCCCAACCTATTCTCCCGATGGGAAAAGCCTAACGTGGCTCAGCATGAAGACCGATGGTTATGAATCGGACAAAAATGACATCATGCTATTTGATAAGAATAGCTCGATTCGACTTAACCTAACAGCACATTGGGATGGTACCGTCAATAGTTTTATCTGGAGCAACGACAACCGGAAAATCTATTTTACAGCTGCAACGAAAGGCACAGTTCAATTATTTGAACTTGAAGTACCGACCAATATCAAAGCTAAAAGTTTACCAAAAATACATCAAATTTCAGAAGGTGACTTTGACATCACCGGTATTGTAGGCCAAGTAGCTGACAAATTAATTGTTAGCTCTACAAAGTTTACCCGTGCAACCGAAATCTTCAGCTTTGATCTAAAAACCAAATCTTTAACTCCGGTCACTAAAGTCAATGATGCAAAATATGCAAGCATCAGCGAAAACAAAATTGAGAAGCGTATTACAAAGGCATCCGATGGAGCAGATCTGTTTTCATGGGTAATCTATCCGCCAAACTTTGACCCTGCAAAAAAATATCCAACCATACTTTACTGTGAAGGCGGCCCTCAATCCGCACTGACGCAATTTTACTCCTTCCGTTGGAATTTACAATTGATCGCATCACAAGGCTATATTGTCATCGCTCCAAACCGCAGGGGTATGCCTGGCTGGGGTGTAAAATGGAATGAAGCCATTTCTCAGGACTGGGGCGGTCAGCCAATCCGGGATTACTTGGCCGCCATAGACGATATCTCCAAAGAGTCTTATGTAGATACAACACGCCGCGCGGCGATTGGAGCTAGTTATGGTGGATACTCTGTTTATCAACTAGCTGGAGTGCATCAAAACCGTTTCAAAACGTTCATTGCGCACAATGGTTTATTCGACATGAGAAGCTGGTACGGTACCACAGAAGAACTCTTTTTTGCCAATCACGAACTGGGTGGGGCGTACTGGGATAGCAAAAATGAGAAATCCTATACCGCATTCAACCCCATTGAAAAAGCAAATAATTGGCACACACCAATTTTAATCTTTCAAGGCGGAAAAGATTATCGTGTTCCAATCGGACAAGGGTTAGCGGCATTCCAATTGGCTCAGCTCAAAAAAATTAAGAGCCGCCTGGTCTACCTACCTGATGAAAATCACTGGGTACTGTCAGGACAAAACGCACAAGTTTGGCAAAGAGAATTCTTTACCTGGCTTAAGGAAACTTTATAACGAGATGTGCAAAATCCGCTTGTAAAATCAGGTATTTTCGCAACTGACAAAGTCGGCCTTCACCTGTTTAAATTCCAAAAAGCGTTACTCAGGGAGTGGACATATAAAAACAAAAAGCCTGCAATATGCAGGCTTTTTTATGTATCCCATTTGATCTGATTGCTAAATCTATTTCTCGCCTTTTTTTCCAAAGATGGAAAGTTTGATATATTTCCCGGGTTTCTCTTTCACATCCTTCATCAAATTATCCATTTCCTTTGAAGCATTATTGAGATTATTATATAACGCTTCGTCATTTAACAATAAACCAATAGATCCTTTACCACTATTGATTTTTCCCGTGATCTCCTGAAAATCATTGACTGCGGCATTTACTTTGTTCATGGTATGTTCAAAATCCAATCGGGCGGCCTTATCGGTAATATTATTCAGATTAGACATGATCGCATTGATTTTCTCGCCATTTTGTGAAAAATTGGATGTAATTGATTCGAGATTGGCCATGATTCGATTGAGTCTCCCCTTTTCATCCCCCACTAGACCTTCGACATCTTTGGTGATGCCTTCTACATTTTTCAAAGAAGTGGAAATGCTATGAATACTTCTTTTAAAGTCATCCTGAAACTGTTTGTCTAAGACATTATTGACAACCGATAATGTTGAATCCAGTTTAATGGTAATTGTTTCAATCCGTTTTTGAATGGGTTCAACCTTATCCATAATATTCGGTTGGACACCTGAAGCTAAAAAGTCTCCATCCTTTGCCAATTCCTTACTGTTACCCATTTCGAAAACAATGGCCTTACTTCCCAACAAATCTGTGCTTGAAATCCGCGCAATTGTATTCTTTGGAACGTCATAATGGGAGTGTATTTTGAACTCTGTCTTAATTTTGCCATCAGGTAGGAGAATCATTTTTGATACACGACCGATTTGATAACCATTTACTAAAACAGGTTTTGATGGAGTTAGGCCATCGACAGCTTCATAAGTTGTGTAATATGTGTTGTCGCTGCTAAAAACATCATTTCCTTTTAGAAAGCTATAGCCAATAAATAATAAAACTATCGCAACTGTTGCTAATATGCCGACTTTTGTCTCGTTTGAAATTTTCACAAATAATCTATTTAGTAATGATCATTAATTTAAGTTTAAAACAGCATAAAAGCAAATCTGTTTAGCGTTCTACAGAATTTTTATAAATTTTCAGAGCCGAAACTAAATTATTGACAATTTCCTGCTGCCCTTCATCAGACAATAGGTAGCTCTCTTCTTCTCTATTACTAATAAAGCCAATTTCTGTAAGCACAGCGGGCATACCTGCTTCCGCCAATACAGCTAAGCCTTTCTCCCAGAATCCTCTACTATATCGCCCTGCCTTCACATACTCACCTTCAATCATCTGCGCCAGACGAATACTTTTTTCACGGAATCGGTTTTTCATCAAGGAGAAGATGATAGCACTTTCAGGGTCTTTTGGATCGAATCCTTGATAATTTTCTTTATAGTTTGATTCCAGTAACAAGGACGCATTTTCACGAACTGCAGCATCTTGCTGTCCCAAACGATGCGAGCCAGAGACCAATGTTTCGGTACCATGTGCGCTAGCACCACTGGAATTACAGTGTATTGAAATAAATAAATCTGCTTTATTGGCATTCGCCAAGCGAATACGTTTGTAAAGCTCAACAAATTCATCCGTCGTTCTCGTGTAGATGATCTTGATACCCGGAATATCTTTCTGAATCTGCTTTCCCAATTTTAACGCAACTTCAAGGGCTACATTTTTCTCCAACGATCGCCGCCCTTGTGCTCCGGTATCTTTACCGCCATGGCCCGCATCAATTACAATCGTTTTTATTTGGTAGTCTGGAGGCACTGCTTGCCCATTGTTTAATGTGAAAGAATTCAATAAAAAAAATCCCAAAGTAGCGGACACAACACTACACCATTTTCTAATTCTTAAATCTGATTTCATTGAATAATTATTTGCTCTACTATAAACGAATCAAAATGCGTCAATATTATTTCTTTAATAGATAACGATATTTAACATATTTTCTATTGCTTTTTTGACTAATTTTGTCTCTCGAAGTTTAACATTATTTCACAAAAATAACATTTGTCTTTAATTTTGAAGTCGTTAATCAACATTTTAACACTATTTATCATTCTTGCAATGAGCAATGCTAGCTTTGCTCAAAGTAATATTCCATTAAAACAGAACGGACTTCAAGGTAAAGATCCTATTTCGGCGACCAATAAATCGCAAGATACGAGTAAATCGAAAACTGCAGATACGACCAAATCTGTAAACGATACAACCAAGAAAAAAGGAAGTGGTTTGCAGGCCGAAGTGAGCATTATTGCGGTTGACTCGCAGAAATCTGAAGTTGCCAAGAATATCAGTCACCTTTATCGCGGAGCAAAAGTAAAGTACCAAGATTTTGAACTTTCTGCCGATTATATCCGTCTTGATCGAAACAAGAAAAAGATTTTTGCTTCTGGGATCTACGACAAAAGTGGTAAATATGTAGGGCGTCCTATTGTCATCATGGGTAATGGTGAATCACCGAAAACAGTAGACTCACTTTATTATGATTACGAAAAACAAGAGGGAAATACCTACGGTATTATGACCGAAGTTGATGGTGGATTTATCCAGGCCAATATTGTGCGAAAGAATATCTACGACGAAATGTCTATTTACAAGGGATTATATAGTACCTGTAATCTACCTTATCCACATACCCATTTTGGAATTCATATCACCAAAGGAATTGTCACTAAAAATCAGATTATTTCTGGTCCGGCCTACCTTGTCGTGATGGGTGTACCGATGCCCGTGGCATTTCCATTTGCATTTTTCCCAAAACCAGATAAAAGAGCATCCGGGTTTCTCTTCCCTTCTTTTGGAGAAGATTATACCAGAGGATTCTCCATGCGGGATATCGGTTGGTATTTGGCCTTCAACGATTACTGGGACAGTGAGATTAGAGGTTCCTTGTATTCTAAAGGTTCGTGGGAAGCTTCCATCAATACGCGCTATACCGTCAACTACAAATTTAACGGTGGTTTTAATATCCGTTACGCCAATACCAAAACAGGTATTGAAGGAACATCCAATTACGGCTCTAATAAGGATTTTAACGTCACATGGAACCATACCCAACGGCAGGAAGCCAATCCAGGAACATCTTTCTCTGCAAGTGTTAACTTTGGTACAAGTTCTTTCTTTCAAAATACCGGAACCGGAAGTACACAAAATACCTATGAAAATCTTGCCCGTAACCGTATGGGATCGTCCATCAGTTATGGAAAAGTATTTGCCGATGGTAAGGTAAACCTCACGGCCAGCTTAACGCATAACCAGGACATGGCTACACGCAGTATACAGATGAGTTTACCCAACATCAGCTTAAACGTATCCTCTTTTAATCCATTTGACAGCAAAGACCGTGTCGGTGAACAAAAATGGTATCAACGCATCAATGTCGGTTATAGTTTCCAGGCGCAAAACTCGGTCAGTACCATTGATACATTGTTGTTTAAACCAGGAGGTTTCAAAAAATTCCAAAATGGTTTCCAACACAATATTCCAATCAGTCTATCACTCAATGCTTTTAAATATTTCCAGTTCAATACCAGTGTAAACTATACCGAACGTTGGTATTTACAAAGTACGCGACAAAGCATCGACAATACCGCTGCAGGTTATAAACAACGTATCGATACCGTTCAGGGATTCAATCGTGCATACGATTACTCGGTATCGACCGGACTTTCGACCAAGGTTTATGGTAATTATTTCCCTAAAATAGGTAACCTTAAGCAGATCAGACACGTTGTTACACCGTCAATCAACCTGAACTATAGACCCGACTTTTCGGATCCAAAATATGGTTTCTATCAGCATTATAACGATCAATATGGAAACAGAAATGTATACTCAATCTTTAGCCAGGGTGTCTACGGTTCCCCTTCCGCAGGAAAATCTGCGGGGATAGGTTTCTCCATTGACAATAATATCGAAGCAAAGGTCAAAAGTAAATCTGACACCACGGATGGCGGTATGAAGAAAATCCCTATTCTTCAAGGTCTGACGTTCAGTGGAAATTACAACTTTGTGGCCGACTCGCTAAAGTTGTCCCCAATTACTTTCTCTGGCCGTACAGCTTTTTTCGACCAAAAGATGAATGTAAACTTCAACGGTACATTTGATCCTTATTCGGTCAACGAAAATGGTGTCCGTGTCAATCGCTACGCCATTAAAGACGGTAGCCTTGCGCGCCTGACAAACTTTGGTCTTTCCTTTGACTATAGTCTGAATCCTAAGGCTGCGAAATCACGTAATAACAATATTGATTCTTTAAGAAAAGAAATGACAGGAGCGGGTATGACTCCCGAACAGGCACAAGCCTTAGCTCGAATCAGCTCAGATCCAAACGCATTTGTGGACTTTAACATCCCATGGAACCTTGCGGCATCGTTCAGTTTCAATATGGCAAAATCGTTCAACTCCAGTACACGAAGAATGCAGAGCCAGATCACAAGCACATTGAATTTACATGGCGACTTCAGTGTTACGCCAAAATGGAAAGTCACCTTTCAATCGGGGTACGATTTCAAACAGAAGGAAGTGGTCATGACCTCTTTCAATATCTATCGCGATCTGCATTGTTGGGATATGTCATTTGGCTGGATGCCTTTTGGGCGGTTCCGAAGCTACAACGTCACCATTCGTGCCAAGGCATCGATCTTACAAGATCTTAAGCTCACAAAAAGAGCCAGTTCAGGAGGCAGTTATTTTTAAAATAACTGCTTTTTTTTTGAAATGTTATATTCATATTGGCCAAAAAGAATTTTCAGTTTCTTTTCAAAAAACTTCTTCCATCAAATACATCTTAAACATTTCGTTGAGCCGCAATTTTATGTAAGTTTATATACTGAATCTTCTGGGATTGAATTTTCATTTTTTAGGCGCTAGCGCATGGACATTTTAACACCAGAAGATTGAGAAAATCAAACACGATACATACCCACATATGTATTTTTCACCGTAGGGATGTGTCGCATAATTATTTTAAAGATGAAAGCAGAGATTATTACCATAGGCGATGAGATTCTCATCGGTCAGATTATTGATACCAATTCAGGCTGGATTGCCAAACAACTGCTCCAATTCGAAGTCGATATCGTTCAAATGACATCGATCCCTGATACAGAAGAGGCTATTTCAACGACATTGAAAGAGGCTTCAACGCGGGCAGATCTTATTTTAATCACTGGAGGCCTGGGGCCGACGAAAGATGATGTGACAAAAAAAACGGCCGCAGCATATTTTGGAACCACCTTGATCCGCGATGAGCATGTACTTCGGCATGTGACCAACATATTTGAATCGCGCAATCTAACAATGCTCGACATCAATCTACAGCAGGCCGATGTTTTAGCAAATTGTGAGGTCCTATTTAACGACTATGGCACCGCGCCCGGCATGCTGGTCCATCAGGACCAAAAGAGGTTTATTTTTATGCCTGGCGTGCCCTTTGAGATGAAATTTCTGATGGAAAAACATGTGCTGCCCCTATTAGCCAAACAGGATCCTGACTTATTTATCTGTCACGAGACCATTTTGGTTGGCGGAATCGGAGAATCATATTTGGCAGAAGAAATAAAGGATATCGAAGCAGAACTTCCTTCCAGCATAAAATTGGCCTATCTACCAACCTTGGCCTTTATCCGATTGAGACTCTCTGGAAAAAGCAGGAATAAATCTGACATTATGCTCCAGGTTGCCCTTTTTAAAACAAAGCTACTCCATCGTTTACAACACCATGTCATCGCGGACTATAACACAAGCATCGAGCCCTATCTGATTAAAGAGCTTGGCCGCCGAGGTGCTACATTGACTACTGCAGAAAGTTGTACCGGGGGTAGCCTCGCCGCTTCAATAACCGCTGTAGCGGGAAGCAGCACGATATTCCTTGGTGGTACCATCCCCTACTCCAACGCGTTAAAACAACAATTGTTGAACGTCGAGGAAGAAACACTGATCCAATATGGAGCAGTAAGTGAGCAGACTGCTATCGAAATGGCTTCCGGTTCAAAAAAGGCATTTTCTTCCGACTATGCTATTGCGACAACTGGAATAGCGGGACCAGGTGGTGGAACAGCTGAGAAACCAGTTGGCACTATTTGGGTGGCTGTTGCCGGGAAAAAGGAAATTTTAACCAAGAAGTTTCAATTTGATAACGACAGACTGATCAACATCGAACGTACCCGTATGAATGCTTTATTACTTCTATGGAAGTTGCTTGTAAAAGAAAAAGAACAGGATACACAATAAAGTAAAATAATATTTCAAAAAACACGTTATTTAAGGAATAATATTTTAAATTGTTGAAAGTAAACCACAATTTATTTAACTTCGTTTTTCTATAACGAGATTGCTAAAAAATATGGCTTTATATAAACTCTTGCTCCCAAAAATGGGAGAAAGTGTATCCGAGGCAACAATCACAAAATGGTTAAAACAACCTGGTGACCTGATTGAGGAAGATGACACTTTATTGGAAATTGCAACTGACAAAGTTGATTCAGAGGTACCTTCCCCTGTAAAAGGTGTTTTAAAAGAGCATTGCTATACTGTAGACCAGACTGTCCAAGTTGGTGAAGTCGTTGCAATTATAGAAATTGAAGGCGAAAATGAAGAACCTGCGATTCAAGCACAAGAAAATATCGCTCCTTCAGCGGCAACTCCCGAAGAGATCATAGCATTGAACATCCCAGGTGTAGACCAGCTGCCCAATTTAACAGCTGAAATTCCATCTTCTTCATACGAAAATACCCTTCGCTTTTATTCACCTTTAGTGAAAAATATAGCACGCCACGAAGGATTGTCCCAGGATGAACTTGACCGTATCCAGGGTACCGGAGCAGAGGGAAGAGTGACTAAGGAAGATATTTTAACGTATGTATCGCATCGGGATTCCTCCTCAAAATCGACAAAAGCCATTCCGGCAGAGCACACGAATACTAGCACGGGCATGGGTACGGATTCTCCAAAAATAACCTCCGCCGCTCCGTCGCATGTTCACACCGTTGCCAATGGCAGTGATGAAATCATTGAAATGGACCGTATGCGGAGATTAATAGCAGACCATATGGTCAAAAGCGTACAGACCTCTCCCCATGTATGTTCTTTTGTTGAGGCAGATGTCACCAATTTAGTTTTGTGGCGCAATAAAGTTAAAGATGCCTATAAAAAACGCGAAGGAGAAAACATCACGTTTACCCCTTTGTTTATCGAGGCTATTAGCAAGGCTCTCAAAGATTTTCCATTGGTCAATATATCGATCGACGGTTACAATATCATCAAGAAGAAAAACATCAATATTGGTATGGCTGCAGCATTGCCTAATGGCAATCTCATCGTTCCGGTCATCAAAAATGCTGATCAATTAAGCTTAGTAGGGTTGAGTAAAAGTGTCAACGACCTCGCACAACGGTCACGGGCGAATAAATTGAAGCCTGACGATACCCAAGATGGTACATTTACATTCACCAATATCGGCGCTTTCGGTAATATTATGGGAACGCCTATCATTAACCAACCGCAAGCTGCAATCTTGGCTGTCGGTACCATTACGAAAAAACCAGCGGTCATAGAAACAGAGTATGGCGATATGATTGGTATTAGACATATGATGTATCTGTCACTCTCTTACGATCACCGTGCAATCGATGGTGCCCTCGGAGGTACTTTCTTAAAACGTGTGGCCGACTACCTGGAAAACTGGGATAGCAATAGAGTAATCTAGCAATCAGAATAAAAAAACGGCTCTTAACAGAGCCGTTTTTTGTTATTTAGTATATACTTTTTGTTACTTAAACATACTTTGTTCGAACTGTATTTTTTTCTTCTTAATCACCAATTGAAACCGCAGGTACAGTAAAAGCGAAGAGCTTAGCAGGCCCAGCGTTAACCCGTACCAAATCCCCTTGATACCCCAGTTAAACACGACGCCCATGAGGTAGCCGCTTGGTAGCCCAATAATCCAATAAGCGATAAATGTGATTAGGGTTGGTATATTCACATCCCCCATCCCACGTAACACTCCCAGACCGACAACTTGCGTACCATCAAACAATTGGAAAAGGCCCGCAATAATCAACAGCTGAGAAGCAATAATCACCACAGCATGATCTGAGGTAAAGATATAAGGCAAATAATCATTCAATAGCGCGAACAAAGACGCTGTAATCACCATAAAAATCAACACCAATTGATACGACGTGATGGCAAATCGTTCGAGACGAAAAAGATTTCGATTACCATAACTATTCCCCACCTTGATTGTTGCAGCAGCAGCAATACCACTTGCCATCATATACGTCATCGCGGCCAGCTGTATGGCTACTTGATGAGAAGCTTGCGCTGTCGCACTTATGGTACCCGCTAATAAGGATGCCCCTGCAAAAGCCCCAATTTCAAAGACATATTGCATAGCCACGGGTGCCCCGATCCGTACGATCTTCAACAATCGCTCCCGATCGACCAATGTCACTTTAAAGTATTGAATATATCCTTTAAATTTCTGCGATCGCAAGACATAGGTCATCATCACAGACATCATTAACACACGGTCGATCAATGTACTGTATCCGACTCCCTTGACCCCCATTGGGCTGATGCCAAACATCCCTTTGACAAAGATGATCGCCAAAATAATGTTCAGTACATTCCCCCAAATAGTTACATTCATCGCTTGCTTAGTAAACCCCAGGCCTTCAGCAAATTGCTTAAAGGTGCTAAATACCATTAATGGAAGCATCGATAAACTCAGAATAAGCAAATAAGGCTTTGCCTCCTTCACCACAGCCGGATCTTGGTTGAGGTGATCGATCGCCAACATTGAACCAAAATAGACCAATGCGAATAACAAGAGTCCCGCAATAATATTTAACCAAAAGCTATTAGACAACAAAATAGCACATTCTTTTTTATTATCACGGCCATTCTCTTGCGCAATCAATGGCGTGATGCCATACGCTATGCCCAAACCAATGACCATAACAACCATAAAAACAGCATGTACCAACGAAACTGCCGCCAATGGAATGGTTCCTGCAAAATGTCCAACAATCACACTATCTGCGGTATGCACCAGCGTATGTCCCAATTGTGAGATCACCACTGGCCCCGCCAATACCATCGTACTTTTGTAATACGGTTTAAATGTTTTAAATTTTCCCAACATAATCGATTTCCCCAAAAAATAGCCACAAAAATACGAAGATATTTCCGCCCTATCGTCATATTAAAAAATATTTAGCAAAAATATAACAATTTACACCCATCAAATAACCGCACTTTGTTAAGTAATTTTTATGTTTCAAATACCTTAAAATTATCTTAAATTTACTTTTGGGTCTAAGAACTATAGAAATATAAATGTACCTTAGCATCTAGTTAGTAATCAAAAGAAGAGGAAAAAGAGTATGTACAATCCAGTAATAGCATTTCTAAACATCGGAACACAAGAGATGATCTTAATTGTGTTTGCAATCTTGTTACTTTTTGGAGGCAAAAAACTTCCTGAATTGGCGAGAGGTTTAGGAAGAGGAATACGTGAGTTCAAAGATGCATCAGAAGGTATCAAACGTGAAATTTCAGATCAGATCAATAATTTCGAGAAAGACATAGACGTTAAAACAGAAGTAAAAGAAGAAGTTGTTCCTAATGATGTTCGTTTGGCTGAAGAGCAGGCTCAAGCAGCACACGAAGAAGGGGCTAAGCCCCAGGAAGCCGTCGAAGGTTCAGAAACAGATCAACCAAAGAAAAAATATGAATTCACAACACCTGCCGGTGTCGTCGAACATAACCCACATAAACAACCCGATTACGGCGAAGAGCCATCTCACATCACGTACGGGTATAACGATCATTTTGCTGAAACGAAAAACAACGAGGTAGAAGATAAAAAAGTTCCTGAGCAGGACAATACCAGTAAACCTGCTTAATTTTACTACTTTAGTTTATAATTAGATATACTTAGAGCTGTTGAATCACCATTCAACAGCTCTACTTTTTAAGATTAAACCGACAATGAGCTTATCAACACACGAAATTACCATTGCTAATGAGCTTTCTATTAGCGAAAAACAAGTTCGCACGACTATAGCACTATTAGACGAAGGTGCTACTGTTCCGTTTATCTCACGCTACCGTAAGGAAATGACGGGTAGTTTGGACGAAGTTCAAATCACCACGATCAGAGATCGTTTCCAGCAGCTGCGTGATTTAGATAAACGTAAAGAAGCTGTTCTTAAATCGATCAACGATCAGGGAAAATTGACACCGGAGCTTGAGCAGCAGCTTTTGGGTGCCGAAACCATGGCCAGTCTCGAAGATATCTATTTGCCTTACAAACCCAAGCGTAAAACTCGCGCCGGTGTGGCACGTGAAAAAGGTCTGCAACCTTTAGCGGATCTCATTTTAGCACAAGAAATAGGAGATTTCCTCCCCCTTGCCGACAGTTTAATAAATGAAGAAAAAGGCGTTAAGAATACAGAGGAGGCACTAGCAGGTGCCCGCGATATCATCGCAGAGATCATTGCGGAAGATGCGACAGTGAGAGCCAAAGCGAGAGCGATATTCCTCGAAAAAAGCACATTTGTTTCACGGGTAGTTCCTGGAAAGGAAGAAGCTGCACTAAAGTATAAAGATTATTACGAATGGTCTGAACCGTTGAAAAATGCACCTTCACATCGTGTGCTGGCCATGCGCCGCGGAGAAAAAGAGGAATTACTCTATTTAGATATCGATATCAATGAAGAAGAAATTCTACCAGGTATCGAATCCATCTATATTAAGGGTTCCAACGATGCCGCAGCTCAGGTAAAACTCGCCTTGGTCGATAGCTACAAGCGGCTGTTAAAACCTTCTATGGAGACGGAAATTCGTGTATTGACACGTCAAAAAGCCGATGAGGAAGCCATCAAAGTTTTTGCCGACAATGTGCGTCAACTACTTCTAGCCGCTCCACTAGGGCAGAAAAGGCTGCTCGCGATCGACCCAGGATTTCGTACAGGCTGTAAAACGGTTGTTCTGGACGAACAGGGACAGCTTAAAGAAAATACGGCCATCTTTCCGCATACAGGAGTCAATGGACTTGCAGAAGCAAAAAAAACAATTCAGTATCTAGTATCAAAATATGATATCCAAGCCATCGCAATCGGCAATGGGACCGCAGGTCGTGAAACGGAAGAATTTGTACGGAGACTCGGATTAAATAACGTTACCATCGTAATGGTCAATGAAAGTGGAGCCTCTATTTATTCGGCTTCCGAAACTGCCCGTGAAGAATTTCCAGATCAAGATGTTACGGTACGCGGCGCAGTATCTATTGGTAGACGGTTGATGGACCCATTGGCTGAACTGGTTAAGATTGATCCAAAATCGATCGGTGTCGGACAATATCAGCATGATGTAGATCAAAATAAACTCCAGACTTCATTGGATGATACGGTCATCAGTTGCGTAAATGCTGTCGGTGTCGAATTGAATACGGCCTCCAAACAAATTTTATCCTACGTTTCCGGTCTTGGTCCATCCCTGGCACAACAGATCATCAAATACCGGAATGAGAACGGTCCTTTTGCCTCCAGGCGCGAACTGAAAAAAGTTCCTCGCCTTGGCGATAAAGTCTTTGAACAAGCTGCAGGCTTTCTACGCATCCGCCATGCCGCAAACCCACTGGATTCGTCGGCGGTACACCCCGAGCGTTATGCATTGGTCGAACAAATGGCCAAAGACCTTGGCAAAAAAGTAGAAGATCTATTGACTGACGCTGACTTGCGAAAATCGATCCCTTTGAAAAACTATATCTCAGAGGAAGTTGGATTACCGACATTGAATGATATTCTCAATGAATTAGCGAAACCCGGATTAGATCCAAGGGAAAAGTTCGAAGCATTCTCATTCACAGATGGCGTCAATACCATTGGGGATTTAAAAGTGGGCATGAAGCTGCCAGGAATCGTGACGAATATTACAAATTTCGGAGCCTTTGTTGATATTGGCGTACATCAAGATGGCTTGGTACATCTAAGCCAATTATCGAATCGCTATATATCGGACCCCCATGAAGTCGTCAAAGTACAGCAACACGTCATGGTAACAGTAACAGAAGTAGACGAAAAGCGTAGTCGTATCGCATTGTCAATGAAAACAGATGAAAAGCCTGCGCTACCCAAAAACAAAAAAAATGAACCTAAAAAGCAGGCCGAGCCACAAACGGATATGGCCAGCAAGCTCGCTGCATTGGCGAGTAAGTTCAAATAGATAGTTGTAACATCCTATCGAAAAGCTGACCGTTCGCCGGACTGCCCCTCATAAAAGTGCTTAACATTTTTTGGCGGCGCTGCGGCGACTGGTCAGCTTTTTTTGATTCGATTAAATCCAATGTCCGTCATTCGTATCGCTGTTTTATTTTGTATCTTTAGAGGAAACAAGTTTAGACCCGTTATGAAAAATTGTACCTTACTATTCTTCCTATTTTTTGGAATTTATTTTTCTAAAATCCAGGCACAGCAACTTCACGACGGAGCCTATCTATACCAGGATGGCATCAATAAACACTTAATGCTCGTTAAAGATCATTATATCTCGTTTATAAGTTACGATGATGTCAGAAAACGTTTTCAACATACCTGGGGTGGGCCACTTGATAAACAGCCTAATCTGATCAATATCGCCATCGAGTATAATTCACAGGATTCATCTGCCATCGGCAAAACAACTCAATTGCCGTATCGGAGTGAAGCAGACTCCCTTCGCCTAAAAATAGCCAATAGCTATCATCTCTATATTAAACAGAAAAAAGTCCCGCAGGACCTGGACGCACTTTGGCGCATCACTGGTCGCCAACAAGGAGAAAAAATGCAGGATATTCCGAAAGCAGACCGCAAAACAATCAAAATATTGGTTGATGGCTATTTTCAATGGATAGCGATTAATCCTGCACAAAAAGGTTTCTATGGTACTGGCGGGGGCAATTATCAATACGATAACAATCGGTATACTGAAAAAATACAATTCTTTTCGAGAGACAATAATCGAGTTGGGCAAGAACTGGCCTTTGACGGTGAAATTGTAGATGGCAGATGGCAGCATAGAGGAAAAAGCTCGAAAGGAGACGATATTTATGAAATTTGGAGCAAAGAAATAACAGAATAAAAAAATATGACAATAGAAGAATTTCAATCACTTGAAAGTCCACTTCAGCATTGGACAGCGGTACAAAAGTCACTTTGGTATGATCTGAAAGGAAATTGGAAAACCGCGCACGACCTCATCGATCAATTGGGGGGAACTGACGCAGCACATGTTCATGCTTATTTACACCGCAAAGAAGGTGATCAATGGAATGCAGAATATTGGTATCGCCGCGCCAAACAAAATGTATACAGAGGCAATCTTGATGATGAGTGGAAAGAACTCTTCAAGTGTTACGTTGTGTAATAACAATTACCCTATTTTCGGACAGGGGCTGTTCTCTTTTATATACACATGCGGAAAGTTTGCCCAATAAAATAGGCGAAATTTTACCAAAAATTAACTCAATCCTTTTTCAAACTACTTAACATCTTTAAAAACATAAAAATATTACCAAATAAGATATAACATCAACTAAATCAAGTGATATTACGTAACAAAAATAACACAAAGAAAAATAGTATAAAACTAACGAGTAGAATGGCACAGATATTGAATATAGTCTACTATACTTGAGAAAGTATACTTTTCATAAATTTAGGTTAATAATTGGTTAGGTTAAACACTTGAAGTTCCCCACTTCAAGTGTTTTTTTTTAGCAAAAACTCAATCGAAGTAACATCAAATCCACTTCCCCATTCTTTTTTTAATTAGGACACTTTCCTTCATTAAAAGGTATATTAAAAATTTAAAACAATACATTGTATTACTATGTATTTTGTTATATATTTACTTCCATGAACAAAGAATTTATTGACAAATGGATTTCACAGCTAAAAAAAGGAAGTCTTTCTTTTGTTGTATTAGGTATTCTTGCCTATGATCAGGAATACTATGGCTACGATCTTATCCAGGAGGTCAAGAAGAAAACGGCCATTGATATTGCTGAAGGAACATTATACCCCTTATTGATCCGTTTAAAAAACGAAGGCCTGGTCGAATCGAACTGGGTGCCTCAGGAAACTGGGATTCCAAGAAAATATTATAAAATAACAAAGGAAGGCCAAAGTACTTTCTTAGAGATGAGAACGTACTGGACAAGCTTAAACCAACATTTAACCACTTTGACGCATGCATTATAACCAGATACCCTTTACAAATAGATCCTCAGCTCAGCTATATCAAGACTACATGTCAACAGCGACTGCTCTTGTAAAAAAATTAGCCTTGGAGCAAAGACAGGATATCTTATGTGAAATCAATAGCCACATATTTGAGGCATTGCAACAGCAGCTTCCCCCACAATTAATCCATGACGCCATGCCTAGTCAGCTCCAAGAAATCTTAGATAAACTCGGGTTACCAGAGACTTTTATCAAGGAAATGATTTTGTCAACGTCCATTGCCCCGTCAATAGAATCTCCTCGTAAATCCCTATCCTTATTACGAGTACCTATCATGCTCACACAAGGGATCATAAACATAATTTATTATATCATCTATACCCTGATGCTCATCGCCGTATTTCTCATCGTGGCCAAGTTTATTGATCCTCAGGGAGTCGGATTCTTCTATGCGCCCAACAAGTTTTTCATATTCGGCAAACTTATTTTACAGCACGAAGAAGCCCTACGTTACGAACAATTGGGCAATTATTTCATTCCGGCCTTTCTATTTATCATCAGTGGACTTTACTATTCCTCCACGTTAATTTTGAAACTCAAAAAATCTATTCCCCATAAATTATGAAAAGAACCACCGTATTATTGTTCCTCGTAGGAACCCTATCAAACCCCGTCCTCAAAGCCCAGGAATTCACTCCTGTTCGTATGGATAGTCTCATGTCCGTCATGGACAAAAATAACGTCTGGATGGGCAGTATTGCGATCAGCAAAGGTGATCAATTGCTTTATCAAAAGACAATTGGATATGCCGATCTGGCGCAGAAAAAGAAAGCGACCATAGATACCCGTTATGGCATAGGCTCGATCTCCAAAACATTCACCGCAACACTTGTTCTAAAAACAGCTGAACTTGGAAAACTCCAATTAAACCAAACATTGTCCGTATACGTTAAGGGTATTCCCAACGCCGAAAAGATTACTGTTCGTCAATTGTTAAATCACAGCAGCGGAGTTCACAGCATCACGGACGACAAAGATTATTTGACATGGAACACTAAACCGCAAACAGAACAGGAACTTGTCGCACGCATCATCAAAGGCAGAGTTGAATTTGACCCCGGCAGCAAGCATGTATATAGTAATTCAAACTACATTCTACTTACTTATATTCTGGAAAAAGTATGGAAAAAAGACTATGCTTCTTTATTGAAAGAGTATATCTGCCAGCCACTAAAGTTGGAACAAACCACATTTGGCCGTCCACAAAATAACGGCAGTGATCTGAGCGAATCTTATCGGTATACACAAGAATGGACCCTTGAACCACACACGGACAACTCAGTTCCGCTTGGTGCTGGCGCAGTGTGGTCAACTCCGGCAGACCTGGCCAGATTTTTCAATGCATTATTTAGCCATAAAATCATCAATGCTGCAAGCCTGGAAGAGATGAAAAAAATAGATCAGGGCTATGGGATCGGCTTATTCCAATTGCCCTTCTATGAACATGTAGGCTTTGGCCACACAGGCGGTATAGACGGTTACTCTTCTGTCGCTGGCCATTTTGATGATGGCAATTATAATGTCGCTATCATTAGTAATGCCAACAATTATACTAATAATGAAATTTTAAAGTTCAGTCTGGGCGAACTTTATAAAAGGCCCTTTCCACTTCCTGATCTTGCGGAATTACAATTGACGGAGGAAGAAATTTCAAGTCTCATTGGCGAATATAAAAGCGAGCAACCTCCTATTCAGATAAATATTACGAGAGAGGGCAACAAGGTATTTGGACAGGTCGTTGGTCAATCTTCATTTCAGCTAAAAGCGAAGGATAGAAACACGCTGGTCCAACCGCAATTTGGTGTAAAGATCGTCTTTGAACGTAACGAAAACAAAATGACACTCTATCAAAATGGACATACACTCGTTTTAAGGAAATAAGGAGATACTGCCGTTAACTACCGCAACGATTCATGGCCCTTATTCGGCACTATCTGAAATTTTTCATTAGGTAGTTATGAAGTTATATCGACATCCTCCATGCGGACCGATGCCCTCGTCATCACGCAATATCGCTAAAAGAGCTGTGGCTGAACTAAAACCACTGCTCTTTCAACTAACGTGTCTTACAGTTTTTCTAAATAGAAATCATCACCATACACAGTACCGCTCAAGGGTTTATAGAAATAGACCGTAGCCGTAGTATTATTGGCGCCAGTTGTAAAAGTAACCGAAGCATTGGAATAGCTGGTCGTACCAATAGTCGCATTGACTGCAGTTCCACCAAAGTTTTTGACGCCGATACTAACAGACTGGCCAGCTGTAGACACTTTGGCGTAGCCACCGAACCGATAGGTCGTATTTGGCGTTAAACCGGTCAGGTATTGTTCAATGGATGTCTCCCCGCCCGTTTCGCGGATGCATCTGCTTCCTGTCCGGGCGTCGGTGGAAACGACCGATGATCCGCCACCCCATGTTGTCCATGGATAGATGGTACCACTTTCGAAATCGCCATTGCTAAATAAAGGTAGCTTATACACACGTACATAATCAACCTGCATACTAAAGGGCAGGTCAGCATTTGTGATCGCTCCTGGCCATCCAGCTCCACCGGCCTGATTTAAAATCAGATAAAAAGGTACGTCAAATGGCCATTGTTGCGTTCCGCCACCAGAAACCCTTGCGTAGGTATATTGCAATACATTGTTGACGTAAAATCGAATGTCGTTTGGACTCCAGATCATCGTATATAAGTTGTAATCTGTCGTATTATAAGTGGCCGCTTTTGAAGCGGTGCTTCCACCATTTGCATTAGTAACCGAGCTATTATGGATCGTATGATACATCACACTTTCGTTGTTGACATGCTCCATAATATCAATTTCACCACAGGCTGGCCAGCCTCCATACGCCGTAGCCGGTTCGGGCATCATCCAAATCGCAGGCCAGGAGCCTCTTCCTTGTGTAAACTTAGCCCTCACTTCAACTTTACCATAAGTCATACTAAATTTTCCCATCGACTTAACTCCACCCGCATGATAGGCAACAGGATCTCCGGCTACAACCGCATTATCCATACGCAATACAAGATTGCTCCCGTCTTGGGATGCATAAGCCGGCAGGGAGGTCATATACTTATTCCATGCGACAGTGCCCCTGTCTGCATAAGACCATTTTGTGGAATCAAATCCCCCGTTACTATTAAACTCATCCGACCAGATCAGTTCGTAATCTGTTGTCGCTACGGCAGTAGCATTGAATAGCTTAGTCGAGGCCTTCGCCTTACTGACTTCCGGAATCGAAGTTTTTGTTGTTGTCGAGTCTTTTTTGCAGGCAAAAATAGACAGGCTAGTTGCGATTAGGCTCAACACCAGCCAAAATTTGGTTTTTCTCATTTAGTTTTGGATTATTGGTTTTAATTAAGTTATAGCGTTATTTGACAGCCTGTGGAGCAAGCTGCATTAGAAACGAAGATTCATTTTTTTCTTTCATTTCTTCCTTCCTGTTTTAACCAAAAGGAAGAAATGAAAGAAAATGTGTATTATTTCGATAACACGATGTGCCTGGTTATTTAAAATTTACTGGCAGAAAGACAATTTTGCTGTAATTCTCTTTTTCAAATAGAACACCGAGTTTATTTTTATTTAAAAGTACTAAATCGGAATAAGCAGCATAATCCCCTTTCACACCTTCGGGAGCTTTGGCAACGACCTGATTGAAATACCATGTTTTGCCCTGATCTTTACTTAAACGAACGGTTAGATTGTCCCTTCTATGGGTTGATGCAGCATTACAAACAGCCAATACATATTTTCCTTTCTTTTGCCAGGAAAGTACCGAGCCCTGGTTGACTGGATCGGCCAGATTTTTATCATAATAGGTTGTATCCCAACTGACACCACCATCACTGGAATAGGACACAATCCTCGATTTTACGTTACCTTGTTGATTACGGGAATTCATATACAGTCCTGTATGCGATATTTGCGCGGCCATGGTTTCATTTGATCCTTCAAATTTCACGCTCGCCCCTATCTTGAAGGTCTTTCCATGATCGTCCGAGTAATACGAATGCGCAAAATAGTCCTTGCCATTTTCTTTTGGATTTCCTTCAGAATGGTTAGCAGGAATATAAATGCGTCCTTTATACTTACCAGAATCAAATTGTAAAGCATGCCCGGGTGTATTCGCATAGGTTCGCCAATCGTCCTTAAAGGTATATTGCGCATTTACTGACGGTTGATTGGGGCGATGTGTCTCGAGCGTAATATTCTGTGGCTTGGACCATGTTTTACCGCCATCGGATGAACTAATTGACCAACATTCCCGCAGGCCACTCCCTTTGCGCACTTCTCCCTCATGATTATTCCCCGTATTGTAAAAAAGTAAGAGACGTCCTTGAGGATATGCTGGATCCAATAGATCAACTACAGGTGCTGGATTTCCCACCTGTAAATTATCGTTGTCCACAGCGACTTGCAATGGCCCCCAGGTCTTTCCATTATCCTTACTGGTTTTATAAACAATATCCACATTACCAAAATCGCCAGCATGATCCACCCGACCTTCGGCAAAAGCAATTAACTGTCCATTTTTATCCTTTACAATGGCAGGTATACGATAGCTTTTATAGCCCTCTTCGCCTGAAACAAACACATTCACTTCCTGTGCGTGGCAGATACTGGCTAACATTGCAAATACCACCATTGTCCCTAATTTCTTCATATCGATATAAGTTTATTGTTACTTTTCTTTAAAAATTTCATCTGCATTCATGCATTTAGATATACGATTTACTGCTCCCTTTCAATCGGGAGACAGGTAAACATCCATTTCAGTGGATTTTGCCAGTCTTTCCCTTGTAATTTCCCCACGGGCAGTTTGACTACAATGGTATTCCAGCCCTTGCGCAATTGAATCATCGTAGGACTTCGGTAACTGTATCCCTCATCAATTAAGGGGATTTCAAGGTCTCCCCTTTTACCCGCCTGTTGCCAATCTGGCGGAAGCACTTTATGTCCATTGACCCAAAGTGTGCTCATTCGATCGTCCCAGGTCCCCAAATGTGGTGAATCACTGGCATACGAACGCGAGAGATCATTAAAACCGATCCAAAAACCTTGGTTGCCCCCTTTTTCACTCCACACTTTGCTCAGGGCATACACGGTACTATTTTCAAGTGGACTGTCAATCGCCCCTTTAACAACATCAGCCCACCAATGGCGCAATACAATGGTACCTCCGTAAAACTCGCCGATCTTTTTCAAAGCGTTAAAATCTCCTGTAGCTTCATTTTTTAAGGCCATACCCAGATCGCCTTTATTTTCCACAGGCCCGTATAATATCCATTTTTGCCTACTTTGTTGGTGGTAGGGAAAGATAAGACCATTAAAATACAGTTGTTTATGTGTAAGTAAACGCTTTTCAAATTCGACAAAATCAGCCAATCCTTTCACATCCGTTTTGATATTACTACGCCATGCAAAATCCCCTCCCCCTCGCCAGCTGCGCTCCGCAAATGTCAATAAAGCGGGGTAAACTCCATTTTGACGAAATAGATCGTTTTCATTCTTCACCGCGCGATCGGGCCATGAACATAGCGTAGCACCCATTAACTTTTCATTTTCTGCAGACTGTCCGCCCAACTGCCTATAGAACAAGGTCGTCACCGTTTCTAAAGGATCCATGTGATTGATGTACAAGTGCTTTGAATCAATGACTTCAAAAGGCGAATCATTGGTAATAGCTTTTGGGCCACCCATCCAAAGCTGCCGGATTGTGTTTGGCTGCAAATTGCCGCCGGGTTCCCAACCAATAGTTTTTAGACCCAAATCCTCCGTCCATGTTGTCATCATCGGTAAAAATTCTTGATTATGAATTTTCACCTCATCCCCCCCAATATGCAGATAAGGTAGTCCTGGATAAGTGTTTGCAAATTCCTTAACCAGTTCCTTGAGGATAGCTATGCCGCTATCACTCTGCATATCAGTTTTAAAATAACGGCGAAATGCTGCTGAATGTCCCGGCATATCAATTTCGGGTACAAGTTGGATATGCCGATCACAACAATACCGAATTAGTTCTTGCATTTCCTCAACGGTATAATACTTTCCCTTCCAACGCTCCATATTCGTCGAGTCGGTCAAACCGGGATATTTTTTGCTGATCAGTCGCCAAGCAATATCCTCAGTGAAATGAAAGTGAAAAATATTCAGTTTATAGCGCGCCATGATATCGATCTGCTCTTTTAGCACATCCATTGACTGAAAATTTCGTCCGACGTCTACCAAGTAACCGCGCCAGCGAAAGGAAGGATAATCGGTAATGGAGCAATAGGGCAACTTGCCATCACTGCCTCTGAGTTGACCCAGAGTTTGTAAGGCATAAAAAACACCGGCACTCGTTCTGGCTTCGATCTGTATTCCCTGTTCATCTACGTCGATCCGATAAGCCTCCAATGATGCCGAAGGTAAAACCAATTGGTGATCACAAACAATGGTGATATTTTTATTCTTGAAGTTGTCGAAAATAACCTGAGTTACATTCCAATCTTTCAACAAGAGGCTTAACATCTGCCTATCAGCATTTTCAACCTCCCCTTTGATATGCACATGGACAAGATCCGGTAAACAATAACGCCCTGTTTTCCAGCTCACAGCATGGGGCATAGGAAGCAAAGGAGGTTTGATTGAATCCGGTAGACAGCATAAAGGACTGATTAAAATAAGAATAACCAGCAGACCGGATAGCAATGTACATGTAATGGACTTTTGGTGCTCCATAATCTTCTACTTAAGAGAATTAAATTCCTTTAAAGTTTGCATACAATACCATTCTTGGCGAGGGAGATGGAAAGGACCTTTAAACAAATTCCCTTTTGCGGTTTGGGCAATCTTCCCATCACGATGGAGGTAACCATACCACTCACCATTGATTTTATCGTGAAAATGATCATAGGCATACTGATTGATCTGCTGATGCCAATTTTTATATTTCTCATTCCCAGTCATCAGGTAAGCGAGTAATGTTGCGATAATCGTTTCATTCTGCGGCCACCAAAATTTCATATCTTGCCAATATTCTTGTACTGGCTTTCCATAGACATCTTGAAAATAGAGTATACCACCATATTCTTTATCCCAGCCCCGTTCCCACATATAATCCAACATACGACAGCCTAGATCAATCAAATGCGGATCGTTTCCCCGGGATCTAGCTTCATGTAGGATAAACCAAGCTCCTTCGATAGCATGTCCGGGATTGAGTGTACGACCGTCAATATGATCGACAATTTCACCTTCAGGTCCTACTTGTTCCATCACGCAGCGAATATCGTCCTTAACAAAATCACGTTCAATCTGTGCGATACAATCACTGATGACACGATCACAACGCGGATCCCCAATGGTCTCACGAATCTGCTGTGCCGTATTGATCATAATCATCGGCACACCTATTCCCTTCATTGGCCTTGTGGCTTCATACTTTGGTTCGATCAATTTTTCTCCATTTGCATACGCGAGGCAAATTCCCAACAGATGTCGTGCTTCATCTGCTATCTCCTCGTCTCCAGTCGCTTTTGCATAGGCTGCAAAGGCGATTGCCGCGAAAGTCTCCGAAAAGAAATAGCGACGCATACGAATAGGATCGCCTAGGCGGTCAACATGAAAATACATTTTTCCATTAGCGTCAAAACAATGCTCTTTCAAAAATTCATAGCCGATTCGGGCTCCTTCCAGCCATTCCTCTTTCTGTTCAACCGTATTGTAAAGTGTGGCCAGCAACCAGCATGCCCTTCCCTGTATCCATACGGCTTTATCGGTATCTATCAAAGTCCCATCCTGATCGCGCATGAACAAATATCCGCCATATTCATGGTCAATGGACCGTGGAAACCAAAATGGTACAGTGTCTTTTAAAAGCTGATCACGATAGAATACTTCCAAATCCTTCAAGTAATCCCTGTCTATTATTTTTGCGGTATCTTTTATACTTATCTGTTTCATGTGTTTTACTACTTACATCAATTCATTTCTATTTATTGAATCTTCAAAGCGAAAGTGGATACCGGTGTTCCAATTTCATTTTGAAGATTTGCTCTACTGAATGGTTCGAATCCATACAGGATTTTGGTGATTTGGAAATTCGGTTTAACGATCTCGATGGTATTATCCGATACGATATTTGTGCTTACATTGAAAATCCTTCCTTTATTGTCCATCAGCTGAAATCCTCTTACCGCTGTATTTTCCTGAGTTTTTAATTTTTTACAATGATCAAATATCAATACCAGCTTATCCTCATGAAGTGTACAACTGACCGGATCAGGATGATCGGCATTCAGTTCAACGTTATACAAGTGTTCCTGCACTAAATTTGCCAAGCGCTGGCCTACTGTAATCTTTTCACGGGGATGTACATCCAAAGAATCTCCTACATCGAGCGTTACGGCCATGTATGTACCTTTAATGCCCTTCTCCAATAAGCGTTGTGCGTTTCTAAAATCTCCCCATGAAGGCCTGTCTATACTGGAGAGCTGCGCGAAGAAAAAGGGCAGTTCTTGGTGAAAATTCTTCCGCCAGGAAGAAACCAATGTTTTAAAAAGACGTTCGTAAAGTTCTATATTATGCGCATTGCTTTCACCTTGATACCACAGTATTCCTTTCAACCCGGTGTTTAACCATTTGCTGACGCCAGCTTCAAAATTGTAAGCTGGTTGATACGGATGACGTTGATTTTTCACGTTCGAACCAGCGAGATTCTGACCCGCACGTTCCCGACAGAACTCCTGCACAAAATCAGATTTTTGCCAGTTATGAATATAAGAAGCCAGCAAATCATCGTTTTCCAATGATTTACGGTCAATCCACGATTCGGTATTGGATCCACCGACAGACAGATCAATAATGCCAATCGGAATATGTTGTTCTCTGGCTATTTGTTCAGCAAAAGCATAAGCAACTGCAGAGAACTGTGCTGCTTCATCTTCATTCGCTTGCCTCCAGCTGCCGTTGAAATAGGCCAAATCGTTTACTTTTTTTAAGCTCGCGGTATCCCATGCAACGGCATTGGTCTCCACAAGATTTTGACATTTAAAAAGCCGCAGATGCTGTATTCTGCCGGCATTTCTGATCAACGAATCACTGTTTGTGGCACGGCGAAGTTGAAAAGCCATATTCGATTGTCCCGAAGCGAGATATACATCGCCAAAAAGAATATTTTTCAACACTACTTTCTGTCTGCCAGAACTCACTGCGATTTCATAAGGTCCCCCAGCTTCCATTTTGGGCAACTTGATTTCCCAGGAACCATCAGGATTGCCCCTAGTCTTATAGCTTTTCTTATTGAAAACGATGTTGATCTCAGCGGCAGCAGTGCCCTTACCAAAGATGCTATTCTCCCAATTACGCTGGAGCACCATATCCGAACCGATGGTTTCGGCCACTTGTAGTTTTTGGCTAAGAGGTACCAGTGCATTAGCCACCTGTCTCGCAATCATTGTTGCTCCTTGCTTATTTGGATGCAAGTAGTCGTCGAAAAGATCTATTCGATACCGAAGCGGGGTGTTGAGATCAATCAGTCCGACTTGATTATTTTGAGCAATCTGAGGAATCAATTCCTGAATCTGGTTGTACCAATCGCGGGTTCCTGAGAGAAAACGCGGATGACCGCTAAAGATAGGCGTCAATCGACAGATGTAAATTTGCATTTTGGGATTAACGGATCGTATGGAATCAATCAAATCCGCGTAATCTGATGCAAAGGAGTATTTATAATTTGGCCAGTTTCTCGGATCGGTATCATTGATTCCCAAATGTATAATGGCAACATCGGGTTTAAAATCCAAGGCCTTCTTGTATTCCTCTGTTTTAAAATAAGGTCTATGCCCCTTACGTAAAAGAGTGGCTCCTGAATGGCCAAAATTCCGTACTTCAAACCGCTGGCCCAACAATGACTGAAGCTGCCCTGGATAAGAATCCAGCCTAGGATTGCCGAGGTCATAACCAAAGGTTACGGAGTTACCAATACAAGCTACCTTTGTCCGGGGCTGTCCCAAGGAAATTAAGATGGAAAGGATCAAACAAAAAAGTAGGCCTCCTTTTTTTGAAATACTGATAGGCATTATGTGGATGAAGGGTTTCATATTCATGATCTATTCATTCAGGATATAGCTGCGGTTACTTTTCCAGTGTTTTCGGTTTAAGAAATAGGATTTGCAAGAGAAGTGCTAACAGTACCGCAGCCCCCAATAATGCAAAACCTAACCCAAAATGGCCTTCATCCTTAAATCTTCCCAGCCATTGTGTGATGACAGCTCCAGCAAATACACCTACCATATTCATAAAGCCATAAGCGGTTGCCCGCAAATTTTTGGGAACAACCTGACAAAGAATAGGCATATTGTTGGCATCGAAAATACCAAAACCAATTCCAAAACAGACTGCCGCCCCCACAACTGCAGGTAGAGTCTGACCTAACCCTAAAAACAATAAAGCCGGTATAGTCAGTCCAAGGCCAATGGCACTGGTATAGATGCGACCGCGGATATGTTTTTGCACCCATCTGTCACTGAGTATTCCGCCGACGATAACCCCGATAAAGGATGAGATCGCAATTGTGATTGTCGACAATGGACCTGCGCTGGCCATTGGAATATTTAGGCTATCTGCAAACAATGTTGGCAGCCAATTTTTGATGGCCCAACCCGGTAAGCTTGGAGCGGCGAAATAAAACAATAGAATCCAGAATGCTACATTGGAAAATAGCAGCAGTAAGCTTTTAAAGAGGGGTAATTGATCTTCTGAAGTACGCTCATCAGTTGACGGTTCGTGCTTCTTCTCCAGGAGCAAGACTGCAAGTAGGAGGGCATAACATATTCCGATAATTCCAAACCAATGAAAAGCAGTATGCCATCCTTTTGAAGCGGCTAATGTTGCACCAAAACCGCCTAAAGCCTGCCCCGTATAGAGTCCTGTCATATGTAGCCCAATGGCCAGCGATCGATTTTTTCCAGTATGGTAATCGGCGATCAAGGAAAGGGCTGTCGGGATATACAGCGCTTCACTAAACCCCATAATAGCCCGTAGTACCAATAGTGTTGTGTAATCGTGCGCCAGCCCCATACCATAAGTTACCGCTGACCAAACAAAAAGACTACCTACGATCAGCCATTTTCTATTGCTACGATCGGCAACGATACCCGCTATCGGACTCATAAGACCATAGATGTAAAGAAATACGGCCATCAATACACCAAAAGTCTCAGCACGCTGCAACTGTGGAATATCGACCTGCATGGCTTCACGCATAGTTGATAGCATCTGCCGGTCCATATAATTCAACAGGGCTACCCCCCAAAGGAGTGCTACAACGAGCCACGGGTAAAAAGATTTATGTCGTAAAGAAGAGATCATCTTAAGCTTTATCAGGGTTATATGAATTTTTTATATCTTATTTTTTCAATCCTATTTATTAGAAAATGTTGCTACTAAAATCTCAGGAGTACGAACGCCTGCCTTAATTTCGCCGCTAGGCAAAATGATCATGTCGTCCCAGACCACCGCTGTCGTGGTCACCGGCCCATCCGATGGCAGATCCGCCATCCGGCTCCATTTTTTAAGATTCAAATCATAGCGCCATATTGCTCTACCGAAACCAGGATGATTGATTTGCAATTTGTTTTTAGCATCAATAAGTTGCTGTCTCTTCGATGGATTCGCTTCCTTTTTAGCGTCAAAGATCAACGATTCCACCCGATGGAAGGTATCACCCCGATCTGCGCTCAGCAACCATATTCCTTGGTCGGGTAATAAACATGCGGTTCCTGCCGCAGCAGGAAAAGGAATGTCTGCCTGTTTAGACCAGGTACGACCATCATCGGTAGAGCACCATAGTTCATGGTATAACGTTGAAGGGCTCTCAGGATGAGCCTTTCTTCCACCCAGTAGATAAAGATTATTTTGGCTATCAGACAACAATTGTAAATGGGAGACGGCATAGGGTAATTTTCCCACACAGCCCCATCCTTTTTCAAGATGCGCCAGATCCAATTGCAAAACTTGGTCCGATACCGTATCCTGCTTTTCACCACCGACGATGACGAGTTTATTCCCATGAACTACCGCTCCCATATTGGCAAGCGGAAATGGGAGATCCGGAAAGTCTGACACCGAAATTTTCTTGTTAGAGCCATCGTATTTAATTAGTCGACAAGCGGCTGTTTTTCCTTCAAGAGTCTCTCCACCGATAACCAGCAATCCATCGGGTAGACTCAGGCTGGCAGCGTATGCAACCGCCATAGAAAGACTATCCTGCGCTGCTAAACGTAGTCTTACCCCTTCTTTTCTGTAAATAAATACTTCTTTTTGGATCTCTTTCGCACCGCCTTCCCAGGGTGGTAAATGCGGAAAATTCGCTCCACCGGCAATCAGAAGACAATCGCCTGTGACACCAGCTATTGGTCCTGCCAAACCAATATGCGCCTTTCCATCTTGCATAGCCGGCAACGTAATGCCTTTATGCCATTCCAATTGACCGACTTGTGCATCAACAGCTCCTGTAAACAGTATTCCCACGATAACTCCCATCCAATGTTGTTTTGTCATATCTATTTATTGTTGAACATACTCGCCAAGCTATTCTTAGTTATCTCCTGAGGGAAACACGTTAGCCCACAAGAACAAGTGAGCTAACTTAATGCGCAAAAACCCTGAAAGCCAACTTTCACCGCATCTTCCGTAAACAGTTCAAACTGCTCAACAGACATATTTTTCACGGGCAATCTAAATGCTCCGCAGTCAAGCCCAATTAATTTCATATACGCTTTCCCTACTGAAATACCACCATACTTCCCTAACAACGTGATCATATCGATAGATTGCTGCTGCAAAGCATTAGCTTTTTCAAGCTCTCCCTTATCATAAGCCTCCATAAGTGCAAGGTATAAAGGTGCTGCGTAGTTATAGGTACTTCCGACCGCTCCTTTGTTACCTAATACCAAAGCGGACAGCATATTCTCATCTCTTCCCCATAACATATCATACTTGCGATCTGCATAATTCATACAGCTTAGAAAATCCATAAAATCTTCGTGTGTATATTTGATTCCCTTAAAATTGGGTATCACCCCATCAATCTGCTTCAACAGGTCGATCATCTGGAAATTTCCGCCGGTCAATACAGGAATATGATAATAATAGAAAGCCGTATTCGGTGCCGCACGTGCAATTTCCACACAACATTTTGCCAATTGATCCACATTAGCAGGTTTGAAATAAGATGGTGCAGTAAATGACACGACATCGACCCCTGCTTGTTCGGCCAGCCTAGCCAATTGTTGGCATTCTTTGATATTTGTTCCGCCCAGAAGCATCATGAGTGTAAATGCATCATCCTCTTTTGTCAATCTGGCCCAAGCTGTCATCACTGCAACTTTTTCCTCAAAAGTCAACGACACCCCTTCTCCGGTAGAGCCACAAATAAAGGCTCCCGTGACGCGGTTGCGCTTTAACATCGCATAGTATTGCGGAATCAGCTCAAGATTCAATTCTCCGTTTTCATCGAAAGGAGTAAATGGCGCTGCAATTAATCCTGAGATTTTTTGATTTAGCATATGGTATTTTATATAAAAAGTTAACAATATCCTGTCTCAATCCCACGCGAAGGTCTGAGACAGGATATTCGTTTTTAGGTTCCCTTATAACCTGGATTTTGCTGATCATTTAATTTGGGATCTACAGTAAGTGTCCCCAAGTCTATTGGCCATAAGATTTTATGTTTCTGACCATCAATATTGTTCAATACGCCGACTAAGTTCAAATCTTTACGAAACACCAATGGTTTTCCAGCAGAATCCTGCATGCGTCGCAAATCGAACCATCGCTTGCCCTCGGACACAAATTCCTTTGTACGTTCATAGAAGATCGCTAATTCGTTTGCCTCAAAACTGCTATTTATAAACAAAGGTGCTTTTCCAGCGTATGCCCGATTACGTACAGCCATGATTTCAGCAGTTGGATCCTCTCCCAATTTATTCTTAATTTCCGCCAACAATAAATAGGCCTCCGATAGACGATAAACAGGATAATCATCAGAATAGTTACGAACGCCGTCTATCAAAGTTCCCAAGAATTTTCTAAATACTATAGCAGATGTATTTCCTTTATTAAAATTAAGGAATGTTGCATTTGCCCTCGTATCAGCCTTTTCATATAATCTGTAGAGGTCCATTTTATACTCGTAACGGATCAAACCCGTGGATCCAGCCTGAAGAGGATCTTTTGGAATTGCCTGCCCATTATCATCTACATAGCCTGTGATATCATCACTTGCCGCATAAATGAAATTACTGAAAAATGAAGTCGCTTCTCCATTTAGGTAACGAAGTACAAAGATCATTTCAGCATTACCTTTCATCGCTGGTACACTGGCAGATTTAAAGGCCTCTGCAAAATTGCTGACAAGCGTATATTTAGGAATTACTTCTTCTATAGCGGCTTTTGCAAGTTTTAATTCCGCAAGACTATTCTCTGGGGCCTTTCCATCCACATCAACTTTGGCCGACCATAAATATACCTCCGTTTTTAACATTTTTGTTGCCGACAAAGACCATTGTGCTTTTTGATTTTTAGTCTCGTAGTTTCCTGAAAACGATTTTTCCGATTTATCAACTTCCGATTTGATAAAGTCTAAGGTTTCTTTTTCCGTTTCTGTTCGCGCCTTATATGCTTCTTCTGCCGAGGTCGGGGTATTAATTGCTGCTTGTGGTTCTGTCACCAAAGGCACCCGGCCATAAGTTCTAAACAAATAGAAATAATAAAAAGCACGCAGTCCGTAGGCTTGCCCCAAATAGTAGCCCTTTTGCAGATCTGTCAAATAATCGGCTTTCTCAACCTGATAAATAAAATTGTTTACCTGAAAAATTGGCGCGTACAATCCAGCCCAGCCCGATATGCCAGGAGAACTTTCACGAATATCCTGTGTAATTATCCCTGCTGAGTTCAATGATGCTGTTCCTGTAAAACTGGTACCATCTCTTAAGGTTCCCCCACGCAGTTCACCCAAATTCCATAAGTTTTGCTGTTGTCCACGTAACTGGGTGTGGAGTCCCAACATAGCACCAGCAACCTGCTCGTTGCTTTTCCAGAAACTGCCGCTGGCAAAGTAATCCTCGGGACTAAGGTCTAAGTCAATTTCTTTGCAAGAAGAAAACAGAAAAACTGCAAGACCTATATATATAAATATCTTTTTCATAATTTGGAATTAAAATGTTAATTGAAGCCCAAGTATAAATGTTTTAGGAAGAGGGTATCCGCCTCCATTTTGTCCCACACTTCCACTTTCAGGGGAGAACAATGTATTTTTTGACCAATAGTGTAAATTTTGGCCTGTGGCGGAGATGCTTAAATCTTCCATTTTTAATCGGTTAGCAATGGATTTAGGCAAGCGATAAGAGACATTAATCTCTCTAAATGCCAGATAATTTCCTTTATTATAAAACATACTACTTTCCCGACTCGTATTATTTTTAAATAATTGATCTGCCCAATAATAAGTCGGATATTTTGCATTTGGATTTTCAGGTGTCCATGTATCAAATACACTTGTTGTCGTATTGAATGTTCCCTGCATCATTCCAAGAAACCAGGCTCTCGGTCCGTCATAAGCAACATAGCCCAATGCGTAATCAAAACGGGTACTCAAGTTAATATTCTTCCAGCGCAAAGCTGCACCAAATCCGCCCGTCCATCTCGGCACTGTATTTCCCATATACACCCTATCATAAGAATTGATTATACCATCTCCGTTTACATCCTTCCACATAACATCGCCTAAAGCTAATGGATAGTATAAATTCTTCTCACTACTGGACAACGCATTATAGACATCCGGATGTACCAATGTACGTGCACCGATCAGATCCTTCAATTGCAAGGCATAGCTATCCAACTGTTCTTTTGTCCGAATGATCCCGATGGCTTCATAAGCATAAGCAACATTCGGGTCTTGCCCCTCCTGATTGCCTCCTACCCAAATGAGTTCTTTGGATTTTGGATCATAAACCTGTAAACCGCCTTGTCTGTTATTTTCAACGCCATTAAAAGGCAATTTTAAGATCTTGTTCTTATTATACGCCGTATTCCAATTAAAGCTTAGATCCCAATCTTTCCTTCTCAGCATTTGATAATTCACCCCAATTTCGACTCCCTGATTCTGCATATCACCATTGTTGGTCGTAATTGTAGTAAAACCGGCTGAAGCTGGTAATGATAAACTTGCAATCTTATCTTTAGTCGTCCGATGATAATAGGCAAGACTCAAATCAATCTTATTTAAGATTCTGGATTCAAGTCCGACTTCTTTTGTAATCAAACTCTCCCATTTGAGGTTTGGAATTGAAAGCGTGGACATGGTGTACCCCACTTGCCCATCATACTTGTTTGTGCCATATGAACCTTGAAGTGTATAAGATCCGATTCCACTGACATTACCGTTCCCTCCATAACTAGCGCGTAATTTTAACGTATTTACGACTTTATCAGTGCCTAAATAATCCTTCAGGAAATCTTCACGGTGTAGAGCCCAACCGACTGAAACTCCAGGAAAGGTTCCCCATCGATTATTTAGTAATGTCGAATAACCATCTCTACGTGCAGTCAATGTCAAAAGGTATTTTTCTTTATAGTCATAGTTTACTCGTCCAAAATAGGACATGATACGTTGTCGATCATGGTATGAATCGATACTTCTTTTATTGGCCTCTGGACTCGTTAATCCAAGATCCATAAAGTCGTCTGTTGGAGCTCCACTTCCCGCAGCTGTAAATCCATTGTTATACGTATCAAAAAATTCCGACCCCAACATCGCGTCAATATGATGCGAACTCGCGATTTCAGTTCTGTAATTTAAGACTGCGTTATAGGTTTGATTATATATTTTATCATAGGAAGCCGAGGAATTTCTTGTGCGAACATAATTTCCTGGGCTGGCTATATAATCCTTATTAAAGGACTCCGAAGTAGACTGGTTAAAAAACCAGTTTCCACTGACGCGTAAGCTAAGATTCTCCAAAAAATTAATTGTAAAAGCTTGGGTAAGCGTAAGCTTCTGATTTAGATTTTTACGAATGAACTTATCATCATTTACCAGAGGGTTCCCATCTTGATAATCACGACCAACGAGCAGATCTCCATTGGCATTTGTACCACGCATTGTTGGAGGGGCCCCCAGTGCCCGCGTCATATAGTTTCCTTCTCCGTTAATAGCGTCACGCCATTTCGTATACGCGAAATTCACCCCTGACAATGAATGTAGCCAAGGTTTAACTTTATATTCGCCATTTAACACAAAAGTTGTACGATCATAAAAAGTATTGATTGGCATCCCTTTCTCGTTATACTTCCCCACACTTCCATAATATTTACCTTTATCGTTCCCACCTTGTAATGCGATATTATAATCTTGCGTCAAACTAGCATCACGAAGTGCATATTTAGCATAATCAAAATCTTTAAAAATTAGTTCTTTTCCAGTCACAGGATCAATCATGGTCTGCCATCCCTGTTGCAACAATTCACGATTGGTATCATCGAGCAACATGGTACTCCACACGGCATTGCTGGTAAGATTACCATCTAGGATATTTCCTTTATCATCCTTATATTTATTCCCCGTACCAAAGGGGCCCACACTCGTTAATTGATTCAATTGGGACGGTTGATATTGCCCAGATACCTGAACACCTTTTCTACTCCAGTTTAAGTAATCTTTGGCACTTAGGAAATCAAAAGGGTTGTTCAATTTATTAACACCAACTTTAGACGACAATGTAATATTGGAAACACCTTCTTTTCCCCTTTTTGTGGTTATCAATATCACACCGTTTGCAGCCCTAGCACCATAAATTGCTGTAGCAGAAGCATCTTTTAAGACATCTATCGATTCAATGTCATTTTGATTAATGTCATTAAATCCATTTCTAATCAAGCCGTCAACAATAACCAATGGCGTGCCACCGCCGCCATACGTAGTCCCACCTCGAAGCACAACCGTGGGTACAGCTCCCGGTCTTCCTGAAGTTTGCTGCACTCGAATACCCGGTATCGTACCCGCTAAAGCAGAAGCTGGGTTCGAGCGAACTCCAGTTTCAAGCACTTTTTTATCCAAGCTGCTTACAGACCCCGTTAAATTCGACTTCTTCATTTTTCCATACCCCACCACCACGACTTCATCCATTTGCTCAACCTTGGACTCGAGTTTGATATCCAATTGATTTAATTGCCCAACTTTCACTTCATATGGTCTATACCCCGTAGACGTGATAATTAATACGGTATTGGGATTCGTGCTGATCGAGAATGTTCCATCAGCGTTTGTCTGCAAAGATTGGCTGGACCCTTTGACTTTTACAGTAACATTGCCAAGCAATTCCCCTGTCTTTGCATCGGTAATTTTACCCCGCACGGCATGGTCTTGTGCTTGCGCTAAGAGCATGTTGCCCATCAAAATAGACAGGCTGAGGAGGGTTCGTAATTTTAGGTTTGAATACATATTGGTTTGTATTAAGTATTACATATATGCAAATATATAAATTACAAAATGTAAAAAACAAATTTTAATTAAATTATGTATAACATATTAATCACATTTATTAATTATCTTTGCCTTAACGCGCCTAATGCGCTATTATGTAATATATATGGAACCGAATTCTTCGTTCATAGAACATCTGAATACAATTGATACTTCTTCTCTTGTAGATCGTGCCGAAAAAGAAATCATCAATCTTTTTGTCAATCAAGGCTTAAAGGTTGGAGATGCTTTACCTAAGGAAATTGAGCTGGCAGAAACCCTTGGCGTAAGTCGTACGGTGGTTCGCGAAGCCATGTTGCGGTTGCGTATGGTCGGATTGATCGAGTCCAAAAAACATCGCGGAGCTGTTTTAACGAGTCCAGATCTTATAAAACCCCTACGCAAATCACTTTATCCGACCATTATGGAAAACAAGACCTTACAGGATCTTTTTGAAATGCGTATGGTTCTGGAGATAGGTATGGCGGATATTCTCTTTGAACATATACAAGAAAAGGACATGGAGGAATTGGAAGCGATCGTTGCAAAAGAACCTATAGATGCAGATAATACTATTTTCGACATTGAAACTGAAATTGCCTTCCATGGTAAGCTTTACGAAATAACTGGAAATACGATTCTCAAAGACTTTCAGAACATGCTTTTACCTGTTTTTCAGTATGTGCACAGCAGTGGCTTACTGACCAGTCCCAGCTCATCGAAAAGCTTTATCTCACACCGAGGCCTAGTAGATATATTGAAGGTGGGCAATGCTGAGGTGTTTCGAAATGCCATGCGCAAGCATCTTGATAATCATTATCAGCGCCTTTTTTTATATAAGAAATCTATTGGATAATCTGTTTAACAGGATTGATTCACTTTACGATAGAAAGGCCCGATTATATGATTGGGCTTTAAGCATCTACTAAAGCGAAGAGTATACACTTAATATTGCCTTAAATCCCATAATTGTCCTATAAAAAAGATCTGATCTATCCTTTATTCTCATTGTAATTCGAATCAAAAATACAGCGGCAATGATATGAAAAAGTAAATTCACTCACTTAATTATTTTATGTAATACATAATAATCATTATCTTAGTCAGCATGATAATGCTTCGCTAACGCTATACTATTTCAAATCGCATAGCTTAAAAAAGCTTGATTCATTCAATTTAAACCGAAAACACAATGAAACTCAGGATCTTTTTATTTGCTGTACTCGCAACATTTCTGCATAAAAATACATTTGCACAAAAAAAGCCTAATATCATTATCATTATTTCCGATGATCATGCCTATCAGGCAATAGGCGCCTATGGTTCGAAATACGGAAAAACACCACAGATAGATCGCATCGCTGCTCAGGGTGCTCTATTTAAAAATGCGTTTGTAAACAATTCCATCTGCGGACCATCCCGGGCTACATTATTGACGGGCAAGTACAGCCATAAAAATGGATTCAAAGACAATGAAACTTCTGAATTCGACTTTAGCCAAGATCTTTTTGTGAAACAGCTCCAAAACGTAGGTTACAATACCGCTTGGGTGGGTAAAATTCACTTAGGAGACAAACTGCAAGGTTTCAACTATTATGACATTCTTGTTGGGCAGGGAACCTATTTTAATCCAGATTTTATCAGCAAAGAGGGCCGCAAACGCACTGAAGGGTATGTATCCGATATCGTAACCGAAAAAGCAATTGATTGGTTAGATACCGTAGATGCTGAGAAGCCCTTTTGTCTAGTCATCGGTCACAAAGCTACACACCGTACCTGGATGCCGGATCCAAAGGACTTTGGGAGCTATGATGCTGTAAATTTCACCTTACCCGCTACTTTCTACGACAATTACCAAAGTAGGCCGGCAGCTGCATTGCAGGAAATGTCCATTGACAAGGACATGAAAATGGGCTACGATCTCAAAATGTTCAATTCGTTGGAAGACATGATGGCCGACGGTAACTTCAAGCGGATGAACCAAACTCAAAAGGACAGCTATATCGCCTATTACCGTCCTATTTATGAACAATTGAAACAGGGTAATTTGACAGGAAAACAGCTCGCTGAATGGAAATTTAGACGATTTATGATTGATTATCTCAATACTGCCCAATCCATGGACCGCAACATCGGGAAAGTATTGGATTATTTAGATCGAAAATCCCTCGCTGAAAATACAATTGTAATCTATCTTTCAGACCAAGGTTTTTATATGGGTGAACATGGCTGGTTCGATAAACGTTGGATGTATGAGGAGTCTTTTCGTACACCAATGGTCATGCGGTACCCAGCCCTGTTACACCCAAACTCAACTATAAATGCTAAAATTGTCAACGCTGATATCGCTCCCACGCTATTGGAATTAGCTGCTATCCAAAAACCGAAAGACATGCAAGGTGAATCTTTTGTTCATGTTCTGAAAAATAACAGCGAGGAACATCGGAAAGATCTGTTCTATCATTATTTTGAAAATGGCGAACATGCCGTGAGCCCCCACTTTGGTGTTCGTGATGATCGGTATAAATTGATCCGCTATTATAAACGGATCGAAAATTGGGAACTCTTTGACCTTCAGAAGGATCCCAATGAACTCCATAATATCTACAAGGATCCTACCTATCGAAGCGTCGTCAAACGGATGAAAAAGAAACTTCTCACGCAAATGCGCCAATTTGATGACAAAGAAGCAGAAGCAATTTACAAAATCAACATCGACCAATAATGCCATGAGGGTATCCGATCTACTGGATACCCTCATTTTAATACTATACCCTTCTTCAAATTGCTTATCGAAATGCTAGCTATATCGTGAAGCACAATATAATCATCGCAAAAAGATTGCCCTTCAAACAAATAATTCAAAAGATATTGTAACAAATAAAATCCGCAATCGATTGTTTTTTAAATAAATTTTCATTTATAATATAAAATTCATTTCTTTAATATTGTATTAAAATGATTTACATTTAATCATTTTGACCCTCAATATAGCCAAGATATACGTACTTAAATTTTATGAAAATTTACTTATTTTTAATTTTATTACTAACCACAACTATAGTTATAGGCCAATCGAAGGGAAAAGTTCTCGGGACGGTATTTTCTCAAAACGCGGAACCATTAGAAAAAGCAACTGTAACGATTCTCAATTCAAAAGACTCTTCCGTGGTTTCCTATCTCCTTACTGATACAAAAGGTAAGTTTGAATTTGTTAAAATTCCAACAGGCACCGCACTAACACTTTTTATTTCACATGTCAATGCAAATCCCTTTCGTCAAGAATTCAATATTCCTAACGGAGAAAATTATGATTTCACTCTATTAAAGCTCGATTCCAAAAGTCTCGATGAAGTAGTCGTCAATATCGTTCCCCCCGTGCGGATGAATAAAGATACGTTAGAATATAACACCAACTTCTTCAAAACTCGCCCCAACGTCAACGTAGAGGAATTGCTCAAAGAACTACCTGGTCTGCAGGTCAATATGGATGGTTCGATTTACTATCAAGGAAAAGAGGTTTCAAAAGTAAAAGTAAATGACAAGGATTTCTTTTCGAGTGATCTCCGTATTGCTACACGAAACCTGGACGCTTCGCTTATTAAAACTGTACAGGTGTACCGTGATAAGGGTGAAACAAAAAAGGATAATGAAGACGAAGATAAACTGCCGATCACGATTAATTTAAAATTTAAGAAAGATTTCCTCAGAGCGAGCTTCGGTAAGCTCTATGGCAGTGCCGGTACCCGGAGTAGATATGAGGCTGGCGGTTTATTCAATACATTTAAGGATACACTCCAGCTGAGTTTAATCGGTTTCGGAAATAACATTAACCGCCAAAGTTTTGACTACAATGAATTGAACCAAGAAGCTGGGCTTGGTCGTTCCGAAAATTATGGTTTTGATAATTTTGGAGGTAGAAACTATTCAGGTAAAGCCAACGATATAGGCTTAGGATTTAACCTCAACAATGACTGGGGAAAGAAAACCAAGTTGAATATCATGTATATGCTGAAATATAATAAAGCCGAAAATCAGAATACAGGCAATCAAATTTCTTTATTCGACCAGGAAAAACAATATTCAGAATCCAATTACCAACAACAGGAGAGATCTGTAGGGCATAATATCAAAACCCTGCTCCGTCATCGCATGGACACCACAGCCTACTTTGAATTTACACCGAGTTTGGGTATCAATACAAAAAACAGCTCAACCTTAGGAAGGAACCGCTCCTATACGGATCTCAAAAAACTAAATGACGCAACAGGTACAGGAGGAAATAATGAAAATACACTAAACTATTCACATGGTTTCTATATCGAAAAACAACTCCATAAAAATCATATTGTATCGTTTAGAAATACGGTTTCCATCAATACCAATGAAAAGACCGACAGCTCTTTCCAGCTTACCAATATTTACGATACAGCAAATCCTCAAACTAGTCTATGGCATAAAAACCTAACACAAAATAATTCCAACAATCTCTATTTTAGTGCTGCCTATTACAATAAAACTATTAAAAAACTCAACTTTGATTATTATTTTACCTATGTCACCAACCGGCAGGGACCACAGGAGAGTGTGTACATCAACCGCGACAGTACTGGAGAAGTACATGCCGCTCCCTATGAAAATAGTTACCGTTACAAATACCAGGATTATATTACGGGGATTATATTTTACTGGAGACCAACCAAAGATTTCAACGTAAAATTTGGAACAGCCTATCAAGTAAAGGCAAATCATTTTGATTTACTTAAAATCAATTCGGTCGAGAAATCATCTTTAGGCTACTGGCTTCCCAATATTAACATCCGTTATAAAGATCTAAACCTCGGCTGGTACAAAGATCTCGAGTCTCCCGAACTCTACGGAATTCAACAGCTCGTCATGGATCTAAATCCATTGTATACGCGAAAGACATCTTTACTATTCAACAATATCGAAAAACAGAATGTTAGTATATCCTACTATAAGTATACCTCGAAATTGCAGTTTAATGTCAATGGGAATATCAATTATGTCAATAACAGCATCGGGAGCCGTAGCTGGCGAAACAACAATACAGGACAAATGACCACCCAGATGTTTCTTGCTGGATCAAAATATAACTATAGTGCCTATACTTACCTGAGATACAACCTAAAAGCTAATAAAAATTGGTCATTCTATCTATCGCAAAACAACAATATCTACACCTATGAAAATTATAGTTCCATCAATGATGTTGATAATAAAGGGACCAATATAGGGATTAATGCCAGCCAACAATTTTCCGCGACTTGGAAAAACATGGTGACGATATCACCACAGTACACTTATTCTTGGAACAAAAACATAAATTCGGTAAAAGATAAACCCGACTTTATTGAATCAACCTATTCTACACATAAAATTGGCGCAGGATTGAATATTAATCCGATCCACGGGTTTTCATTGGAATCTACCTACTCGCTAGATAACCGGGCCAGCGGATTGAGTGGAAGAAAAAACTACCATATCTTAAATGCTTCAGTCTATTACACATTGAAAAACAATTCACAGCTAAAATTGACTGGCTTTGACATATTGAATCAGAATACCCAAAATTATTGGGGCAGTCAGGGCAACAGGACGTATTTTGGAAATTCACTAACATTAAAACAATATTTTATGGTAGGTTATATTCACAAGTTTAATATTGTCAAAACAAAGAAATAGATCAGGTAAAGAGCTGAAGCTTGTTCATAACAACGATAAAAATAATCATTACAATCTTTCAATATTCGATATCTTACTTTTCATTTCTTCAAGTTCAGCTCGTGATAAACGTTGCTTTTCAGAATAGCTATCTGCATGTTGCTCGCGCAATTTGCGTAGGCCCTTTCGGCTATCCGCTTCATAATCGTTTAGGTCAAAGGTAACAGAGTCTTTCGTTAAATTGGCGATGCGATAAAGCGTACGCATGGTTTTTCCATCTTTTGTATAAGAAAACTCATACACATCGCCAACCTTTGGATCTTTCAGGTATTTTTCCTTCTTTTTTGCACCGGAAATTCCTGCTATAACAATAGCGGATACAAAAAGTCCAATCAGAACTAAGCCCGCAAAATATCCAATAGGTGTTTTACGGATAGTTCCCGATGATATGGACTGAAGTGTTTGTGGGTCGATTTCACGTTGATAACTTAGCTTTTTGCAATGGGTACACATGGTAATAATCTCCGAGGCATATGGAAATAGGGGTATCCAAAAAATATGAATGTACTTCACTTGTCTGTATGCAAAAAGAGACTGAGCAGTACCACAATATGCACAGTTGCCAATCGCCGATTGCGATCTGTTAGCTAATACCTTTGTTCTTGTGCCAAAAATAATCATTTTGTTATACGTTTTATTACATGGAATGGCTGAACAAGAATGTTGCCCTTTCCTATTTAAGAATACAAAGATTTACAATTCGTGCGTCGCTGTTTATGATTCGTATCCGCCAATCAATATTCTGATAGGCAACATATTGCATAGAACATATGAAGGTATTCCGGAAAGAAAACGAACTTGATTAATTAGCCTCCCCGCTCCTTTAACGACCACATCTCATCATTCTGACTCAAAAATTACAAAAAACAAAAAAACAAAGTATAGTTATCAGGTAGATTTTATATATTTGCATTAACATTTTTTAACACATGAAACAGCATACAGATAATATCCTTGAAAAACGAATGTCCTAAGGGGATGTTTTTACAGGTAAATTTCAAATATCTCCTATAACCCAACTCAAACAATAAACTCACTATTATAATTAATATGGCAAAAAATAACATAAATTTTGTCGTAATGGCCGCGCTTTGTCTTAGTACTGGTGCGCTATACGCACAAACCACTATAAAAGGAAAAGTAGTCGACAACAACAACAATCCTATCCAAGGGGCTACAGTTACCGAAACAAGCAGTAAAAAGCAGGTTCAAACAGATGCAAATGGATTATTTGAGTTCCCTTCGACCGGAAGCTCACTCAACATCAGCATTCAATACATTGGCTTTGAAACTAGGACTGTTCAAACCAATCCTACAGGTTTCACGACTGTTCAACTTCTGCCAACGACTTCACAGCTAAATGAAGTCGTTGTGACAGCCTTAGGTATTTCCCGCGAAAAAAAATCATTGGGTTACGCCGTACAGGAAGTTAAATCTGTTGAACTTCAGACGCGTCCCACCAATGCCCTCAGTGCCTTGTCTGGAAAAGTTGCAGGACTTCAAGTAACGACCTCAGGTGGAAATATGGGTGGATCTTCCCATGTTTTACTGAGAGGTATTAACTCAATCGCGGGGAACAATCAACCTCTATATGTCATTGATGGTACCCCAATTGATAATACCGATCTAAACTCTTCTTCTACTATCAACGGAAGTGCCGGTAAAGACGTTGGTAACATGATACAAGATATCAACCCAGACGACATTGATAATATTTCGGTATTAAAGGGGCCTTCTGCTGCTGCACTTTATGGTTCTAGGGCAGCCAATGGAGTTATATTGATTACCACCAAACGTGCATCAAAAGGTGAAAAAATAGATATTTCCTTAAATACTGGGGTTGATTTTGAAAATATCGTTCGATTACCCAAAAGACAACATCTCTATGGTCAAGGGTATTCTACAAGCTTTCAAACCCAAAACATCAACGGAACAGACTACAAAACAGTCGATTACGCCGCAGACGAAAGCTGGGGACCAAAACTGGACGGCACACCTGTGCTTCAATGGTATAATCTAAACCCTGAAGATGAGGCTAACTATTTAAATCCTTCTCCGTGGATTTATCCTAAAAATGATGTTAGTTATTTCTTTCGGACAGGTGTATCCAACACCAACAATTTTTCCATAGCAGGAAATAGCGGAAATACAAATTATCGCTTTTCCTACACTAATAAAAATGTAACGGGAACAACACCTAACTCCAGTTTGGGACGTAATACGTTTAACTTCTCAGGAGGTACACAATTAGGTAAACTGAAGATTAATTCGAATTTCAACTATATCCGTAATGCATCAGTAGGCCGTCCATGGACAGGTGCTTCCAATAGAAATATTATCCTGGAAGCATTCCAATGGGGAGCTGTACAAGTCGATTACAAAATACTGGAAAACTACAAACGTGAAGACGGAACCCCGTTAGCCTGGAACCGAACGGGATGGCAAAATACGCCTGCCGCCGAGGCGACCCGCTTTATTGATAATCCCTATTGGTCAGCCTATGAGTCGTACATGGAGGACAATAGAGATCGTTTCTACGGTAATATTGGTTTACAATATGACTTAAACAATTGGCTAACTTTAGGAGCTAAAGTACATGGAGATATTTATTCATTCCAATCCCAAGATCGAATTGCGGTATACTCACGAAGCACTTCTCAATACGAAGAAGCGAACAATAAGTTAAATGAATACAACTACGAATTTTTGGCTACCGCCAAGAAAAATTGGGATAAATTCTCCCTTATAGGAAACGTAGGCGCCAATCTCCGTGACCAGCAGCGGAAGCAAGACTACGCGATTACACAGGGTGGTTTGATTATTCCTAATTACTATAACCTGAAAAATGCCAATGCAGTTAAAATTGACAACTTCCGATACCATAGACGCATTGCATCAATCTATGGTAGCTTTTCTTTGGGATACAACGATTTTCTATACTTAGATGGAACAATACGTAATGACTGGTCATCTACATTGCCGACCAACAACAATTCATTTATATATCCATCCCTGACAGGTAGTTTTGTTTTTAGCCAATTGGAAGCCTTTAAAAAATTGGATTGGCTTAGTTTTGGTAAAATCCGCTTGGGATGGGCTCAAGTCGGAAATGACACAGATCCTTATCAATTGTATAAAGTCTACGAACCCGAACAATCCTTTGATGGACAAGCATCCTATGGGCTTCCAAGCACTAAACCAAATGCTAATCTAAAACCTGAAATTACCAGCTCTTGGGAGACAGGCGTAAATCTACAATTATTCAAAAATCGACTAGGATTTGATGTAACCTATTACAACAACAATTCTAGGAATCAAATCTTACCAGTTCCTGTTTCATCATCATTCGGGTATGCCGGAAAAGTATTCAATGCTGGAAAAATTAATAATAAAGGAATTGAAGTCGTCTTAAATGGTACCCCTATCAAACACGAAAATTTTACTTGGGATGCGACAATCAACTGGGCTAAAAATAAAAACAAAGTCATTAAACTGGATGATCAGGTCAATACATTGAGCTTAAGCAATTCCTTGGTCGAGCTCGTTGCACGTGAAGGAGAATCTTATGGTCAATTTTTGGGTTACGACTTTGTCTATGCTCCGGATGGACAACGCGTTGTACAGGCAGATGGCACCTACATGAAAACATCACAGTTGGTTCCTTTAGGGTCAGTACTACCCGATTTTACCTTCGGTATCCAAAACAGTTTCCGTTACAAAAACTTTAGTCTAGGCTTTTTAGTCTCGGGTCGAGTGGGTGGAAAATTCTTCTCACAAACCTATAAAGTTGGTATGTATTCGGGTATTTTGGATAAGACAGCTGCAAATAATATTCGTGAAACAGGTGTCGTTCTCGATGGCGTTAAGGGAGATGTTGCATTCCATAGTGATGGTTCGTATGATGTGAGTAACATCCAGCAGAATACCACCAATATTACCGCACAACAATGGGCGCGCAATGAATATAATGGCCCAACAACATTTTCAATTTTCGATGCAACATATGTTAAGTTAAGGGAAGTTACGCTGGGATACAATTTCAAATTAACTAATCCCAAAATTATCAAAAACATTGGCGTGAATGTATACGGACGTAACCTTTGGAACATTTATACCAAGAGTAAATATATTGATCCAGAGTTTACATCCAGCGGTGGAAATGTGCAGGGTATCGAAGGTGGAAATATACCTCTTCCGGTTACTTATGGCTTTAACGTTAATCTTAAATTTTAGAAGAATGAAACTCATCATGATTTATTCCGTAATATCCAAACCGGATAAATCTGATCGTTCATCAGCTTTAAAAGATAAACCAAGTGCAACTGATTCATAGATAATCAGAACAAGCACTTATAAATAAATATACACAGATGAAAATATCAAACATACTACATACTTCATTCATTGGCCTATCGCTTATTGCTACTTCGTGCTCCAAATCCACATTTAGCGATATCAATACAGATCCAAATCGACCTGCTTCTGTCACAACGCCAACAATTCTAGTGACAGCCGAGAAACAGCTAGTCAGTGCATTACGAAGTGAAGAGGTAAGCCTACGTGGTGCTCAATTATTTGCTCAGTATTTCAGTCAGAACATCTATACAGACCAATCTCGTTATCAAATACCAACAAGCTATTCAGACAACTATTGGACTGCGACCTACAAATCACTTAACAATTTAAATGAAATTATTAAGCTAAATACCAATGAATCCACTAAAGCGATTGCATCGGCAGGAACAGCAGGTACAAATACCAATCAGATTGCGATAGCAAGAATACTCAAGGCTTACGCTTTTCAGTCGCTAACAGATGTTTTTGGTGATATCCCATATGAATCTTATGGCAATAAAGATGCAGATTTTGAAGCTCTGCAGCAGGACCCGGATAACCTGACGCCGAAATATGCTAGTCAAGAGAAAATATACAAAGATATTCTCAATGAATTACAGCAGGCAGCTGATACACTAGCAAAGTATCCAACAGCCACGACTTTCGGAACAGCTGATATTATTTATAAAGGATCAAATACTAACTGGGCAAAATTCGCCAATTCGCTACGTCTACGTGTTGCGAATCGAATCAAAGGTAAAGATGCAGCTTTGGCAACGACACATATCGCCGATGCCATCAAAAAAGGTATATTCACCTCCAACAATGATAATGCGATATTTAAATACTCCAAAACATCACCAAATGAAGCACCATTGTTTAGAGCTACGGTAACTGCCAACAGAAAAGATTTTGCAATTTCTAATGTGATTGTTGAGACTTTACAGGGCAGCCGCGGTCCCTTTAAAATTGCCGATCCACGTCTGTCAAAATTTGCCAAACCGACAAGCTCAGGAAATATTTACTACGGCCAACCCTATGGTCTCCCCCTAGCAGCAGGCAATCTATTTCCTGTAGACAAAATATCATTGCCTAGTGACATTATCAACGCTGCAGATTATGGGGAAGTACTTATGGAATATGCGGAAGTAGCCTTTATTTTAGCGGAAAACAATAACTGGGATCAATCAAATTACGAAAAGGGTGTTCGGGCATCTCTTGAAAAATGGTCCGTGTCTTCTGATGAAGTAGCAACCTATTTGAGTAAACTTCCTGCTGCGAATAAGGAAAATGTGCTTTCTCAAAAGTACTTAGCACTTTTCAACCAAAGCATCGAATCTTGGTCCGAAATCAGAAGAACAGGGTATCCGTTATTCCTAATCAAAAAAGGTGATATTACATGGACCGGAACAGTAGAAGGCAAACCTGTCACATATACTTTCACTCCTGAGGTAGGCAGCACAATCCCAAGCCGTTTGGTGTATCCATTAAAAGAACAAAGTACCAATAAGACGAATTATCAAACTGCACTTTCACGACAAGGAGATGATGTAATCAGCACCAAATTATGGTGGAATAAATAAACTTCGGTATTTCAATCAGTTCACACCTGAAGCTTAGGCTTCAGGTGTTTTTTTATTATTATTTCTTATCTTCGTATAGCACTCTAAAGAATAAAATGCTATGGACGATCAAACATTAGACAGAATAGACCAACTTAGCGAGGAAGGAAACATCCAATGTGATGAAGGCAACTATCAGGAAGCAATTCGGGTGTGGACCGAAGCGCTTGATCTAGTCCCTAGTCCACAAAATGTTCATGCGGAAAGCCTCTGGCTCGAAGCTTCCATTGGAGATGCCTTTTTCTTAATGGACGATTTTCGCAATGCACTCTCCCATTTTGAAAAGGCAAAACAGAACATTATCGAAAATGCCTATGAAAACCCTTTTATCATGCTGCGCTTAGGACAGTGCTATTTGGAAGACAATAATAGCGAGTCTGCCCAGGAATATCTTCTCCGCGCCTATATGATGGAAGGAAGAGACATTTTTGACGATGAATCACCTAAGTATCTTAAATTTTTAGATGACAATATCGATTTGGATTGATAATAATTCGTCAAAACGAATCGATTACTTCGCCAACTTCCATAGGAAGATCAGACTCAAGAATGGAGGCTCCTTCCGCAAATATGGCCTTATACTTCTCGGCACGTTCTGCCTTTGTCTTCAATTTATCGTAGGTAGGTGCTGCTGAAATCATGCACATCACACCCTTTCTGTTGAAAAATTGATACATCGCCTGATTGGAATCCTTTAGTTCTGGCCCGATATAGACAATCATACGGTCGTAGGGTAATCCAGCGGATTTAAACTTCTCCAATGCAGCTTGATCTTTGATATGCATGGACATATACTGTTCTGGATTCTGCGCCAAATAAAACGCTGCCTGTTCAGTATTATGTACCGTAACCCACACCCAACTGTAGGCATTGTATTTTTTTAGTATTGCTGCTGTAGCCGCCAATGGTAAGTCTTTTTTATCTAAGTTGAGGATAGTTTTACCCTTTGCCCATTTAATAACTTCATCAAGTGTGTTAATACCATAGTTGGTCACATTTCCAGCCTGATCCTTTAGCTTCAGTTTACGCAATTCATCCCAGGTATGGTCTGCTATTTTTCCTTTTCCATTTGTGGTTCGATCCAATGTCGCATCATGCATCAAAATAGCAACACTATCCTTGGTATAACGCGGATCGATTTCAAAAATAGCCGTTGTTTTTTGCAGCACGGCCTCAAATGCCGCAATCGAATTTTCTGGAAGCCCAGCCTCAATCGTTCCCCGATGACCACTGACAATTTTTTTGTCGCTAGCATAGGTAAAATAATCTCGCATCGCCTGTGGAGAAGCAAACGCGAGTGAGTGGATTTTTTGTCCGACGACGATTGAGTACGACGAAACAAAAAGAAAAAAAGCAAAAAATGTTCTTCTCATGAATTTATAATTACGTTAAAATCTCTAAGCCTGCGACACACAAAAAACAGTATGCTAAATTAATCATCCAAGATCAATAAATCTTTAATAAAGCATTCAATTCGTGTAAACCCCTGCCCGTAAACATTTGCTTACCAATTCATATGCATCAAGTGCGACAAAATGAACTTGAAAATCACGACCTAACATCTATAAAAATCAAAAAAATAACGTATAGCTGTCGGCACAATGATAAAATAAACTATATTTGCACATTAATTTATATTTAATCTAAATAAATTACCATGAAAAATAGAACATGCTATACAATGTTCAGCAGTGGAATACTTTTGCTTTTAAGCGCTCAACTCAATGCACAAGAATTATCCCTAATTGTCAAGGACAGTGACAATAAACCATTAAGTCAAGCGAATATCAAAGTTGACGGAAAAAACGTCGGCTATTCTAATCAACTTGGACAATTCATTTTTGCCAAAAGACCGTTGAATAATCCCATTCAATTGCGTGTGTCTTATACAGGCTTTTCAACGGTTGAAAAAATGGTTAATTTAGATACCGTTCAACAGCCCCTGTTATTTCAGCTCAATTCTACTCAACTTTTAGATGAAATTATCGTAACAGCTGGACGTAAAGCGGAAAACATTTCAACTGTTCCTTCTTCAGTTTCTATTTTAACCACAAAAGAAATCGAAGCTCAAAGTCAGATAAGCACCAATCTTTCCACAATTTTGGGTAATACCATCCCGGGCTTGGGAACCTCAACCAACAAAGCGACTAATTCTGGACAAACACTGCGTGGGCGATCTGTACTGGTGTTGATCGATGGAATTCCGCAATCTACACCTTTGATGAATGGACAACGTGATCTCCGGACCATTGACCCGAGTGTCATCGAGCGCGTGGAGGTTATCAAAGGTGCCACATCCATCTATGGAAATGGATCGGCAGGCGGGATTATCAATTACATTACACGCAATCCCTCCAAAGACGCTGCAGCTATCCAAGGAATCACCAGTCTACGAACAACATTCAATCCCGTACACAGCGCCGGCACCATGGGATATCGCATAGGACAAACCTTGTACGGACAAAAAAACAGATGGAATTATACCGTTAGCGGTTCGGCCGATTACGTTGGCTTGCAGCGCGATGGCGACGGAGTTCCCCTTGGTCAGACAGACGGTCTTTCGAACACCTATCAATACAATGCATTTTTAAAGGCCGGATACCGTATCGATAGTAGTTCCAATATTACAGCAGTGTACAACTTCTACAGAAGTAACCAACACAACAGATACATCAGCCAAACAGGTGTATATGGTCAAACGCCAACGATAGGCGTAAAAGGCGATGATCCAGGTAAACCTGCCGGAACTCCGTATAACCACAATGCCATGTTGACCTATACTAAAAGTAATCTATTCGCTTCGACATCCTTAACTGCTTCTGCATACTACAATACATTTCGATCCATGAACCGTTATGTTGAGAAAGCCTCTGCATGGTACGGTCCGGGACAAACACAGATCAACTCGGAGAAAAAAGGCCTACGCGTTAACCTAAACACACCTTTCCAGGTATTGGGTTCCAATGCGGATATCACCTATGGTGTGGATTTATTAAATGATGTTACGGATCAAAATCTGACCGATGGCAGGGTCTATATTCCCTATATGAATATGTTAAACGTTGCTCCATACGCCCAGGTAAAAATTGATTTCCTAGAAAACTTAATCTTTAAAGGCGGTGTACGTTATGAAAATGCAACAGTCAAAATAAAGGATTTCAATACCATCGCTACAGGTCCCAACAACGAAGGAAGTATTGCTGTAAAAGGAGGCAATATCCCCTACAAAGGAGCGACCTTCAATGCTGGTTTGCGTTACAACAAATTCGCGATCTTTAATCCCTTCGTGAGTTTCTCTCAAGGTTTCGCGATCAATGAACTTGGCCGTATTGTACGTCGGGCAACAGATAATGATTTAGATAGCCTAAAAACTGATCCTATTATCACCAATAATTACGAAATCGGATTCTCAAGCAATTACAGCATTTTCCAGCTATCAGCATCTTATTACTACAGTACTTCAAAAATGGGTGTTGAACTGGTGGACATTGGCGGTTACCTGATGCCACAACGTCTTCCAGAAGATGTGTATGGTTACGAAATTGCATTAAGCGCTGATATTTCGCCTCAATTGACCATCGGTGGAACCTATGCCTATGTGGAAGGAAAGTCAAAAAAGGACGATGGATCAAAATCCTACCTCAATGGTTCACGGATCTCGCCAGACAAAGCAACGGGATACATCTATTACACGCCAATCAAACCCTTAACCTTTCAGCTTTTTTGGGTACATACCGGGTCCCGGGATCGCTTTCTTCCAAACGATAAAGGCGTCTACAAAAACAGTGAAGGCCCCGTTAAAACTGTTGACCTATTTAACTTAAATGGAAATTACCAAGTAAACAAACAATGGTCTATCGGTATGGGTGTAGAAAACTTATTCAATAAAAACTATTACCCTGTTGTCAGTCAATATCGTGCCTTAAATGAAGAATACGTCAAAGGACAAGGTATGTTGGCCTCATTTAACATCAATTATAAATTTTAATATGTTTAAGACCGTCATTCTTTGGTTGCATAAATGGCTCGGAATCATCACCGGAGTTGTGGTATTCATCCTAAGCCTGACGGGCAGCATATACACCTTTCAGGATGAGCTCAAGCTCTGGGCTTATCCTGAAAAATATTTTATCTCCGATACAACCATCCACTCAAAAACTCCACTACCATTAAGCACACTTCTTGACAGCTCACAGAAAAGCCTCAAAAAAAATCAAAAAATCACGCGGGTTGATCTCTATCCTTCGAAGAATCGTACCTGGGTATTTCGTGCCATAAAAACGGACGAAAAAGCATTTGGCCATTGGAATTATTACCGCTATTACAAACGAGTTTTCATCAATCCATATACTGGCCAGATACAGCAAGTAGAGAATTCAAAAACAGAGTTCTTTCAGTTAGTGCTTCAGCTTCACCTAAACCTCCTCTTGGGCAAGCAATATGGCCACCCTATCGTCGCCTGGTCAACGGTCATTTTTGTCCTTATCTTACTTAGTGGTATTGTTCTTTGGTGGCCAAAAAAATGGAAGGGCAAGAATCTCAAGCGCAGTTTTTGGTTAGATACCAAAGTCAAATGGAAGCGACTGAACCACGACCTCCACAATGTCATCGGATTTTACAGTTTATTTATCGGATTGATTTTTGCCATTACGGGACTCGCTTTTGCTTTTCCGGATTTTAAAAAGACCTATAGCGCAACATTCAATTTATTGCAGTCGCCAACAGCTTCTTCCACACGTAGCTCCCCTATACCCTTGCCCGCTGTGGAAAAGAAATTTCAGGACAATGCGCTGCGGTATGCCTTGACAAATTATCCGGATGCTGAAATGATGTCGATCCGACTAAAAAAAGAGACCGAAACAGCAATGGATATACAGGTGAGACATCATGAAAAACGAAGTGGTGTATTTGACTGGCTTTATTATAATAAAGAAGAAAACAGTCTTACAGCAGTCAAATCCAGCAACGAATTGCAGTATGGGGATAAGCTCGGTGCACTTAACTATGATATTCATACCGGTGCCATCGGTGGACTCACAACAAAAATTATCGCTTGCCTTGCCAGTCTCTTTTGTGCTTCCTTGCCCATCACCGGATACATCATCTGGATGAACAAAAGCAAAAAGAAGAAAAAGAAAGGTTATCAACATAATGTTAATAAGTACTGTTAATAACTGTATTTTTCTTTTAAACAGGTTTTCAACAGCGTTATTAACATAATGTGGAAAACTAACCCTCACCCTATTTACCGACGCAATCTCTTGTCCAAATTTACAGGAACACGATAAGCCAGCTGAAAAAACAACATACAAGAGAAAAAAGATGACAACCTTTAAATCGAGAAGAGCCCAACGCGCAGCAGGGCCAACAGGGCGACACTAAAAAAAGGAAGCATTCTTCAACATAAGGAACCACAATATACAGCCTAAGAAGAAGGGCGAGCGGGAAAAAAGAAAATCCGATGCACAGGGTACACCGGATTTCTTCAATAATAAACCAACAACTAACTTTACAGATTCGGGTTCCGCACAGTCTCTTCGTATGGGATAGCAAACAAATAATAAGGGCTATTTTCCACAAAATTAGATCCATTAGGAAACTTAATAACCCGGTGCCCCTGCCCGTTCACTAGCTTCGGTTTGCCATCTGCACCCACAATTTGGACTTGAATAGGCTTGCCGTCTGCATCAACATAAGATTTTCGTGCAACCTTTCCTTGTGTCCGAAGAATATCCGACAGGGCAAATCCTTCCCCCCAAAGCTCTTTTCGTCTTTCAATCAGGATCGCTGCAATTAATTGATCCGTATCATTTCCTGAAAACAGCTTTGCATTCCTCGCTGCACGCAGCTTATTCAAGGCTGCTACTGCTTTATCTTTTTCACCAGCCCGTGCGTACCCCTCGGCAGCGATCAAAACCATTTCCGAAGCACGCATATACACAATGTCACCGATCAAATTCGATTTAAACTTAAACTTCTTATACCGTAGAAAGCCCTCCCGACCGGGTAAATTATCCCATTCAAATAAAGCGTAACGCACATCACTGGTATCGAATAAATCTTTAAAATAAGGATCGGCCATAAAACTATAGTAATAAGATCCAGCTGACGAAACATCCAAATAATGAAATGTATAACTTGCCACATTTTGCTCGTTAGTCTGCTGATGCCCCCAAATCCACTCGCTATTTCCAAGATCATTAAAACCCGCCTGATAATCTGACGGAGTCATTAAATTATACTTCTGAGCTGCTTTTTCAGCATACGCTGCGGCCAGTTTCCATTCGCCAACCTGCAGATAAGTCCGAGCGAGCAAACCATAAACAACCTCTGCATTGATTTCGTATTTATCCGCTCGACCAGCAGAAGCCAACAAGCTTTCACTGTCTTTGAGATCTTTCAAGATAAGTTCATACACTTCTGCCTGTGTTGACCTTGATTTTCCTTCAGTCGATAGTGTACTGGGTTCGGTATAAATCGGAACAGATTTCGCATTTTTGTCCTTGAGGTAACTAAACTGATAAAATGTGGCCAGATTTAAGTAGGAAAATGCACGTAATGCTTTAGCTCTTCCCTTTAACACATTTTTAGTTTCAGTAGAGCCTTCGGCCCCATCTACCTTTGCAATGACATTGTTCATGTTATCGATCACCTTATACAACATAATCCAAAAAGAATTGACACGATTTGATCGATTATTTGTCAATTCGGTAAAGGCATAAGCATCACGATAGCCATATTTGGTGGTCACCGCCACATCACTTCCCATCGCATCACTAGTACGCATTACCGCTGTATATCCCGGATTAGCATAGGTAAAATAGGTATCATTTAAATACTTCCAGGTACCGTTGATCACCGTAGCAACATTGTCGGTGTTTTTAAAAACTTCACCTTCAGGCACTGCGGTCGTCGGATCCAGCTCAAGCGCATCCTTACATGATGCATTTACTAGGGAGAGCGCCAATATGATATATACAATTTTTAGTTTCATGATTTTCATTTAAATTCTCAGATTAACAATAAGGCATTAAAAAACAAGCTGAATACCACCAGAGATTGTTCGCATTGCCGGATAGCGAAAATAGGTCGCCCCATTCACCGTCTGTTCTGGATCCATTCCTTGATGACCATAAAATGTCAATAGATTTTCGGCTGTTGCAAAGACGCGAAGTTTTTCTACACCTATCCGCTTCAATAAATCCGAAGGTAATCGATAACCTAAACTTACATTTTTAAGGCGTGCATAAGTGCCACTGTAAAGAAAGCGTGTGGACGAAGAAGTCCAATTCAAGTTATCAGTTGTCAATTTAGGCACATCGGTCTGCGTATGCTCAGGCGTCCAGCGCTCGAGGATCTCCTTTGACCAAGCGCGTCCTGGATTATTACCGCTATGCATAAGCTGAATATAATCGTTATCTAATATCTGTCCACCCAAACTAAAACTCAATAAAGCAGACAAATCAAAATTTTTGTAGGTGAAACTGTTTTGAATCCCGCCGACAAGATCTGGCAATGAAGTTCCGGCAATAAAATTACCGGCCTTACTGTATTCCGAAGTTTTTTCACCTGTTTTATTACCGTCCTTATCAGCAGTATACCATTGCGGCAGACCGTTATCTGGATTTACTCCAGCCCATTCCGGCAGATAAAAATCATAGATACTTCCACCTACACGCAGGAGTTTATTACCCGTGATGATCGGTTTATTGTCTTTTGGCAAAGCTGTAATCTTGTTTTTGTAATGCGAAAGATTGACGTCTAAATTCCATTTAAAATTTTCATTTCGAACCGGGACAGTACGAATATCCACGTCGACACCTGTATTTTTCAGCGCTCCTATATTTGCATCATAGCCTGTATATCCTGTTGAATAAGCCATCGGCATTGTAAATAGCAAATCTTTACTTCGACGGTTAAAGTACTCCACGCTTAACGACACCCGGTTCTCAAAAGCGGATACGTCAACCCCCACATTCAAATTAAGGTTCGACTCCCATTTTAGATCCGGCGTAGCCAGCCTGCCGGTATACGTCCCGCCTTTACCCAAACTATTTGCAATGGTATAAAGTCCTTTATAAGCATAATAGGTTCCCAGATTATCGTTTCCTTGTCCACCATAACTCGCTCTGACGGTTAACTGATTAACCGTTGTATTATCCTTCAGAAAATCCTCCTGCTTCAGTTTCCATGAGCCGCCCACAGACCAGAATGTACCCCAACGTTTATCCGGCGAAAACCGAGATGATCCATCTGTCCGTAAGGAAGTTGAAAAATAGTATTTGTTATCATAGTTATACTCCGCTCTTCCCAAAAAGCTCAGTAACCTATAATCAACACTGGATCCTGTAAAATTATTAAGTTGAGATGCAGCAGCAGGTTCGTCAAAATAAGGAAGTACAAACTGTTGTCTGCTACCATTTATATTACTGCTGTTAAAATCATAGTATTCCTGTCCGGCCAATACATTGAGGGAATGCAAACCAAACTGCTTTTCATAGGTCAGCAAATTATTCCAGGTCTGTGCGACCGTACGTACGTTTGAACGATACACATACCCCCCGGTGTTCACACCATCGCCCAACAATGGATTAGTGTAGTCGTGCGTATTTCCATTGAGATAATCAAGACTATAAGTCGACTTAAACTTTAAGTTTTTAGAAAACAACACTTCCAGATAGGTTCGTGCAGATAGATTTTCGCGGCGGATATCATTTCGATCCAAAGGAAGAGATGCTGCCAGATTATTACGTGGAGTCGCACCACTTGGACGATATTCTCCAAAATCGTAAATCTTGTTTCCGGCTCCATCAAGGACATATGAGCCATCCGCATTCCGCTCATAGTACGGATAAAAAGACGGGACCAGTCTCGTAAAATTTATAATATTAGCCGTATTACTGTCTTAAGACTGCGGATACTTTTGTTGTGTACTGCTACCACCTATATTCAGGCCTACATTTAACCAAGACTTGACCTTACTGTCAATATTTGCACGCAGATTATAGCGTTTAAAGCCCGATTCAATTGCAATTCCTTGATCATTGAGATAACCTCCTGAAATGTAGTAGGTACTCTTTGCACTACCACCGCTAAATCCGAGGTCTGCCTGTGTACGCACCCCAGTACGTTGCAATACGTCGGTCCATGGATCATTCCAAAGCGTTTTTGCTCCAGCAACCAATTTACCATCTACGCCGACCGGCTGTGGGTATTGACTGCCGTAAGGATTAATATTTAAATCTGTCAATACGGTCTTACTTGCATTGGACGCCGCTTGCTCTGCCGTAAGGCCATTTGATAGGTTTTTATTTCTTAAAGCTTCCCAATAGAGTTGAAAATATTCATCGGTCGACACCTGATCATAGTCACGAACTGCACGTGTTGAATAGCCCTGTGTAAAATTGAGATTAATCTTGGTGTTGTCGGAAGTCACTCCCGACTTTGTGGTAATGATAATCACCCCATTTGCCCCTCTGGAACCATAAAGTGCACTTGATGCTGCATCTTTTAAAACAGAGATGGACTGAATGTCATTCGGATTGATGGAGTTAATATCTCCTGCATAGGGACTACCATCCAACACGATCAAAGGTGCACTGGAGGCATTAATGGAGCCGATACCCATTGAATTACTAGATTTTAAGAACTAAAAACAAAAAACACTAATATTCAGCTATTTAATTTATAAATATGTCTAGAAAAATATTTTTTCGTTAGCTAATTCACCATTATTGATCAAGCCATTTTTGAAACTTCGGGGACCGTTCCTCACTAACAATGACGACAATTCCTTCTGGGGTTGAAGGCATTAGCTCTAACTTGATTCGATTTCGACTAATCTTTAACATGGACTGGATGGCATCTATCCGAACAAGGAATTTCCGATTGATCTGAAAGAAAACTGTTGGATCCACCTGTGAAACGAGATGTGTGATGGTATCTTCAATAATATATGCAATTCCCGATCCTTTTTCTACGGCATACAGCTCTTTGTCTTCTGCCATAAAATAGGCAATATCAGCAATGGCCAGCGACTTTAAAAAATTACCATATTTCACTAGGAAGCGCTGTTTGAGCCGAGGTTCTACGTTGGGTAGTAGCGGTTCGATACGTTTCATGATCTCCGCCAACTCGTCGCTATCGAAAGGCTTTAACAGATAGGCATAACCCTTATTTTGGAAGGCCTCCAATGCATATTGTTCGTAAGCAGTCGTAAAAATCAGTGGCACATCGATCGATACCTGTTTAAAAATTTCAAAGCTCAGCCCATCCATCAGGTGGATATCCATAAAAATCAGATCGAATTGATTTCTATTGATCGTCATCACCGCTTCCTGAACCTCTTTTGCATTGGTAAAGATCAGTTCGCTTTCTCCATAGAGCGCAGTCAACATTTCCTTTAAGCCTACAAAAGCCCAGTCTTCGTCTTCGACAATCAGTATTTTCCATCTCATGGGTTGAATGTAATAAAAAATCCATTTCCTAAAAAAAGAAAATGGATTAATATATATAGGATAAAAAAAATCGATTATTTTAACAGATCGGGATTATTATTGATTGCCTCCTGTGGATAGCGAATCACATAACGTGGATCGTTCTGCTGCAGGGTTACCGTCCTACCGAAACTACTGTGTGTGATCGCCGGTCTTGTCGTCCGTTTTAGATCATACCAGCGTAATCCCTCTAGCGCCAGTTCACGCTTGCGTTCCAGCAGAACCGCATCTAGCAATTGCTCCTTTGACAAACCTGCGTCGGCCTTCGTTTCTTTGGCATAGGCATCTGCGGTAAATCTGTTTTTCTTTAAAGCAGACAGATATTTTAATGCTTCTGCTGTATTTCCCAGGCGAACATAACATTCGGCCATCGTCAAATAAAGATCAGCATTTCTAAAACTCACGTTAAAACGGTTGTCTCCACCTTTGAGGGATACATAATCGCCCCCACTTTTTTGGAAGTAACGACCTTTTCTCAAATCGCCTGCTAAATAACTGTCTAATAAGGCCGGTGAAATAAAGGAACTTGTACGTACACCAGGAACAGATACTTTTTCCAAAGCCATAATCATCTCTGCGGATTCAAAATCATTCGGAAGTAGGCTTCCAGCAACATTGAGATCAACCAATTTGTCATTTATAGCCAAAGCTTTTTTAGCGGCATCAATTGCTTCCTGCCACTCACCGCGGTATAAATGAACGCGTGAGGCCATTGCAAAAGCAGCGCGTTTGCTAAAGCGATAATTAACACCTTTTGCCTGATCATCGACAGTCAGTAACGCTGTCCCTTTTTCCATGTCAGTTAGGATCTGCATATAAGACTCTCCAATGGTCGCGGGAACAAAACGTTGTTCCAGGTCAATCTTTGTCGATAAAGGAACACCCCGAAGCCCTGCATTACTCGCCGAATAGACCTCACTGTAAAGATTTAACAACTCAAAATGAGCGTAAGACCGCATGAGATAAGCTTCACCCTTGATCTGGTCTACTGTACCATTACTAGCCAACTTGTCATCGATCGTACTGATGATCTGATTCGTATAAAAAATACTTTTATAGAATGCCAAATAAGGATAAGCAATTGTTGCAGGATCGGGGTTTTGATCGTTCCAAAGATAGATATCTTTGGTTCTAGCCGCATCTGTCGAACTTTCATCCAACAATAGTTCATCTGTACGCAAGGACAAATAAGACTTATGCGCAGGAAAACCAGTATAACTACTTGTCATTAACCCTCTAAAATCACTTTCCGAGGCAGGAATGACCGTTCCTACCGGTTGTATATCTAAATATTTATTGCAGGATGCCAATGCACTCGCTGCCATGATCATTCCAAAATAAACTATTTTTTTCATGTTATAAATCAGTTAAAAGAATTAAAAACTTGCTGACAGACCAAAAGCAAAAGATTTGCTGATCGGCTGCGCATAATAGTTTCCATAAGTCTCCGGATCAAAATACCCTTCATAATTTGCTCCGAAAACAAATAGATTACGTCCTTCTACATTCACGCGTAAATTGCTTGCACCAATTTTTTTGCTTAGTGCAGGAGGTAGTGTATATCCCAAACGTACACTATTGATACGGACATAACTCATTTTCTTAGCCCAAATATCATATTGTTTAAACGAATTAATTGGGTCGTTGCTTTCCATCCAGGCATAGGCCATCCAGCGGTCATTTAATTCAGAACTTATACTTCCCAAAGCAGGCATATTACCACCCTTTTGTAGGACATTCAAAAGATCTGTTGTATAATTCTGTCCGCGGTCGACCTTCGCTGGATTATAAGTCGGTGTACGGCTTACCCAACGCTCCAGATTGAAGACAGCTGAAATCGCCAAGTCAAAGTTAGCATAACGGAAACGGTTGGTCATACCACCGATAAGCTTCGGATCTTTACTACCCTTGTATTTAAATTTAGAACGGTATTCTGCAGCTGTCATGTCGGTTTGCGACATATAACCCGGCAAGAAATCAGCCCAAGGATCGTATAAACCATAAAACTCTTCAAAGCTTGAAACCGATCCATCTTGATTTCTAAATTGCATCACACCATCTTTATCCAGTCCAGCCGTTTCCAGCACATATAGACCACTGATTGGGCGCCCTTCCTGTGCCTCTGGTGCATAAGCCTTCGGATCATTCATAACCGTCAATAACTTATTGTCATTATGTGCGATATTAAAGTCCGTTGACCAGGAGAATTTATCTGTTTGAATCTGACGGCTTGATATGGTCAGTTCTACACCTTGGTTTCGTGCTGAGGCCCAATTGACCTGCACATTCTGGAAACCGTTTTCTAAAGGCAATGCACTATAAGCTATTAGGTCGGTACTTTTTCTGTTGTAATAGTCAACCGTAATATTCAATCTATTCTTCCATAGACCTAGATCAACTCCAGCATTATAAGATTGCGTACGCTCCCAACGTAATTTATCATTTGCAGGTATCTCAACCGTAACTGTTCCTTCATTATAACCCGGAATTAAAGTCGAATTTCCATACCTTCCAACGATAAATGGATAGGTATTCCGATCGACATTGCCCTGGATACCGTAGGAAGCACGTAAACGGAGATCCGATAACGCCGTTTTTCCTTTGATGAAGTCCTCCTCAAGTACGTTCCAGGATCCGGACAAAGACCAGATTGGTAAGAAACGATATTGCGGATCTACACCGAACATATTTGAGCCGTCATAACGAATACTACCATTGACGTTGTATTTACGATCAAACGTATAGGTCGCATTTCCATAAAAAGAGGCATATGAGTTCTCGATATATCCCTTACTATACTGAAGGAATTTGGCGTTTGTTTGATCATTACTATTTGGAAAAACAATACTTTGTGTAGTTAAAGTCGCTGGATTGTAGCCAAAACCTTTGGTTGATACGGCTTTATTCGTACTACGGCGCAGCTCTGTTCCTCCCATCAATTCCAGCTCATGTCTGTCGTTCCAAGTTTTGTTATATTTTAGGTAAGTTTTCCAATTATATTGGAAGATACTATTATTGATATTTTCGATCTTACCTCCTGTAGGCAAGAAATATTTATACGTTTTAGTTGCAGAATCGTAATACCGCGTCGAAGCCCGCAACTTGCGCGTATTATAACTTTCCTGATCGGCAAATTTTTCTGTGCTGTTTTCATCAAACTGCAAACCAAATTCGGAGCGTAATGACAATTGTGGAATAATAGTATATTCCAGGTAACCAATCGCTTTCAGTGCCTTATTCGTTAACGTATATTTGGTATTCTCCCTTTCTTCTATAGCATTGAAAGGAATATAGGTATCTTTTTCATAGCCTTCAATATCCGGATCATAATTGTATTTACCAGATTGATCACGTACAGTCAAGTATGGATTAACCAAACGCATATAATTACTAGGATTAGTAAAGGCATCGTCATCCTGGATTGGGTTCTGCCTATTTGAAACGGATCCTAATAGATTGATTCCAGCTTTGAATCTGTCGTTAATATTGAAGTCATTATTTAATGTCAAAGAATAACGACGAAGATCTGCTCCTTTTGTTGCTCCCTTCTCATCGTAAAAACTGCTGGACAAATAATAACGATGCCCGTCATTACCACCAGAAATTGAAGCTGAATACTGCTGATTCAAAGCTTGACGATAAAGTTCTTTTCCCCAATCCGTCTGTTGTGTGCGCAATTGATTGATTGACTGCTGTACTTCAGGTGATAAGGCTGCCAAACCACCCGAACGGTAAGCATCCAATGCATTTGCTTTGTTTAATATCCGCATAACGGCCCCCTTATCCGCACGATAATTTAAATCGGTGCGGTCGGCCATCAAGAGTTCAAAGTCCACTTTTTCATTGGCATCCATCAGGTTGAGTTTACCGAAATCCGGACGTTGCGTCACAAAAGTATTTGCTGATACCTGCAGTTTTGCAGGTCCAGATTTCCCCCTTTTTGTGGTAATCACAATGACTCCATTTGCCGCCCTCGCGCCATAGATGGAAGTCGCCGCTGCATCCTTTAATACCGTAATATCGGCGATATCGTCAGGATTGATACCCGCAATCGGAAGATTACTCAAGCTATTCAAATTGTCTTTGTCAATTCGTTTGGGCAATTCAGCTCCTTCAATCGGTAAGCCATCGATGACCCATAAGGGGTCTTGTGTGCCATTGAGTGATACCGTACCCCGGATACGGATCTGTGGCGCGCTGTTAGGTCCACCATTAAAATTACTCAGCTGCAAGCCTGCGACCTGACCAGCCAACATTTCGTCGATCGATGAAACTCCGGTTTGTTTGATATCAGCGACATTGATTTTATTGTAAGCCGTCGTATTCTTACGTTTTTTGATATCCGTATAACCTGTTACGATCACTTCATCTAAAGATTCACCACTTGGCTGAAGCAAGATTGTCTTATGATCCTGAAATACCGGCACCTGAATACGCTGGTACCCGACATAGCTAATCGTTACATATTTTAAATTACTAGGCACTTTTAAGCGAAATTCACCAGCCGCATCGGTCAATGAACCCAATGCCGACTGCTGCACCTGATTAGGTACACCGATATCTTCTGCTACTGCCGAACTTTCAACGACAACTGTCGCCCCCACGACAGGTTTTAAAGTGACCGCATCCAGAACCTTTCCTTTCAATTCTCTGGATTCCTGCGCATGCGCAACGTGCACACACATGAAGGTCAACGGTATTAAAAACTTATTCATTTTGGTAGATGTTAATATATTAGTTTAATTCTAAGGTATTTGCAATACGCAATAAAAGATCCATGTAATGCGATTTTGTCGTCGCATCACCAGTCCGCTGCTTTTGTTTCAACAACTGGTAAATCTCATATAATTCAGCGCGTTTATAAGTCAGCATATCCGAAGTACGGATCATACCAGTGACATGTACATTCCGCAGTCCAGCTTTTGAAGAGGATGCATGTTGTGGATGTAAACATAGGTCAGGTTGCGTCGCTTCAACCAGCTGCTCGATACCTGCTAGTTTCTTCGCATTTAGTTTCTCCATCGATTTGTTGGTAGAGACCATCAGCACATCCACATAGTTTTGTTGCAGCATCCGTGTTTTAAGATCCAACGATTGTCCGCTGATGGTTTTAGCAAAAACCGTCTGACGTACAGAAGTTAAAAACTCCGGTGCGCTCCATGCTTTCTTACTTCCGAAAAGATTTTCCATCTCAACCATACGCAGCAAACGTTCATCATTGACCAGTTTATACAACATAGCGTATTGAAATTCACGTTGTAAGTTATAAGGAGCGTACTCAAATGGTCCTAACGGAGAATCTTTCAATGGAAAAGTTTTTGCCATCAGCTCCGGAACGAACAACCATTCGGGCATGTAAAAGACATTCTTCTTGAGGTACTCCAAAGCACGTAGTTGTTTGTCTTTTGGTACTGGGCTATAGGCATCTTTTTGATCACCCAAAACAGCATTTTCGAGGTAAATACCACCAATATTATTTAAAACATGATCAGCATATGCATACCATTGTCCAACCACGCCCATATACAACTTACCGGCACGGTAGTAATCATCGCCGACATTGGTTGTCCAATTGATAATATTAGGCATCATGCGACGCAGATTCAGCATACCATATTCGCCAGCCTTCATGGCGTCATCACCAAGATCTTCCGATTGAGCCCGCGGATCAACGATATTTTTAGAGTCCTGCTGTTCACCGTAATGATAAATAGGATCATGTACATGGCTATCAATTTCCTTTCTCAGCAAAGGGATTTCATCCCAAGGCTGTGTTTTGCCATTCCAGCGGTAGGCCCAGCCAATGGCGTACTTGTCGTAAGCACCGATCACGGGAGTAATCTGTTCCACACCATCTTCAGGTTGCGCCACATAATTGAAACGTGCGTAATCCATAATGGAAGGAGCGGTCCCTCCCATTTTAGCGGTGAAGCTTTTGCTACGCAACGAATCAACAGGGAAACTTGCCGAAGAGCCCATATTGTGCATCAATCCAAGCGTGTGTCCAATTTCATGGGACGACACAAAACGAATAGCATGTGCCATTTTCTCATCGGAGAAAACATTAGCACGTACTGATGTATCTACGATACCGGTCTGTATGCGCATCCAACTGTTCAAAATAGTCATGACGTTGTGCCACCAAATCACGTCAGCTTCTAATATCTCCCCTGAGCGTGGATCAACAACAGATGGCCCCATGGCATTAGCTTGAGCAGATGCTGCGTATACAATAGAAGAAACATTAGCGTCGTCTGGATCAAATTTGACACTATCGGGCTGTTGTTTGGCCAGAATTGCATTTTTGAAGCCAGCAGCTTCAAAGGCGACCTGCCAATCATGTACGCCATCAATAATGGCCTGACGCCATTGTTTTGGGGTCGCTGGGTCCAAATAAAAGACAATCGGTTTTTTGGGTTCGACCAGCTCCCCTTTCAGATAGCGCGCTTTGTCTTCGTCACGCGGTTCCAAACGCCAGCGATTGACCAGATTTTTCTTATCCAGTTCTTGTTGTTTATCGTTAAAATACCAACGCGGCGAAGTAAAGAAACCAACCCTTGGATCTGCAAACCGGGCAACCATAGGCGTTTCAGGCAGTTCGTAAAGGTTACTTGTAATTTCCAAAGAAACCGGTACAGATTCATTACCTTCCGTCACCTTGGTAGAAAATACAGACTTCACAACGATATTATTCGCATAGGATTTGATATCTTCAACTGTAGATATACTGGTTTTAGGTGAAGTTCCCAAACCCAAGGAAGTAAACACATCCGTAAAACTCTTTTCTGAACCATCAAATACCTTATTGACTTTGATTACAACAGCACTTGAATCTTTTGAATAACTTTCAATCTTAAAAGATTCAATATAAGAAGGGCGGTAATTATCGTATACCGAAGCGGCTATTGCGTCACCTTTAGGGACTTCCACCTGAGGTTTGATCTCCGAAACCCACACTTCTTTCTTCTCCTTGCGGAGTGTAAACCGGATGACCTTATTTTCATAATTCATTCCTTTGTTTACCCCAGCCTCATTTAAAGCCAATGGAACGGAAGACAGCTTCTGTATCAACAGAATATCCTGTCCCATTTTCTTCAATGGAATTTCAAAATAGTAATTATTTTCCTTACGAATTACCGTAAACATACCAGTATCAACCCGGGCATCTTTAAACAATTTGTCGTACGCAGCTGTCGTATCTTTCTTGGCAATAGAATCTTTAGCAGAAGTAACCGTTTCTTTTTTTCGCAGGCCTACTGTTTGCAATAATGAACAAGATTGCATTAGACCAGCGGAAAATAAAAGACCTATGGCTAACTTAGTGTAAGTGTTTTTCATCAAATAAATATTTTGAGCCCTTGTTTTCAAAGGTGATATCTGAGCTCGTTGCACTCCATGTGTTTTTCAAAAGTGATGACGGATCATCAAGCTATTATCTCGTGTTATCCATAAGCTAATTTTAGCTTACTACAGAACGATTAGAAAGTAATTTTGTCTATTCCAAGCAGGTCAATTCCAAGTCATTTATACTTAAAACTTATGCTATTTGATCGGATAGGATTAGGCTAACCACGAACTAATATTTCTAGATTAGGAGCCAAATTTGTTAAAAATATTATACAGAAAAGTATGCAAAGCGATGAACACGCAGTTTAAAGGTATGAACACGCGCTACTAAAACATGAACACGTAAACCGACCATCTTTTATTCTTCATTTTCAACTGGATGAGAGTGGTAAGTATACCGAAAAAAAGTCCGATTCTATCCCGTACCGGAATCCCGACATCGCATAATAACGATAGATGGATGCTAAATAATTAAGTCCGTACCCCTCACCTTCCAGCTCTGCCCCCTGTCTGGGCTGCCAGTTATTGCGGATTTCCAGCACGTTTTCTTCAACAAGATAGATGATCTGAATCTTCAGCGGATGTTCGATCGAAATACGGGTATGCTTGATCGCATTTTCTACCAGCATCTGCAGGCCCAAACGTGGAATTTTCCGATCCAAACATGTTGCTGGCAGCAGAATTTCCATATCACTTAAGGCCGCTCCGAACCGCACCTGCTGTAAAAAGAAATAGGCTTTGGCCAATTCCAGCTCCTCCCCCAATGATGACCATTCGGCTTCATCTGTGCGGAGCATCTTCCGGTAGACTTTTGTCATCTTGCCAATAAAAGACTTCGCAAGATCATTGTCCTTTCCAATCAGGTATTGAAGCGACCCAAATGTATTGAATAAAAAATGCGGATTGATCTGCTGCCGCAGTTGAACCAACTGCATGCGCGTATATTCATTCTCTTGCTTCAGGGATTGCAGTTTCAGCTGCTGAATCTTGCGACGCTCCACGATATTAAAGTAGATTAACACCATAGCTACCAACATCAAGCCCACACCAAGCAAGATGCTATACGTTAGCAATTCTTGGATTTCCTCTTCAATACTCAGCAACAGGACATACACCTTGATTTCACCACCCACTAAAAGAATGTTACAGGGATACGAATTGACCATAACGTCCAGCTGAAGAAAATCAGATTTCACAATCTGTCCTTGTTTTGCAACTGCTGTACTGGCCCGCTTACCCCACTTTCGATTATCTGGAGAATACACACATAATCCACGGTCGTCGTAAATCTCGAAATAAGCTCGTCTTCCGAAATTGAGTTCCGCGAAATAGGCATTCAATTTTACTACATCCAGATAAATGTGATATAGTCGGTGATTTATTGTCCGTGTGCGTAACAAGGTAAGCATTCGCTGATTGACAGAGTCCGCTTGTCCAACCGGCAAAACGACCAACAGCGAGTCAGCACTTTCTTTTAGATCAAAGGCGGGCTGATTTAAGATCTTTTTTTCCGAAAGGAATAGATCTTGCTGCAACAACTCCAATTGCTTTTTGACAAGCAACATATTCTCATCTGCAAAATCGATCAGTATCCTCTTCTTAAGGAGGTCTACTTTATGATGGATAATACCGAGCAAGCCCCCCCCAATCAACAACAACAAAAACAAACAGGCAGTCAGGATGATACTATTCTTCTGTTCGGCATTTTTAAATCGAAATTTCACGCTGCAAAAATACATGAAATTTTTAAAAGCCTATGCAAAGCACTTCGTAAGAAAGGCTTTAACGCGGCCTCTTGTCAATGAAAAACGACATAATCCAAGCCCTTTTCAAAATAAATGCATCACATAACTGAGATTAATAATAATTTTCTGATTTTTGTAACCACAAAAAATTCCAAAGTGTCAAAAGCAACATTTATAAAAGTTGTGAAACGTATCGCTATCGTTTTTACAAACATCGCCGTACTACTCGTTATCAGCATATTATCTATTCCTTATATATTCGAAAATGAAGTAAACAGCAAGGTCAAATCACTCGTAAACGAGCACATTACAGGTGAATTAAATTATTCCAAAGTAAGATTAACCTTCTTTGATCAATTCCCTTTGCTTACTGCATCGATGGATGATGTCTTACTAAAAGGGGCCGAACCTTTCAAAAACGACACGCTGCTCGCTGCAAAAAAAGTCAGTTTTGGCGTGGACCTTATGAGTCTTCTCAAATCTAAAATTGTAATCGACAAGTTTATCGTGAACAGCGGGAAGATCAATATCCTGGTTGATTCTTTGGGAAATGCCAATTACAATATTTATAAATCTAGCTCCGCTGATGCTACAAAAACACAAGACAATTCCGAAAGCAGTGCTTTAGCCTTCCAACTGATTAAACTTGAAAAAACAAATCTCCATTATGAAGATCGCTCCATTCCGCTACAGATAGAGGCAAAAGATCTGGAATATGAGGGTAAGGGAGATCTGATGTCAAATATCTTTGACTTGAACACACGTGCAAAAATTGCATCCTTTTCATTTTCCTTTGACAATGAATTGTATGTGGACAAAAAGTCGATCGATGCCAATTTGCTAACACGGATCAATACCAATACCTTATCTTTCGTCTTCGAACGAAATGATATTAAAATAAATCAATTACCGGTTCGTTTCCGTGGGTTGTTGTCTTTTATCTCCCATGGTTATCACCTGGATTTCAAATTAAAATCACAGGAAAGCACCTTGGCCGAATTACTTTCATTAGTCCCAAATAGCTACGCTTCTTGGATCAAGGACCTCTCCGTGAAAGGTACATCGGAGGTTTTTTTGTCAATTTAGAAGGAGACTATATTGTCGACAACAACAAAATGCCTAATCTTTCCCTTGGACTCATGGTCAACAATGGCTTTCTCGCGTATAAACAATCCACCAATCCGCTAACAGACTGGAATGCAAAATTACGGATAGACCTGCCGGCACTGAATCCAGACTCACTACAAATTGATCTGAAACAATTTGACTTTAAAGTTGCTTCAGGCTATTTCAATGCACAGGGCAACATTGCGGGTTTACACCCTGTAACCATGCATGCCAACATAAAAAGTGATCTTGATCTCGGTAAACTCAATGAATCCCTACAATTCCCAGACTTTTCATTTGGTGGAAAATGGAATCTTTACGCAAAAATCGACGGAACATACGCCAAAGCTATTCGTAAGGTAGGACTTCAAAAACGCGAACAGGAATACATTGCATCCATTCCTACTTTTGATATCAAAAATACACTCGTAGATGGTAAATTCAAATTGGCGAACCTCCCACAGGGGTTGGACAAAATTGCTTATCGTCTGGAAGCAAAGGATCCCGATGGCCAATTAAAAAGTGCATCAATAGCAATCCATGATATTTCTGTTCAGGCGCTTAACAACTATATAAAGGGTTTTATTTCAATAACAGATTTTAATAAAATTGCGGTCAACTCGGATTTAAAAGCTTCATTTAATTTAGCAGATATCAAAAATTTCTATCCCATTAAACAAGTTGAATTGGCAGGATTAGTGGATGTCAACCTCATGGCAAAAGGTTATGTGGATCTCAAACGAAACATTTTTCCCGAAACCAATACATCCATCGTGATGAAGAATGGCTTGATCAAGTCAAATGATTATCCTATCCCGATGGAAAATATTCAGGTCGAAGCCTTTGTCAATAGCAAAAAAGGCTCACTTCGGATCTGAATGTCAAAATCCTACCGGTATCATTTACATTTGCTGGCGAACCATTTTTCTTGAATGCAGACCTCAAGAACTTCAATAATATCAAGTACAGCATACAATCCAAGGGTAAGCTTAATCTCGGCCCTATTTATAAACTCTTTGCATTAGATGGTACCAATGTCGATGGTTTTATCTATACGGATTTCAGTTTAAAAGGTTTACAGAGCGATGCCACCAATGGTCATTATAACCGACTCCAAAATAGTGGTCAGTTAAGTATTGGAAACATCCAGGTTCAGTCCGACATGCTTCCACAGCCTATTGCAATTAGAAGTGGGAACTTCAGTTTTTATCAGGAGAAAATGAATTTCGATAAATTCTTGGTAGCCTATGCGAAGAATGATATTTCCATCAAAGGATATCTCAACAACATTATTAATTATGCAACAAGTAGTCAAGCACCGTTAAAGGGGCAATTTACACTCAGCAGCAAGAAAATCAATGTGGATGATTTTATGGTTTTTGCTTCTCCGGCCACATCGACGACTGCAAGCTCTTCGGAAAGTGGTGTAGTTCTTCTGCCTAAAAATTTGGACATTCAGGTCTTGGGGCTTGTCAATGCCATAGCATATAATAAAATGAATATCAAAGACTTCAAAGGTGACCTACAGATAAAAGACGGTAAGATGATTCTTCATAAGAAAAACTTTGAACTAGCGGGACTGAAAGTAGATATGAACGGAAGCTATCGTCCTCTAAATCCACGTAGAGCAAGTTTTGATTATGCTGTGAAAGCTGACAGCTTTGATATTCAACGCGCTTACAAAGAGATACCGCTATTCAGAGAAATGGTTAGCTCTGCCAAAAATGCTTATGGCCTGGTTTCATTGGATTATAAATTGGGTGGTTTATTGAATGGCAATATGCAACCAGTAATGCCCTCCATCGTCGGCGATGGATCCCTAACACTGAATCAAATTAAATTCAGAGGCTTCAAGTTACTTAATGGAATTAGTCAATCTACTTCCAAGGAAAAATTGAAAGATGGCGAAGTGAAAAAAGTTGTTATTAAATCCCATATCAAAAATAATGTGATGACCATCGAACGCACGAAAATGAAAATGATGGGATTCAGGCCTCGTTTTGAAGGTCAAGTGACCTTAGATGGGCGGATGAACCTGGGTTTTCGACTGGGCTTACCTCCTTTTGGAATCTTTGGGATACCTATGCGAATTACGGGCACTCCAGATAACTTTCACTTAAAAATGGGAAAATACAAAGAAGAAGATCTCGACATGGAAATGGATGACGAGGACAACAAAGTATATAAAGAATCTCAAAAGACGCAAGAATCACAGGCTAAATAAACTCGCAATAAGTTCTAGTAAAGTCTGTCAACACAATAGTGCTGCAGTAAAAACGTTGTTTAATATAACAGAAAGATTTGTTAACTTAAACAACGTTTTTAATTTTTGAAAACCATGAGATATATACTAATTATACCCATTGCAATGCTATCCATTTGCAGTTGGTCCAGTTTCCAGACCGTTAACGACCAGAAAAATCCCTTATATGGGAAAGTATTCCGTGAGATCAATGAAATTGCTGAATTAAAATCTTATACATATACAACTGGTGCACTTATTGAAACCGACAAGAATACCCAAGGAGACTTTCGCTTTGCTGCCGGCTATTTTACAAATGCCAAAAATGGTGTTTGTATTTTAGAGGAATTGTTACCCGATGATAGCAAAGGTAAAGTCAAATATAAGATTTTGGATACCATCAATATTCAAAAACTGAAGTCCAACGAGCAACTCAGCTTATGCAACTGCAAGCAAGGTGACAAACCAGACAGCGAAATTATAGCCATTAGCCGGGTCGATGAAAGCAAAGAATATTTCGACAAAATCGTCAAGGCATGGCGAATGGATACCAAAAGCCAAAAAATTATTCCTTTAAAAGACACAAAGGGTATCAGCTGCCTCAATGAAGGCTATGGCATCTAGCGGCGACAGGATTTTTTAAATCAATCCGTCAGCCTTCAACTTGTCAAACACATGCAAAACGCCAATGACCTGGATAGGTTCTTTCTGGTACTCTTGGTGTGAAAAATAACGAACGGCGCCAATCTCATTACTGGGTTCGATCTGCTCTGTTAATGGGTACAGAAAACAATCCTGTTCCATGATAACCTCTGGCACAAGCCCGTACGCCGGAGCTGTTACATGGCAATAATACGAGATTTTATCCGGATCCAGATTGATATTCAACTCCTCCAAAATCTCGCGACGTAGGGACTGCAGGGCTTCCTCCCCTGCATCAATCTTCCCACCTGGCAGATACCATGCCTTTCTATTGTTGCTATACGCCAATAATAATTTATCTTCCTTAATACTCACTAAACCCGCTGTAGGCAAATATTTTTTTGTTGTCTTGAAATCCATTATACGCTATTACTGATTAAATACGCTAGATGTGAAATTACTTCTTTTACAACATTTATCAAAGCGCAACAGCTCATCTGGAGAATCCTTCGTTAAAACTTCGCAAAAAATCAATACAGCGGGTCCAATCAATATACCGAAACATCATCGGCTAGTTTCTCTTTATGCACAAGCTTCCGTAGACTCTTCAAAAATGTCTCCGCGTGATTCATGGTGAAACAGAGCGGCGGTAATAGGCGGAGGGTATAGCGTCCTGCATATCCTGTAAAAATCTTTTCAGAAAACAAAAGTTCTTCCCGTAGGTGTTGAATATCGTTTTCAAACTCTACGCCAATCATCAATCCTTGCCCCCTCACTTCACTTACGCCATGAATTTTTCTTAATTCTCTCAACAGAAATTCACCTACAGCTGCGGCATTATCAATCAATTGCTCTTTTTGGATGACATCAAGTACAGCCAGTGCCGCCGCGCAAACCACATGACTACCGCCAAAAGTAGTGCCCAATTGCCCCGTGACCGGCTTTATTTTAGGCGAAATAATTGTCGTCCCCATCGGGAGGCCATTTGCAATCCCTTTGGCCACCGTAATTAAATCGGCTTCTATCCCAGCATGCTGATGTGCAAAGAAACGTCCCGTGCGCCCATACCCGCATTGAATTTCATCCAAAATAAGCATAGTCCCAGTTTTCGTGCAGATTGCTCTTACTTCCTGTAAGAAACTAGGACTTGCCCGATGAATCCCCCCGACACCTTGAATAGGTTCAATGATTACAGCGCAGTATTCTTCGGTTTCCAATTGTTTTTTCAAACTGGAGATCTCGTTAAAGGGTGTAAAGACAAATTGTTCACTGTCATTTAATGGTGCACGAATCGACCGGATATCCGTTGCCGAAACCGCGGCTGAGGTTCTCCCATGAAACGCATTTGACATCGCCAATACTTTCCTCCTTCCCGTATGGAACGAAGCTAACTTCAGTGCATTTTCATTTGCTTCGGCCCCCGAATTACTGTAAAAAACAGCATATGTAGGATAACCACAGGCACTGCCCAAGCGCTCGGCCAAACGATCCTGAAGATCGTTTGTAACTGCATTTGAATAAAATCCGATCTTATTCATCTGTTGTATAGTTTCTTCAACAACATGCGGATGGCTATGCCCAACAGAAATAACGGCATGACCACCATATAGATCTAAATAGGCCTGCTGCTGTTTATCATAAACAAAGCAACCAAGGGCTCGTTCGATCGCAATATCAACTTTCTCAAAAACGGGAAATGGTTTCATGAATGACTTCGATTAGTAAAACTCAAAAATCAACTTAAATCTCCTTTCATTCCTAGTCCAAGATGGTTATTTATTCCTAGTCCAGCCGTCACGTACAATAAACAAAATAACTCATCTTAAATAGAATAGCGCAGCACTGATCATGCATCATCTATCCGATGTATTTTAATCCTGCAGAACAATTGTATATTTGAACAATTACCCGATACAATAGCCTCATGCTTAGACCTTGGAATTTAACGATAGATATTGACAGATCCTCTTCAAAAGCGATTTACATCCAAATAGCGGATAACATTGCTGCTGATATACAATCTGGTCGATTGGCGAAAGGAACGGCCTTACCCAGTAGCAGATCTCTTGCAGCCCAACTAAAATTAAACCGAAACACGGTAATTGATGCCATACAGTTGCTGTTGAGCGAAGGCTGGCTGGTTAGTCAGACACGTAGAGGTATATTTGTAGCGGCTCAATTACCTTATGGCTCTAACCTATATATTGCACAAAAGATCGAATTATCTGATCATCAAGCCCCCACACGTATTATATTCGATGATGGTAATCCAGACAGCAAGATTGCCCCGATAGAACAGCTCGGACGGGCCTATCGTCAAATTTTTAAACGCAGCGCACGTTGGAAAATGATGGGCTATGCCGATCCCCGAGGACATCTTGATTTTCGGGAAGAAATCGCCAATATGCTCAACATCGAGCGCAACATGCACATTGATAAAAATAACCTATGCATCAGTCGTGGAAGTCAAATGGCCATGTACCTGGTCGCCCAATGCCTATTACGGCACGATGATTATATCTTTGTGGAGTCCCCTGGATACCATTCAGCCTGGAAAATCTTTGAAAAAGCTGGTGCGCGATTGATTCCTATCCCTGTCGATACCGATGGTCTTATCGTTGATGAACTTCTCCCACATTTATTGAAAAAAAGCAATATTAGGGCACTATATCTTACTCCACATCGACAATATCCAACCACTGTGACCTTAAGCAAAGAACGGAGATCACAATTAATAGCATTATCCAACCAACATAACTTCACGATCATTGAGGATGATTACGATTACGAATTTCATTTTGAACAAGCGCCCTATTACCCACTCGCTTCACAGCAGGAACTGATCAATACTGTTTACATTGGTACACTCAGCAAAGTTGTTGCACCAGCACTCCGTATCGGTTATCTGGCGACAAGAAACGAGCAGCTACTCCAGCAGGTTACCGAACTTCGCTACATCATCGATATACAAGGTGACAATATTATGGAGCAAGCTGTCCTGGAACTCATTCAGGATGGAACAATTCGTAGACATATCCGAAAAGCAACGCTGCTTTACAAAAAGAAACGTGATTTCATGATCGCCCAAGTAGACAAATATCTGCAGGATCATGTGAGCTATACTTCTCCACAAGGAGGATTGGCGGTTTGGCTATCATTTAAACATCAGATCGACTGGGCATTTTTATCCCAAAAATTAAGGGAAAGATCAGTCCATATACCGCATCCCGAAAACTACAGCAGAGAAAATATTTTTGGTGGAATACGACTTGGTTATGGATCCTTATCTGAGGAATTGATCGAGGAAGGAATCATCATTTTAGCTGAACTTTTGGAACAGGCGAAACGCTCCTTCCGATGATTTGAAACACAAAAAGCAACTAGACTATTTTGCGAATTGGACGAACATAGTTAGATTAATATTTCGTAAAAACAGGCGCATTCAATATTTAATTCCGCATCATAAAGACCGATTAAAAGATTAGTATAGACAATATGTAAAAAACAGTTAAAAGTGTTGGCAAAACGTAATTTTTTGCCATAAATCATTTTTTTCGCTTATTAATCGCATAAATTAACCGTAGTTTTACGGCGCAAAAAACACACGAGTCATTCCTAATAGGATAGCTATAATAAGAGAGAGAATAGAGTACATTAATTTATGACTGAGAGAATACCCAGCAGGCCGTATGCAGCAATTACTGGTGTTGGCGGATATATTCCACCGAATAAGAGATCAAATACAGATTTGGAGCAGTTTTGCGATACATCCGATGAATGGATTATCAAACGTACAGGTATTAAGGAGCGGAGAATTTTAGAAGAAAATCTTGCCACATCAGACATGGCTGTAAAAGCTATACAAGATTTGGCAACACAATATCATAAAAATCTGAACGATGTAGATGCGCTAATTGTAGCGACTTCTACACCCGATATGCCAATGCCGGCAACAGCAAATATCATTTTAGAAAAATTAGGTCTTACCAATGTTTGGGCTTTTGATGTCAACGCTGCTTGCTCTGGGTTTTTATATGCCTTAGACATGGCTTCAGCTCTCGTTGAGACAGGCCGTTATAAAAATGTACTCGTAGTCGGTGCTGACAACATCAGTACTTATGTCGATTTAAAAGATCGTTCGACCAATATTCTTTTTGGTGATGGCGCTGGTGTGATATGGCTTGAGCCATCTTTGGAAGGTGGAATTATGGATGCCTATCTATGTAGCAATGGCGCGGGAAAAGAATTCTTAAAAATCGAAGCCGGCGGTTCTTTGTATCCAATCGACAGGAATCTTCCTGTCAACGACAACAGATTCCTGAAACAAGATGGCAAAACTGTATTTAGACATGCTGTTCAGTCTATGAGCGACGCCTGTAATACGGTTTTACAACGCAACAACCTACAGATTGAAGATATCAACTGGTTAATTCCACATCAGGCTAATCAGCGCATCATTGATGCCGTTGGGCGTAGTCTGAATATACCAGAAGACAGAGCATTAAGTAATATCGAATACCTAGGAAATACCATTGCTGCCACGATCCCGTTGTGTATCTGGCAGAATATTAAAAAATTAAATACCGGTGATTTAGTCATGTTAACCGCCTTTGGTGCAGGTTTCTCTTGGGGAGCCAGCATATTTAAATGGATGATTTAAGCGATCAAAAACTTTAGTCGTCATAAAATTCACACTAGTATAAAACGCCAGGAATAAACCTTTTCTGGCGTTTTTCTTTCTTTCCATCTACCAAAACCAGATTCGCCATCCCCCAATAAGAATTGATCTATCTTCCTTTTATAGGCAGAGTAGCGGAGAAAGGAATACGCTAGCGGGGAAAGCACTAAGCTAGCGATAACCCGAAGGGCAAAACATGAAAATACATTGTAGACAAGGCTTACATAACAAGTTATTTTTATATTCAATAATAGGGAGTTTATAGGGACCTTATTCGGACCTTATAGGGACCTCATTCGGATGAACGCGGCTAAAGTCCGATTTATCTCCCAATAATCTACCAATAAAATCAGGATTATTTCATAAACAGTACGCCACTTATCCACTCTTTTTATAGCACAAAAAAAAGGGGCTTTGCGATGCAAAGCCCCCTTTAAAAATCCAATATAAAATCTCGTTTTTAATAATTTAATGACAAGCCCACACCAAAGCCCATATCGCTATCATAATGTGTTCTAAAAGCCATATTTTTGGTGATGACATAATTTAGTCCAGCCATATATTCAAGGTCTGAGTTGACCATAAAATCGCCACGGATCCTTCTAGCGATCGGGATATCCTCACGCATAAGCTGCAATCGCACAATTCCATCGTGATACACCTCTGCCTGAAAATTGACCAACATGGGTAAAGTATACATAAAACCCAGACTTAAAGCTTTGCGACTATCTTTTTTATTGGCCTGTCCAAAAATATTTTTCTCATGTTCATCCTCACCCATTCGACGATAACGATAATCAAAACCGACAAATGGCATAAACCATTGCATCTTCCCAAAGTATCTACCCAAGTGGGTTTCCACTTCATAACCGTGCATATCATTATACCCCAAACGCCATTCTGAACCAAGCTGCCAGCGTGCATTCTGAAACATTGCCTGACCGTCATTTCCATTGGTAGCGAAATCATTTTGCGCCATGAAATGAGTCATATTACTTTCCATCTGCAACTCCTTATAGGCTTTAGCTTTATCTGGAAGATAGGGATTTTTATAATCGTCCACAGCAAAAACGCGGTTCATCCCCGCCATCATATGATACAGGATATGGCAATGAAAAAACCAGTCTCCTTCTTCATTCGCTAAGAATTCGATCGTATCCGTCTCCATGGGCATGATATCCACCACATTTTTCAACGGCGCTTTTGATCCTTTTCCATTTAACAATCTAAAGTCAAAGCCATGCAGATGTATTGGATGACGCATCATTGAGTTATTATAGATGGTAATGCGCAATACCTCGCCCTTTTTTACAGGTATCTTATCCGTTTCAGAAAGAATTTTATTGTCCATGCTCCATACATAACGGCTCATATTTCCCGTCAGGGTAAATTTGAGATCTCGTATCGGCGCTTCTTTAGGTAGTTCAGTCGCCTGGGGAGACTCCAGCATCGCATAGTTGAGCGTGACAATATCGCCCAATGCATTGGCATTATAACGATTGGGATCTTCGTCCATGTTCATTTGTCCATGATTCATACCGCTATGTTTACTGTGATCTTCTTTTTTCTTTCCATCACCTGTAATTTCGGGATACATTACCACATTCATATCCATCTGGTTCAGGCTCATCTTCATGCCCATATCATTGAGATCACCATTCATCTTCATCATATCGTTCATCATCTTCATGCCCTCAAAATATTTAAGGCGGGGAAGCGGGGAAATCAATTGTTTAATACCATTTCCGACAAAATAACTGGCAGATTGTGTTCGATCTTCTGTTGTTGCCATGAATTCGTAAGCTGTACCTTCATTTGGTATGGTTACAACGACATCATAAGTCTCCGATACCGCAATCATTAATCGATCGACCTCCACCGGAACCACATCATTCCCATCATTGGCAACAACGGTAATTTTGCCACCTGCATAGCGCAGCCAAAAATAAGACGAAGCACCGCCATTGGAAATTCGTAAACGCACTTTATCTCCTGCTTTCAGAGCTTTACCATTCACCGACTTTAAATCTGTGGAATGAGCCCCGTTCATCAACACCTTATCATAATAGACATCACTGACATCCATCGCCAGCTGACGTTTCCATTCATTCGTGACTTTCGTCTTAAACTTCCCTTCTTTAATTGCTTCGACGTACGATTGTGTAGACCCTTTTTTTATCGCGGCCCAATCGTTGGCCGTGTGTAGCATTCGCTGAATGTTATCGGGGTTATAATTTGTCCATTCACTTAATATGACCGGAATCGTGGGTAAATCATCAATTCCTTTTCGGAAAGTCTTATCATCTGCACGCTTGTTGAGAATAAGGCTACCATACATACCGATCTGTTCCTGGAGGCCCGAATGCGAGTGATACCAATGTGTACCGTGTTGAATTATCGGAAAACGATAGGTATAAGTCGAATTCGGCTTTATAGGTTCCTGCGTCAGGTGTGGCACACCGTCTTCTTTGTTCGGCAGAAAAATACCGTGCCAGTGCAGCGAAGTACTTTCCTTTAACTCATTGTGAACAACAATTTCCGCCGTATCCCCTTCAGTAAAAGTCAGGGTCGGCATTGGAATCTGTCCGTTTACAGCTATTGCCCGTTTTGATTTGCCGGCATAATTGACAATGGTATCCCGTACATAAAGGTCATGACGAACCACCTTCTGGGCCAGCACTGTCAGTTGTGTCATCAATAGTAAGACAACCGTTAATATATTACTCTTTTTATACATGTTCATTCATTTAATTCATTAGTATTCCATTTCCCATCGGTCCTACGCCATATTGGTAGACCAATCTAGCACCATGATGCCCCGTGATAAATAGTGTCACCGATAAACTGATCAACAAAATCAATATCAAATAGTTTATCCAAGCACTTGTATCTTTTCGCAATCCAAGAAAATTCAGGACTGTAGTGCTACTTGCAATCCAAAAGTTGATCCAGGCAAAACGTTGATGGATCTCAAAAACCGCGAGGGCCTTTTCATCTGCATCGCCTGAAATATGGGTTGCGGTCTGAATTGCAGCAAGAGCTCCAAGTGTTCCCAGTAATAACAATCCGAAAGTCAGCACAGTGAAAGGACGTCGATGTTTTTTTAACAATAAGGCACCTATATGACTAATCAAGGCCATCAGCAAGAGCACAATCGGAAAATGTACCAATAGCGGGTGTAAGCTGGGCAGTCCTTCGAATAAGCTTTTCATTGTATTAATGTATTGTTTCTACGATAGATCCACAGGTGGCCATTGATTGACCTAAATAAGGATTTTCAATTTTCTTTTGTGTACTCAACCAATTGGCTCCTTTTCCATCACGATACATCGGACAATGCTGATAATAGACTGGAGCTTCAGGTTTGACAGATTTCATCAACACATACATATTTTTGGAAAGGGTCACAAAGTGCTCTCGCTGATGTTCATTTTCCGTAATCCCAGCAATATGCTCTGCGTCGAAAGCCAATTTCCGTTGGTATTCCTTCCAAAGTTTTCCTTGAACAGCATCTAATTGCTCGTTATTAAGTTTTGCAATGGCAGCCTGTATTCCTTTCGCTGCTGTCTGTGCAGCCGCGCCATTATCCTTAACCAATGCATCTTTCAGCGCGAAATAGGCGCTGTATAAGCCTGCAAAGGATTGCTAGCTGCTGTTACATCAACTTTCCCCGCCGATGGTTCTATTTTTGCAGCTGTATTATTTACTCTGGCAGCCTCTTTAGTCAAAGCGCTATCGCCTTTGCTTTTGTCGACATTCGTCGTTGCGGTATCCGCAGCAACAGGGACCGTATGATCTGCATGTGTATTTTTCGATGTTGAATTGTTGCATGCAACGAATATCAATGCGATCGCCACAATTAGCATAAACTTTTTCATAATTACGTGTATTTATAGGTTTAGATTTTTAATATAATTTCGATAGTTTGTTTCGTTTTCAAAATAGGAAACTTCCCCTTGATCGCCGGTAATTGCAATGGAAGCCGTCGCCTTATCCACTTCTTTTTTTGAAAAAGGATCGATGGCTACACGTACCGCAGCTTCTTGCGGTATGCGCTTTTTACACATTTCACAGCAACCATAATAATCCTTACCCTCGTGCCTGACCAGCAATTGTTTTTTCCCCATAAAAGCATCATTCACCATGCAAACTTGTGCTGTAGGGACGAGATCACCCAATTTATATTGAACTGACGGTACAGGCAAACTGATCGCCGGATCAGTCGAAGCTATTTGATCTTCAGCTTTGGTATTTGTTTGTGAACCGCTACAGGCCGTTAAAGACAATACAACAACCGATAGGATCGCTAGGAAATAATTCATAACACAGGCGATTAGTTTAACGTTTCTACTGTACTTCCACAACTAATCATTTGCGCTCCAAAGAATGGGTTTTTCACGGCATTCTCCTTACTTAGCCAATGCGCTCCCTTGCCTTCACTAAACATAGGGCAATGCTGATAATAAATAGGTCCGTCCAATTTACTCACCTTCAGCAGCTCATACAACGCATTTGAAAGAGATGCAAAAGCCACACGTTGCTTAGCAATATCTTTATTTTTAGTTATACCTGTCGCATCGCTTGCCAGCTTATTCATCACCTTCATCCATACGGTATGTTCATCGTGGCCAAGTTTATTCATATCGACAGCTTTGACTGCTGCTTGAAATGCCTCGGCATGAGCCGCTGCCGCCACCGCATCTGTCTTCACCAATGCATCCTTTAGCGCAAAGTAAGAACTTGCCAACAGTGCAAATGCGGTCTTTTCATCCGCTGCTTTTGAGTTCACCGAAGGCTGAATTGTTGTTTGTACGCCCTGACGATGATTCGTATGATCGACCTGCTGTTCAGTATCATTTTTTAATGCTGGTTTTAGGACTCGTTCATATTGTTCAGCTTTTGCCAATTGGACATAAGCATCATCTGGAGCCAGAAATTTTTCATTGTCGAACCCTGCCAATGCAATGCGCTTAAGAACCTCATCCGCGCTTGTTTTTGACGAGTCGTAGGTAACAACCGCCAGTTTGGTTGCCTGATTCCAGTCAACTTTCGCAAATTGTCCGTCCCGACCTTCTTTTTCAATGATCGTTTTAACAGCCGGTGTATTTCCAAAAATCTTTACAGTCGCTGTCTTTGCATTTTTAATTTGTGCATGTGTATGTTGGGTGGATAGTAATACAGGGATTACCAAACCAAGTAATGACATTAATCTCATGATTATCATATGTAGTATATAAAAGAATACCGACGAAAAACCCTTCTACAGCGATTTACTGTATTTGCGTATTGAATCCGATAGATCCAAAGGGATTTTCATAAGCTAAAATAAAACGGGGCTTTGGATAGAGAAACCGATCCAAAAAGACATAGCATGGGCTATCAGTCTAACACTAGGCGATCTGAGGAGGCTGCCAAATGGAAAAATAGGCATCAGCGCAATAAGGCTGTTTATAGCGCGCATAAGCGCTTGATGCATCAGCATATAAGGGTAAAATAAGCTGAGCTTCGATCACTGAAACAATAGGATTACATTGCAGAGAAGAGGTACGGCATGATTTTTCGCCACAATGTTTACCACAGTCATCCGCATGATGATCTGATTTTGGTGATTCAGCTCTTTCATCTTTACAACAATCTGCTGTTTCGACGTCCTTTACCTGTTGTCTTTCATCAAGGCAACATGATTTTTCTTCCTGTTTTGGCTTTTCGGACGGTTCGTGGCAGGCAAATAACCTATACGGTGCTAAGAAAAGCCCCAGCATACAGATTATAAATACGATATTACGTTTTGCCCACATAACGGATTAATTTGAAAAGTAGAGATGTGCTACTTTGGAGATAAATTTCGGTAGAATTTTCGAATGTACAATTGTAATATTTTTTATTTTATTTATAATATTTTGATTTGCTGTATTTCCGATTCTCGGCCTGGCCGCATAAAAACTACTTTTCGAGTCCTTTGATCCAGTTCAGTATCAACAGGCAACCAGGCGCATACACTCCCCCATGATCAAACCCCTGTAGCTGATACAACGAGGTTCTGGTATGCCCTACCTGTTTTAAGACCGCTGCCAAATGGGCGTTTTCTTCAAACCGTGCCGCCATTTCCAATTGTTGATCCCCAGTGATCAGGAGAATTGGCGGTGCATCTTTCCGTGCGAACGAAAGCGGTGCAAAATGATCAATCTGGGGGATCACCATGGATTGCCCACGTTCCTTTTTAATCGTGTAATGCGTATTTGTTTGCCCACTAATCGGTGCCAGCCCTTTTATATTATTTGCATCAACACCAAATTTTTGCAGGTAATGCTTATCCAAACCAACCATTAAAGCCAAATATCCGCCTGCTGAATGTCCCGACACATAAATTTTTGAGGGATCTCCGCCATAGTTTGCAATATGTGAAAATGTCCATGCAACAGCCTCAGCAGCATCTTCGATATAGCTCGGCGCTTTCGCTCTGGGGCTTAGCCGATAATTGACTGCTATAACCGCTACACCTTTTTCTTTAAGTTCAAGTGGAATAAATTTATTTCCCTCCTCTAGTCCGCCGCCATGAAACCATACGATGGTAGCAAAATTTTTACGATCAGTCGGTATATAAATATCCAATTTACAACGTTCTTTCTTATAAGAATCTGGTTCATCTGGTCTACAATAGGCAACGTCGGTTGTCGTTTTATAGTGCTGCGCAAACATCAAACTCGGTGAAAGCAGAAAAAAGAAGATAACAAGCAATTTGGAAGACATATAAATCGGATTTAAGTATTAAATAGCTTAAAGTTAACAAAACTCCATCAAAACCATTTGGTTGCGTTAAAATAAGTTTCAACTTTACACTTTTTATTATATATTGATAATTATCCGGCAACAGATATAACAAAACACAAATTTTCCTGTTATTAACTTAGAAAACATCATAACATTATATGGAACGGATAAAGATTGAAACCCATATCAACGTACGCGTAGAAACGATCTGGAATGCCTATAACTCGGCCGAGGATATCATGCAATGGAATCATGCTTCAGATGACTGGCACTGTACAAGTTCGATCAATGATTTACGTATTGGCGGAAAGTTCAAAAACCGAATGGAGGCAAAAGATGGATCTATGGGCTTTGATTTTGAAGGCAGCTATACCGCGCTTGAACCCTTTAAAAAAATAGCCTATGTTATGCCTGATGGTCGTCATGTTGAAATCAACTTCAATGCAAAAAAGTCTGCTACGGATATCACGATAATTTTTGATGCAGAAACGGAAAATCCTATTGATATGCAACGTAATGGATGGCAGGCCATACTCGAAAATTTCAGATCCTACGTTGAAAACACCTATGCAACGACACAGCTCGGGCAATCGCATGAATGACGATTGAGCTTAGCTTGTCTTTTCATGCGATCATCTTTTAAATAAAGGATATGCTTAGGATTCTTAAAAGTATAGTTATATTTAGCCACTAATTCGTCTCCCCCTTCTTCATAGAAAGCGGAGAACGATACCAACAAAACGCGATAAAAAGATTACATATGACAATAATTAACAATTATGAAGAGTACAAAGCCTTTGAAGGAAAATCATTAGGCGAATCCCAATGGCATGTTATTGATCAAAAACAAATTAATCAATTTGCGGATGCAACCCTTGACCACCAATGGATTCATTTAGATAGTGAAAAGGCCAAAACTGATAGTCCTTTCAAATCGACTATTGCTCATGGCTATCTGACCTTGTCCCTCATTCCTTATTTATGGAAACAAATTGCTGAAGTAAGAAATGTCAAAATGGAAATCAATTATGGGATTGAAAACTTACGTTTTGCACAACCCGTTTTGGTTGACAATGCTGTACAGCTCCATACACAAGTAAAATCGGTTGTCAATTTGAGAGGGGTTGTCAAAGTTACCATCGAAGCTACATTGAAAATCAAAGACAGTGCAAAACCAGCTTATGTGGGTGATGTCATCTTTTTATATCATTTCAATTAATTCCAACCTTAGACTATAGGCCATTAGCGAATTCTTATACATGCGCAATAGCTTTCAAATAAAACTTGTTACAAATCATAAGGAATATCCTTATGATTTGTTGCTTTTGGCAGACGAAACCATTCATGCAATCGACAAATACCTCTATGAATCGCTGGTTTATGTTGTCTATGAATCGGTAAAACCGATCGCTGTTTTCTGTTTGTATCCGGTCAATACAGAGACATTAGAAATTAAAAACATTGCCGTATCACCCGAGTTTCAAGGTATGGGGCTCGGAAGTCAACTACTTGATTTTATCAAGGAAAACTACCGGCAATACCCGAACCTGATTGTAGGTACTGCAGATTGTGGCCTGGCCCAAATTCGCTTTTATGAACGAAATGGCTTTTTTAAATACGCCATCCGTAAAGATTTTTTCATTGAAAATTATGAGCTGCCTATTTATGAAAATGGCCAGTTGTTGAAAGATATGATTATGCTGCGGTATACGTTAAATCCCTAGAGACAAAAATAGATATAGATGAGTACTGGTATTGATAATCCCAACCACAGCGCTACCCCCTGTAGTATTGCTTTAAAACCTACTGCCAACAAGACCTCCCTCGACAAACTTGCTCCAATTAAAAACAACGTTAAGGTAAGCCCCATCTTTGAAATAGAAACGACATAGCCTCCTATATACTGAAAAAAAGGGATATAACTTGTTAAGATAACCGCCAATACAAAGAGGCCAATAAAATACGGTATTTTAATTCTTGTCCCTTTGGTTTTGAATGCTACAGCACTTAAACAGGCAATTGGAATAATCCATAACGCTCTAGTCAATTTTACGGTTGTCGCAACCTGTAGTGCTTCATTACCGTACTTACTTGCCGCACCAACGACAGAACTGGTATCCTGTATGGCAACCGCACACCATAAACCAAATTGCGTCTGGCTGAGATCAAGCAAATGACCGACGACAGGAAATACAAATAAAGCAATGGCATTAAGTACAAATATGGTCCCTAAAGCCACACTTACTTGCTTTTCATTGGCTTTTATCGTCGGTGAAACCGCAGCAATGGCACTTCCTCCACAAATGGCAGTGCCAACAGAAATCAAATAAGCGGTCACCTTTTCCAACTTGAGTAACCTACCCAATAGATAGCCCAATGATAATGTTCCGAGAATAGAAATAACGGTTAACACAAACCCCTGCTTACCCGTTTGGATAGCTGTATCGATATTCATTCCAAATCCAAGTCCAACCACAGAAATCTGTAACAAAATCTGTGTTGCCCTGTGATTGACTGCCAGAAAGGGATGGCCAATCCATTGCGCCACAATAATACCCAAAAGTAAGGCAAGAGGGGCCGACACAAAGGGGGTAAGACATAATACAAATAGGAGTATAAAAATGATTTCCCGAACGAAGACCTTTCGATTGAGCAGCTGCTTATAACGAATTGTCGTATTTATTTTTTTGTCCATGACAATGATGCTTTGATTTGGCACAAAATTGAATAACTCTCAATTATTTTAAAAGACACAATTACAAATGAGTCATAACAATTGGTTATAACAGACAACTGCATTTTAACCAAAATAATTAAAGGATACGCTATTAAAATGAAAGAATCCTTCCCATTAGAACATTAAAGTATTACGAGAAATGATTATATTTCAACGAGGTTATTCATAGGAATTAAACTTGACTTAATAATTATATACCGATGACACTGACAGCCATTCATCCCAAACTGCCCATGCGCAACAAAACCATCACAAAAGATTTTTATCTACATAAACTTGGATTTTCATTATGTGGAGCAGTCGATTACGAAGGTTACCTGATGCTAAAAAAAGACCATATTGAAATTCATTTTTTTGAATTCCAAGAACTTCCACCAGAAGAAAATTATGGTATGGTTTATATACGCACAGACGACATTGATTGTCTGTATCAGTCTTTTCAAGAAAATCACGTTGAGATTCACCCCAATGGCAAACTTGAGATTAAGCCCTGGGGTCAGCGGGAGTTTTCGATTTTAGATCCCGACAGCAATCTACTCACCTTTGGCGCCGATGCTTAAATAGCGAAAAGCCCACTAAAGATTGCTAAAAATCAGCAAAGATCCATAGTGGGCTTGGTATTGTTCGTATGGGTTCTTAGCCAAAAAGGTCTGAACTCAAATAGCGGTCACCTCGGTCACAGGCAATAAATACAATAAGGCCTTCGTCGATTTCATTTGCAATTTTAAGTGCTCCTGCAAAAGCTCCGCCGGTGCTCATTCCTGCAAAAACACCTTCACGCTTAACAAGTTCCCGGGCAAGCGCTGTTGCCTCCTGTTGGGATATATCGATAACGCGATCTACCCTCCTTGGATCAAAAATCTTAGGCAGATAGGCTTCGGGCCAATGCCGTATGCCTGGTATGGAAGATTCAGGAGTGGGCTGACAGCCTACGATCTGAATGGCTGCATTTTTTTCCTTCAAATAGATGGAATTTCCCATAATTGTCCCCGTAGTCCCCATGGCGCTTACAAAATGTGTAATCTTCCCCGCAGTATCACGCCAGATTTCAGGTCCCGTTGTTTTGATATGTGCTTCGTAGTTATCTGGATTTGCAAATTGATTCAATATAAAATAGCCTTCTTTTTCGGCCTTTTCTTCTGCATAATCGCGACATATTTCCATGGATTCCAATAAAGTAACTTTCGCCCCGTAAGCCTCCATCGTAAGTGTTCGCTCCCGCGTTGAAGAAGCTGGCATCACAAGCTCGAGGTTAAGTCCATATATACCGGCGATCATAGCAAGTGCGATCCCCGTATTACCGCTCGTTGCCTCGATCAATTTACTATCTTTTGTAATATCGCCCCGCTCCATCGCCGAACGGATCATATTGAGTGCTGCACGATCTTTCACCGAGCCCGCAGGATTATTACCCTCCATTTTTGCAAAGATCCGCACCTTGGGATTTGTATGAAATTGTGTAATCTCGACTAAGGGTGTATTTCCTATGGTATCTATGATATTTCCCATGGTATCTATATTATTGGTTTTGAATCTATAAATTTTGATGTAGCCTGATGGTATACGGTGGTGTAAGGCTCGACAGAACTTGTCAACCAGACATTCCCGCCAATGACCGAATGATGGCCGATGTGTGTTTCGCCGCCCAGGATTGTGGCTCCAGAGTAGATAATAACATGATCGCCAATTGTCGGGTGGCGTTTTACATTGGAAAACACCTTATCCACACTCAGGGCCCCCAGGGTTACACCCTGATAAAGTTTCACATAATTACCGATGGTGCAGGTTTCGCCGATAACCAATCCGGTGCCATGGTCAATATGCAGATGATGGCCTATTGTTGCTCCAGGATGGATATCAATTCCCGTTTTGGAATGCGCATGTTCTGTCAATATGCGCGGTATCAAAGGAACACCCAGGCGATGTAGTTCGTTCGCCATCCGGAAAATACAGATCGCAAAGAAACCGGGATAAGTACGTACAACCTCTCTTTTATTCTGTGCTGCAGGATCGCCATCCATCAATGCATCTGCATCCCAGCACATCAATTCATAAAGTTGTGGAATCCGTTCAAAAAACTGGTGCGCTACTTCCGAGTGATTGCAGCTTTGACAAGCTTTGGATTTGCTCAGGAGCTGCTCAAGCTCCAATTCAAATTGTTCAAAAGCGAGCTTCACATCATCGACCGATTTCATCTCGCTAGAATTTCGTTCGGGGAAGAGCACATCCACAATTCGGATAGCCCAGCCGCAGATCTTCTTGTTAGAAGGCATTTCTAGAACAGCCAATTGCTGTTCATAGATATGTTGATAAAAATCATGCATCTTCACTAGTTTATTAAAACAAATATACTATACAATATTGATAGATTAAGCCTTATTATCAAAACTTAGCCCCATTGCCGATCATTGAGCTCATTTGATGAGCAGAGCATATCTTTTAGCTTAGCGAACCAAGCGTTCAAACAGCTCGTTCAATGTTGTTTCGGGATCCTCACATAATCCGGGGTGTGATGCCGAGCATTGAATCAGGGTACTCCGCTTCGCTGTGAGCCAACGAAACCGTTCAGTGATATCTAACTCGGCAAGTTTACCGGCATCTTTTTCGCCGTGGCAGATTCGCTGGAAGGAAGACAGATGATTTTCGATCAACTCCAACTCGATATTCGGGCAAAGAGCACGCACCTTTTGTTCATTGACCAGATAAACCATCTTCGCAAAACGATACTTACGACAATAAAGAGCTACGCCTACATTGATAAATTCCTCTCGCTCCACTCGTGGTATCAAACGTACCACAGCATACTCATATACGGTCTTTTCTGGCATCTTCTATTTGTTTTACAAAAATGGATGAATTGGCTACACGCTGTTTCAGGAAAGAAACATACACTTCGCGCGCATCGGCTGCGGAGAGCTCACGTTCGGCATCTTCCAGCCATTCATCGGGTACCACCGCCAATATTCCACGAAATACCGCTTCCGTAAAAACGGAACGATATTCCTGATCTATTTTCTCCACCATACTCGCATTTTTGAGCAGTACGTGATCTTTAATCTGAACAAATGGTTTTAGGGATTGTTCTTCCCAGTTATCCCAACTGTGATGAAAATATAAGGAAGCGCCGTGATCTATCAACCAAAGTTCTTTATGCCATATCAGCATATTTGTATTCCGAACAGTACGGTCAACATTCATCAAGAGAGAATCCAACCAGACAATTTTCGAAGCTTCCTCCGCGCCGATGGCATCAACATTCGCATCAAATGTGATGGCTCCACTCAGAAAATGAAGTCCCAGGTTTTTGCCTACACTAAATTTGAGCAGATCCTGAATTTCTTCATCGGGTTCTGTACGGCCAAAGGATTCGTCCAGCTCCGCAAATACAATTTCGGGAACCCTCAATTTTAGCAATCTTGCTAGCTCTCCACCGATCAGTTCTGCGATCAATGCTTTTCGTCCCTGACCTGCCCCTCTAAATTTTATAACATAACTAAAGCCGTCATCGGCATCGACTAATGCGGGCAAAGACCCTCCTTCCCGAAATGGCTGAACATATCGGATGATCTCTACATCTCTAATAACAGGTTGTTTAAAATCCATGAATTATATTTTTACGATCTTCAAAGTTGGTAATACCATGCAAACTGATCAAACTTATCTAAAGTTACCTATATTTAAACGTTTGCAGCTATAGGAAACGAGAAATTCACGTCATGTACTTGCACAATCCCGCTACTCTTTGTCCCTGCGAACTATTAAGTGTGGTAATATCCAAAATTATTGCTTATATTTTAGCAATAAAGCACAAATTGTACATTCATTTGACCGTTGGAAGTATTATTTTCTAATTATATTTGTAGTGTAATCACAACTTGTCTCATCAAGTTTCTTCAATCAACGATATGGATACCATTCAGGAATATAACAATGTTATCAAACATTGTCAGGATTTATTTATTAAAAAAACAAAAGATTATGGAACGGCCTGGCGAATTATGCGCCTATCTTCCATTACAGACCAGATTTACATTAAAGCACAACGTATACGCACGCTAGAAATCAAAAAGGTTTCCAAAGTTGGCGAAGGCATTGTCGACGAATATATCGGTATTATCAATTACTGTGTCATGGCCATGATTCAGATTGATTTGGGTGAAGATGGTGAAGAAAATCTGGATCCAACTTTTGTGAATCAGAAATATACCGAAAAGGTTACCGAGACCAGAGATCTCATGCTTGCCAAAAACCACGATTATGGTGAAGCATGGCGCGATATGCGTGTTTCTTCCATGACAGATCTGATCTTGATGAAAATACACCGCGTTAAACAAATTGAAGATAATGATGGGCAAACCCTTGTTTCTGAAGGCATCCATGCCAACTATCAAGATATGCTCAACTACGCAGTTTTTGCATTAATTAAATTAGGAATTGCACAACAATAATCGGATTATGACAGCCACACAGCAGCGTACCAAAACAAATTATCTTTTAGGATTTTGCCGGATTTTTACGGGACTTTTGTTCATATTCTCCGGTTTTATTAAAGCAAATGACCCGACAGGGTTTGGCTATAAGCTTCAGGAATACTTTGAGGTCTTTCATCTCACAGCTTTTAATGAATACGCCACTGCCATGGCCGTGGTGATATGTGGTTTTGAAATTTTGTTAGGCGCACTTTTATTACTTGGGGTTTATGCAAATACCGTTGCCTGGGGCCTGCTGCTGCTGATCCTGTTTTTCACCTTTCTAACCTTCTATTCGGCATTTTTTGAGGTCGTGACCTCATGTGGTTGTTTTGGCGATGCCATCCCACTCACACCTTGGCAATCATTTTCTAAAGATCTGGTGCTCTTGGCCTTGATCCTTATTCTATTTTTTAACCGAAAACAATTACGATCAATTATCAAAGGATCAGGCAATCAATTCGTTGCTACTTTGATTACAGCGATCATCTCCTTAGGTATTGGTGTTTACACCGTAAACTACCTCCCCTTTATTGATTTCTTACCCTACAAAGTTGGCAACAACTTACCTTCATTAATGGTATTACCTGAAGGCAAACAAGGCGATGTCTTTGAGCAAATCTATACCATGAAAAACAAAAAGACAGGCGAAACCAAAAAGGTCAATGACAAAGTCTATATGGCTGACAAGCTATGGGAAGATGAATCATGGGAAATTATAGGTGAGCCTGAGAGTAGATTAGTAAAAAAAGGATATGACATCCCTATTCCTGATCTCTTAATTACAGACGCTGATGGTGCAGATCATACACAGGAAATCATTGCCAACCCGTATTATAACCTTGTGATCGTTGCAAAAGATCTTTCTTCGACCAATATTGATGCTATCCAAAAGATCAATCAGACAGCCATTCAGTTAACAAAAGATTATAATGGACTGCGCGTTGTTCTATTGACTGCTTCTGCATCCAAAGACGCGCAATATCTGAGTGATAAAATGCAATTAATTGCGGAGATATTCTATGCCGATCTCATTCCTCTGAAAAGCATGGTGAGAGCAAATCCTGGTGTACTGCTCCTAAAAGGAGGCAACGTCCTCGGAAAATGGCACTATAATAATTTTCCGGATGCCAAAACCATTGAAGATAAATTTCTAAGTAAAGACAAATAGTACCTATGCCTAAACCTATATTTTTGATTGGTTATATGGGAAGTGGAAAAACTACCCTGGGTAAGAAACTTGCCACCAAACTCGAGCTCCCTTTCATCGACACTGATGAGGAAATCGTCAAACAAATTGGCATGAGCATTACCGAATATTTTAGTCAGCATGGTGAAGACGCCTTCCGGACATTAGAACGCGAGCAATTGCGTAAATTTGCGGAGAATGCTGCCGTAATATCTACGGGTGGTGGCGCCCCCTGTTTCTTTGATAACATGGAATGGATCAAGGCGAATGGTTATGCCGTCTACTTACAGATGTCGCCCAAAGCACTTTTTGACCGTCTTTCTCAATCTAAATTACACAAACGGCCCATTCTGATCGGAAAATCACCGGAGGAACTAAGGCTATTTATTGAAGAAAAGTTGATCGAAAGAGAACCTTATTATACACAGGCACATTTGACGATTGACCAATTAAACACGAGTGTCGAGACACTGGCCGATTTGATTAATCAGTACAATAGATAGACAATGAATATACGTACCCCCCACTACTTCCTTTTATTGATCTGCTTTATCGTAAGCAGTTGCTTTCGTAATGGAGCCAATACGGATGGCTTGCCGGTGGGTAAACGTATACAGCTCCAAAATGTGGAGGAATTATATCAGTTTTTGACCTATGATGATAATCGTTATCCATTGGTCAGTTTGCATCGTGGGGGCCCCGCATCCGGATACCCGGAGAATGCAATCGAAACTTTTTCCTATAACGCGAGCTTACAGCCAGTCCTTGTTGAATGTGATGTTCGTATCAGTAAAGACTCGGCATTAATATTAATGCATGATAATACGCTAAACCGAACAACCACAGGTAGAGGGACTGTGAACGCCAGCACATTGGCTGAGCTCAAAAGTCTTCGTCTATTGGACAATAACAAAAAGATAACGCCCTATAGGATCCCTACGCTGGAAGAAGCACTTGCTTGGGGAAAAGGAAAGGTAATCTTCACCTTAGACATTAAAAATGATGCCCCTTATGAAGCCGTTATCAACGCTATTCGCAAACAAAGGGCAGAATCCAGCGTAGTCATCATCACGTATAGTGCCAACCAAGCGGCCAAAGTACACAGTCTGGCGAGCGACATCATGATTTCGGCTTCGGTCAATAACATTGAGGACCTTGCTCGTCTAAATGAAAAAGATATACCCGACAATCGCTTGTTAGCTTTCGTCGGAACACGTGAAGCAGATCCAGCATTAACCAAAATACTACATGACCATGGCATCATGTGCATATTGGGTACACTGGGGAACTTGGACAAACAGGCCGACAAAAAAGGCTTTCAAGTTTATGCTGGGTTTATTGATCGCGGCGCAGACATATTAAGTACAGATCGACCTACGGAAGCAGGGCGAGCGCTGAATTTCTACATCAAGAAAAGAGGAATTACTTCGAAATTTATTCAGTAAGACTGATAACATCATTTCTCCACCTCAAATCACTACAGAAATCATTTCGCCATCAAATATCGCACTTGACACTGCATCGCATCATGAGCTTAGGCTGCATTTCAGCTAATCGTTGTTAGTGTAAATTTCAAATCCTAATCTTATATTAAGATTTATCAGATTTTCTTTGAACTGAAATTCTCCGGATCAATTTATAAACCTCAAACCATAAAACGGATACTGCAGCCACGGACAGCGCTATTCCCAATTCATATCCACTTAGGGCTGTTACAGCAAAAAATTGGGCAACCGGAGCAACATATAATATCACCGCTAAAAATAGAAGCACAGCGATCGAAATCCCAACGAGCAGCAAGTTTCGGTTTTTAAAACTCTCCAGGATACTATAATGGAAAGATCGATTGGCATAACTCAGTAAAATATTGGCAAAGATTAAAGTAGCAAAAACCATAGCCCTTGTTTTTTCCTCGGTTCCCCCCTGCTGAACAGCAAATTGATAAACAAAAAGAATTCCTATGGTGATTATCAGGCCTTGAACAATGCTGATTCCAAGCTCATTTATACTCAAAAAAGTGTCGCTCATAGCTCTAGGAGGCCGCTTCATGGTATCCTTTTCAATAGGTTCATTTTCATATACGATCGAGCAAGTAGGTCCCATGACCAATTCGAGGAAAATCACATGCACAGGGCTAAAAATCTGTGGAAATACCCAGCCTAAAAACAAAGGGAGTGATACGGTCAAAATAATGGGGATATGAATAGAAATGATGTATTGAACCGCCTTCTTGATGTTTGCGTAAATCCTTCTTCCGGCGGCTATACCGATTATTAACTTTTGTAAATCGTCGTTTGTGATAATCAATGCCGCGGCTGATTTTGCAATTTCAGTACCTTTATTGCCCATTGCCACGCCGATATGGGCTGCTTTTAATGCTGGGCCATCGTTCACCCCATCGCCAAGCATCGCCACGACCTCGCCTTTCTTTTTCAGGGCATTTACAATGGCCAGTTTAGCATCCGGAAACATTCTGGTAAATAGCGTTGTTTGCTCTGCTATCGCCATAATTTCAGCTTCGGACTTGTTTACGATTTCACTGCCATTGACCGGCGCAGACAAAATACGAATTCCGGCCTGAGCTGCTATTGCTTGAGTCGTATCGGCATTGTCGCCGGTAATCACATTGACTTTAATCCCCGCATCATAAATATCTTGAAATACGTCCTGAATACCCTTTTTGGGCGGATCATAAAATACCGTCAACCCTAAAAATTGGAACTCAAATTCCTGTTGATTCGCAGGGAAATTATTGCCTTCGAATGTCGCTTTCCCCACACCTAATAAGCGAAAACCCTGCGCTCCATAGGATTTAACAATAGCCCTAATTTTATTTTTCTCCTTATCGGACAGCTTGGATACGCTAAGTATAGCCTCCGGCGCCCCTTTGGCAGCAATAATCCGATCTTTTCCTGTATTTTCGAAAAGATGGGTCATCATCGGCGGTTTACCCTCTAAAGGATATTCATGAAATAGTGCATATTCCTTTCTGAGGTCCCGCTTTTGCGTTTTTTCATATATTTTATGTAACGTAATTTCCATGGGGTCGAAGGGCACAGGCTCACTGCTCCACATCGCATAATCGATAAGCTCTCTTAAATCGGATTCATCAAACCTTTCCTGATCATAAGATGAATCCGTAGCATAATTATAGAGGTATTTCAATTGCATGGAATTCTCTGTAATAGTCCCGGTCTTATCGGTACAAATCACCGTCGTACTGCCCAAAGTCTCAACAATACTGCTTCTTTTGATGATAATCCCCTCACGCATGAGCTTCCATGCGCCAAGCGCCATAAAAGTCGTAAATGCAACAGGAATCTCTTCTGGCAACACAGACATCGCCAACGTAAGTCCATTGAGCAAGCTCGCCACCAAATTACCACTATCAATAAAACTGTATATACATACGAATAAAAAAATGAGTATACCGACAATGGCCATTGCTTTTACAAACTTTTGGATTTGCACCTGCAATGGCGAAATTTCTTCTTTGATATTCTTTATCGATTCACCGATTTTCCCAACACGTGTCTCTTTACCGATTTCAGTAACTTCAAACACGGCCAGGCCCGAGACCGTAACTGTCCCACTGTAGACCAGATTATCCTCGGACTTACTGTCCTTAAAGACCGAAAAACTTTCCCCTGTCAGCGAAGATTCATTGACAGAAAAATCGTTACTATGTAAAATACGACCATCGGCGTTTATAATTCGACCTTCCTCTGTAATACAGAGATCGCCCACAACAATCTCATGTGTTGGAATTTCACTAACCTTCCCATTTCGAATCACAGTGCTTAATGGTTCATTCAGCTTTTCAAGTTCCTCCAGGGCTTTTTTGCTACGATTGTCCTGATAAAAGGAAATTGCCGTAACGGCAACAATAGCGACAAACATAAATACGGCCTCTCCGTAATTCCCCACAAAAACATAAATCATCGAGATGATAATCAATAGAATCAGCATAGGCTCCTTCAAAATATCCACAAGCAGTTCAAACCATGTATTCTTGTGGCTATCGCTCAATTGATTCCAACCATATTTAGCTCGGGAGGCATGCACCTCAGTTGCGGAAAGACCTTTCAGATTCTCGGGAATATTATATGACATATCGAATGAACTAGGTTGATTAAATATAATGAATAATTCTGGTATACAGGGATTAAAACATCTGTCAGCTATCGTCTCCCTTATCCGTAACATCATGTTACAATCTTTAATTTTCAGCCTTTACTTTTTGTAAAAAAGGAAGGATACAAAACTCATCAACAACAGATTAGCATAAAATTTACCTTCTACTGCTTTTCTTTTATTGAATATTTCTATTACAATCCTATATTTGCGCAGAAATTCACTTGGGGACATTGAATTTCATATTAGCCGAAAGCAATTTTGCGATCATTTTCCAATAATACCAGGACAGCTTCTTGCTATTGAAGTCCTTCTTTGCTACCTATGTTTTCAGACCATGTAAAACACAAACAGAAGCTGAAAACTAAACATATATTGTAAAATATTCTGTACCTATCGTCAGGATATGGAATAGGATCTAAACTTGTTGTGGCCTCCATAGTAGTATATTAATAATAAAAATAAGATGGTCATCTTAATTGCAGAAGATAATGAGTTGATATTACGGACAGTTCAATACAAACTGATCAAGGCAGGTCATGAGGTTATCACTACCACCAATGGAAAAGATCCAATTGAAAAGCTCAATACAATGGATCTCGATTTGATCATTACCGACATTATGATGCCGTTTGCTTCAGGAATAGAAGTACTTTCTTCCATAAAAAAGCTCGAGAAAAAAATCCCCGTCATTGTACTTTCCAACATGGGACAAGAAGAAGTCGTCATTGAAGCTTTTGATCTTGGCGCTTCAGATTTCATGGTGAAGCCGTTTAGCCCGGAAGAACTCCTATTACGGGTCAATCGAGTGACAAGCTACAATCGCAACTAAATCCTTCCCGGATAGCTGGCTCTAAAGGGCAGGGTAGCTGTCTTTATTGAAACACCGTTTCAATTGACTAAATCCATTTCTTCAATAATTTAAAAACCTTGTTCTTTTTAGCATAGGGTGGATAAATCAACGTAGAAACTGAAAATTTAGACTGAAACATGACAGCTCTTTCATGTGAAAATGCCTTAAAGCCAAACTGCCCATGACAGCTGCCCAAGCCACTGCCATTGACACCACCAAAAGGCAAATGAGGGTTGGAAACATGAATCAAAACGTCATTCACACAAGCACCTCCAGAGGACACCTGTTGGAGGATATATTGAATATTGGACTTGTTATTGCTAAATATATACAAAGCCAAAGGCTTTTCAGCACGATTAATCAGTGCTAGAGCCTCTTCTTGGTCTTCATAGGTTATTATGGGAAGTATGGGGCCAAATATTTCTTCCTGCATAATGCTGTTGTCGGCCCTCACATCGATCAACAATGCAGGGCTTAATGTCAGATCATCGGCTAATTGTCCGCCTTCGCGCAGTTTTGCCCCACATGCTATTGCATTGGTGATTAATGAAACAAGACGACTAGCGTGCCTTTGATTAATGATCTTCGCGTAAACTGTTCGATCCAGCTGCCCATCCCCGGTGAAAAACATACTTTTAACCGCCTTTAGATAATAGTTTACAAACTCATCCTGCTTATCTTTAGGCAAAAGAACATAATCTGGCGCAATGCAGGTCTGCCCCGCATTGATCAATTTTCCCCAAGCAACTTTGTGGGCAGTCATTTCCAAATCTGCAGTCTCATCTAGTATAACGGGAGATTTTCCACCAAGTTCCAGGGTCACGGAACTGAGATTGCGGGAGGCAGCCTGCATAACCAGTTTGCCTACCGCCGGACTCCCGGTGAAGAAAATATGATCAAAAGGAAGCGCTAATAGTGCTTCGGAAACATGCTGTTCACCTTCAATACAGGCTAATTCCCGTTGGTCAAATCCTTTGGTCAAGATCTCCCCAATAACTGCCGATGTGAATGGGCTATGTTCTGAGGGCTTTAAAATCACACAATTACCCGCTGCAATAGCTGAAATCAAGGGGCTCATGGTGAGCTGAAATGGGTAGTTCCAAGGCGATATAATAAGCGCCATACCCTTAGGCTGGTAGGTAATTGTGCTTTTAGCAAGAAAATTGGTCATTGAACGACCAACCTTTCTAGGCTTCATCCATTTTCGTAAATGTCGTATTGCAAATGCTATTTCACCGTAAATAAACAATACTTCGCTTATGGCGGCTTCACTTCGTGACTTCCGTAAATCTTTTTCGAGCGCCGCATAGATTAAATCCTCATGACTTTCAATAAGCGCCCTTAGCTTGTAGAGTTTCTTTATCCGTTCCTCTGCACTGCTAGACCGTAATTCATATTTGAAAAGCTGCTGCTGTTCAAATATTAAACCGATCTGATCGGTTGATGTCTCTTTGTTCATACCAATTGAAGATCAATATTATTATTTTTTTGACGGCATATTATCGATCCATTGACGAATCAGATCCACACCTTCTTGATGTATTATACTTCTGGCCAACTCCGGCATAGCTGTACCCGGTTCCACACTATTCATCCGATAAAGCAGAATTGAATGCTTGGCATCTCCTGGAACCACATCAAAATCCAAGCCACCTGCTCCACCTCCAGCTGAAACAGGAGTTTTACCAATACCAAGGTGTGCAGGAATTTTCACATCATAATCCAGGAAAAGCCCTGTATTATAAGCGTCTCCTCCTTTGGTGTGGCAATGCGCACAGTTCACATCTAAATAGGCTCTTGCCCGTTGTTCCAAACTGAATTTGTTTTCATCAGTCCATACGGGCAATTGCGGTACACTCTTTAGATTGGGCATATTGACCATCCGACCAAGAGAAACCCATTTGGCGAGTTGATTGATCGAATCGCCTAATCGCACAAAATTGAGGTTTCGGACTTTTGGACCTATGGGCATCAGCTTGGAGCTATTGTTATGGCAGCGTTTGCAATCGTTGGTATTGGGTACCATGTAGTTTGTCGTATGCTTGTTGCCAGCATGATCGATCAATGTAATCGGTAGTTTAGCACCACGAATGTGTTTCATCGCATCAGTCTGCGCATCATTCCACAGATAATTCATCACTTTCCAGGCATGATCAGCTGGATCCTTCACCAGTAAGCGCGTCTCTATCAATACTTTTTGCTTTTGTTCATTGATGTAGGAGAAATTCTTTATAATAATTGTTGAGTCGGGAAAATCTAACGGACCATGTTCTGTATAGCCCATTTTCCCTCCTTTTGGCAATACAATAAAGCGGTCTTTAACGGCATAATCAGAAAATAGAGGTGTACTCAGATCGTAGCCCAAGATATCGGCTCTTGCGATTAATTGATTTAGTTTTCCAGTAAAAAAGCCGTATTCGGACAGTCGTTCTTTAAATTCAAAAGAAACAACCCCATGGTCTGATGATTTCTTTTGTCCCTGCCGACAGCTCTGTTGCAGCACTAGCAGGATCACGCTCAATATTCCGGTACAGACGAGGGCTAATTTTGTTGGTTTCACGGTTAATTGCATTGAAAAGGTTGTACATTACTTGAGGGTTTCCACTTCGCTGGTTGACCTGCGTGACTAAAATCTGCGGCTACAAACATATTCTCACCCGGCTGATTGATACAGATGGAATCTGGGTTTTGAGTGCGACCATTCGTGATCACATTACTGGTGATACCATCATACAATATGGCTGGAATTCGCTTATTTTTTCGATCCTGCTCAACGCTATTTAACCGGGCTTCGGTAGCAATAATCAATTGACCGATACGATGCTCATATGCTGCTTGCGGGAATTTATCCCCCATCTTAATGGTGTTTCTATAAATTTTAACATGTGTGGGTATTGGAGAGTAATTTGCATTGATTCGTTCTCCAGCTTTTTCATCGACTGCAAAGCTTGAAGCGATCGTAATCGCAGAGGTATTGTTTTGTTCGATAACGTTATCGTAAATTTCGATATTTGATGTCGAGAGAATAATGATACCACTTCCCGGTGATGCATTCCCTACCCCCCAGAAAGTTCCGAAGCTCCCACCTTTGGCAAAATTTTTAAAATTATTAGCATAGATTTTATTGTGATACGCCTTTACTCTTCCACCCCGCTGTGAAAGTTCAGGCAGATCAAAAATCAGAAATCCGGCTGTATTTCCATAGAATTCATTATCATAAACTTCAGCATCTGTTGTATTTTAATTTCACATCCAGCCACATTTTTCGTTGCCTTGCATTTACGCACAATAACACCTTTTGTCTGTCCCACATAAATACCGGCATCTGAAGCCCCTTCGGCATAACAATTCTCGACAAGCACATTCTTACAGAGCACAGGATAAATCCCATATCCACCACTCGTAGAATCGGCCGAGCTCCATATACTATGAAGGTTTGAAATGACAACGTCTTGACTATTGTTTATCTTCAACAGATCTCCTTTTGAATCACGAATGGTCATATTTCCAATCGTTAAACCTTTCACATCGGTAACCCGTATTCCCTCTCCCCCCTGTGTCTGACCGGAAAAATCAATAATTGTCTTATCATAGCCCTCACCTTCAATTTTAATATGATTTACTTGTGCGATACTCAAATTATCGAAGGAGTATTTCCCGGCTTTTAGCACGATGTTGGTGCTATCTTTAATGGAGAGGAAAGCTTCCTCAATAGCCTCTTCCTGTCCAGGAGTAAACGTTAAGACTTTGTAACTGTCTTTCGATTGGTCGGCACAACTGTACATCAAGAGAGCTGTGACCGCAATACCGATCAATTGTTTTAGATATCTTTTCATGGTCTGATTTATTTAATTTTGATTAGAAAATATTATAAGCATAAGTGACATAATATACTGCACCTATACGTGGATTAGCAATACCTGTAGAATAGTATTTGTTTGTGATATTGGTTCCGCCAATGCGAATTCCGGAACGAGCCTTAACAAACTTATAGCTCACTTGTGCATCGATCACCGCTGAGCTTGGCACTTGGCCTGCGGCAAGCCCCCCAGACACGACATAATAGTAGCCCGGTTTATAACGTAAGGAAGTACTAAACGACCAAACTTGTTTTTTTCCAAAGCCACTATTCGCGAATTCAAAATTAAAGTGATAGTGTGGTGTATTGAAGTTGTTAATTTGACTATTGTTTTTATTTTTTAGGTAGTCAGAATAATAATTGGCCTTGGTTACAAAATTCCGACCTAGATCCAAACTAAGACTCGCGGCGTATCCATAGGTATTTACGGTCTCTCCGCCATTAAAGGCGATATTATACTGCACATAGGTTGCATGATCTGTAAACGCATTGTAATCATTGCTTCCAGGAGTATTAGCAACATTGGCATAGCCAATAAAATTCTTCCAAGTTGAAAAATAGCCTAACACATCGATCATCACCCGCTTACCCAACATAGCTGCATAACCCAGTTCGAAAGCATTAACCGACTGCGGTTTAATATCATCAAATTTAAATTTCTGAAGTACGGTTGGATCGTTCGATTGCTGAAACTTCTGCACGCTTTCCAAGGTATAAGGAGGATAGCGGTCAAACTGATAATTATCGATCAACAGCAGCGATGAACCACCGGAGGAATAGCTATTATAACCATTTAAGGTATTTTGTAAAGCTTGTATATTGGAGGGGAAACTATACGCATTCTGATAAGAAAGGCGTAAATAATTCTGATGAAACAGATCAAACACCAGTGATGCCCGTGAAGTTAATTTTGGTTGAGCAAACAACGTATTTTTATCGTAACGGAATGAGGTAGCAATATTCAAGCGATCGTCCAATACTTTTTTGGCGAGTTGCAGGTATGCACTGTACTCTTTTACATGAATTGGCTTATCCTTATCTGGGAATAATGTATTTTTTGAATTTAGATTGTACAAACGCCAATTGACACCTGCAATCACCTGCATAAATTTCACGAGATCTGAAAAATTATATTGTGCTTCGGCATTGTATAATTTACTGCGGTCCAAGAACAGCGTTCCGCCCTGCGATATTGGTGTATTGCTGATACTGTCTTTCAGTCTATTGAACAGTGGTGTTCCGAGTTCTGCACGTCCTTGGTCGGCTAGCGTGCGCGCTGCTAAATGAGCGTCTGTGAGTGAAGTACCCGAAGCAAGTGCATTTAAGAGACCAGCAGTATATTCAGGATACCAGCCACCTGTTCCTCCATCGTAACTTGTTTTCCAAGATTCATTGATATATTGTGCTGTCGGCCCTGCAACCAGTGTTCTCCCTGAATTTTCCTGGGTTGTGTACGTTCTGAAAAACCATTTATCCCCACGAAGTTCCAGCCGATATTGCCCAACTTTAAATCCTTTCAGCTAATAACGCGTATCGTTGGTATACACAATATTACCTGTACCAAAAGTGGCTGAAGCTACGGCTTCAATATTTGTGGAAACCTTGTAACGGAATTCACCATTGATTTTAAAGAGCTTGGCTCTATTATCGAGATAGCCATATTCAGGATATCCAGTCCGGGCAACATAATTCGGATTTTTCAGTAAGGGTTCGATTAAGGGGGCCAATTCCGGATTTCCCTGCAGTGCACCTTCCAAAAAGGGATTGATATCGGTCGAAGTCGCTCCACCATACAGGTTAACTCCATTATAGTTTGGATCTGTCAGCGCTGTCCCCGGACCATTTTTGTTGGTTTCATCGTTGGCTACCCAATCTTTTGCCTGTGTATACTGGCCATTGAGCTTGAAAGCAATTTTATTCCCCATTTGTTTTGCGTAGCGGATAGCCCAATCATAGTAAGGTGACGTAGGCACCGGATCATTGTTTTTTTTAGGATTAATATGGTTTACACCTTGAGTTACCAGTACACTTAATCCTTGATATTTAAACGGATTTTTGCCTGTGGCCACCATCGTACCATTCAATCCTCTTGAACCATACAGGGCCGAAGATGCTCCAGACAGCACCTCTATATTATAGACATCAAGCTGGGTTAGCCCGATGACTGACCCGAGCGGAAAATTCAGACCGGGCGCCTGATTATCCATCCCGTCTACGATCTGCGTAAAGTTGGTATTCCCACTGGTATTAAATCCCCGCGTTGTAACACTGGTAAAACCAATACTGGATACGGTAACATCGACTCCCCTCAAACCTTGAAGCATATCCATGTAATTTAATTGTGCAACATTACGAATGTCTTTGCTGCTCATTTGCTCAATTGTTACTGGAGCGGATAGTTTACTCTGTACGGTTCTACTTGCAGAAACAACAACCTCCTGCCCCAAAATGGGGGACAAATTCAACGAAATACGCAAAGGCGATGACAGGTTATTCACCAAAACTTCTTTCGATTCATATCCAATAGCGGAAATATAGAGCGTAATGGGTAGTGGTTTGTTTGTTTTCAGCTGAAAACGCCCTCGATCATCTGTAAAAGTACCTTCCTTTCCGTCTTTTACGTGGATCGAAACGGCATAGGCCGGCTCGGATGTCGAGCTATTACTGACCTGCCCATTGATGATCTGTTGTGCAGACAAGCTAAATGGCACACAGATACAGAGAATCTGGATTAATAAGGCAATTTTTTTCATGTTTATATTGGTTAGCGTATTATTATCGCTTCAATGCTTCACCTTACCCACCATGATTCTCCTAAATGGACAATCGAGAATTAGATTCTAAGTCCCCTAAAAATTAGGCCGACTAGAAATTTGGTATCCCGAAGACTTTGTGCATAGTCAATTTCGACCTGCCGCTTCAGTATTGCCTGTTGTTCTGTACTATGTTTTAATGCATTAGCAAAATTTATAAGTACAGAAGCTATATTTTCAGGATCTGTTAGATCCAATTTTTCATGTGCAATGGCTTGCGTAAGAAGCTTCGTAAGAAAAGCTTTCTTTTGCACCATCATGGCATCATAAAGTTCAAAAAAACGAGGTAAAATCTTATCAAGTGATTCGACAGACACCCTGTTCATATTGAGCACATTGGTATAATAGTTCAATCTCGATTCTAAATAAAAAGAAATCTGATTCTCCACGCCCTTCTTTTTCAATGTACTTTTTTGTAATGTATCGATAAAAGATTGTCCCTCTCGTATGGCTACTTCAATAAAAATATCCTCTTTGTTCTTGTAATAATAATAAAGAGACGTTTTGTTCAATCCCACAGTTTTAGCAATGTCTTCCAAGGTTGTTTTTTCCAATCCATAACGCTCGAAACATTCCATGGCCGCCTGTCCAATTCTTTCTTTGACCTGTTCCTTTTTGTTCATCTAAAATATATTATGATGCAAAACCAACACTGTTAAAAGTCAGCCACATACAGACTTAACATGTTACTCCAAACATAGATAAATTGATTTTTAAATAAAAGAAGTATGCGATCTTATTCAGATAATTCGCTATAAAACTCTCTTTACTGTCAATTTTTAAAGGTTCAGTTTTCTTTTCATCAACATATCTCTCGTTTTTAGGTTTCGAGAGCATAAGATGGTAATTAAATTAACCCAACTGTTAATTTAGCTAATGTACGCTGTAAGAGTCCAATTAGACTGAGAAATTATCCTACTATATCCAACTAACCGACTCTTTCAAATGTATATTGGAAGACTTCTGCTATAAATACAAAATACTACCACACATCACGATTTGATGTCTTAAGGCTTTCCAGAGCGTAATTCGCTACTTCATCATTTTCGTCTCCGGTTTTTAAACGTACCTGCAGATTTTCTAGCCAGTCGGCTAATGCATCTAAAGCCGTTTCACCGTTTCCGAAAATGCCTTGATGCGGATCGGGCCCCAGTAAACACCAATACGATGTTTCTTCTTTAAAAACAACAGGACGTAGCTCACGAATTTCAAAAGGTAATTCTTCTGAATCAAAATCCAGTGGTACAATTTTATCTTCAGGTATTTTCATCTGTTCCATAACCCATTTCTATTTTTTTTAAATCTTCCTCTGGCCAGGTAAGCAGCTTCTTCAACAAATATATTTTTGGTCCTCCATCTGCTGTATCATCAGCAAACTGTTGTAGAAATTCCTGTAGATCACCTTCAACTTTAATTAATTTTCCATCCTGAAGAACATCATATCCCGCTGCAATCCATTCTTCAATCTTTTCGGTATTGATTTGTAGTTTCTCCATTTTCCGTATTTTGTAGCATCTTACATGCTGTCTTATAACATCTAATAATAGTTCATCGATAAAAAATAGTCCAGCGCACTAATTATACCTTGAAAAAAACAGACTTTCTGTGATTAGAACAACACGCTAGCAAAAACGGTTGGCTTTATTTTTAGATTATGCACAAAAAAAGACATTAAAAAAGAAGCAGTTACAGATCATTTATTGTTTATCAAAATATTAAAAAAATCTTTGGCAAACTATTTGTTTGAACAGCGAAAGTTTTCTAATCGAAAACGCACAACTAATATTTTTTTAAATTATCATGAAAAAAGTAATTCTACCTTTTCTAACACTTTTTACGCTACTATTTGCTGCTCATCAGCAAGCAAACGCACAAACTCCCTATCGGACAGCCATTGGTCTTGGAATAGACGTCGGCGATGGTCAAACGCTATTCGGTCCACAGATAAAACACAATTTTGGCGGAAATGACGCCGGAAATGCACAAGTATTATTTGGAGACAATATTACTGTTATCGGTGTGGATTATTCATACAATAAACGTATTCCTGGATCTCGAGGTCTTTCATGGTACATTGGTGTTGGTCCACAAGTTTCATTTATTGATTATGGTAAATGGCACGACGACTGGTATGATGACTACCACTGGAAAGATGGGAAAACACATACTGACTTTGCGATCCGTCCAGCCTTGGGTCTAGAGTTCAAAATACCTTCGGCACCATTAGCCATGCATTTCGACTGGAAACCTTGGTGGAATCTTTCTCATGGTTCTAATTTCGAACCATCGCGTTTTTCTTTAGGATTTAAATTCGTTTTGAAATAGTATAACGCGGATACAAATAACAAAAATCCTGCTCATCGTTCGTATGGCAGGATTTTTTGTTTCACAACTGTAATTTCACCATTTCATGAATGATTAGATTAGCCTAGAAATCAGTATAACATTATCCCTCAACCTGATATTCGATCGGTTGTCCGGTAGCGATCTCCCGTTCCAATATTTGTTCCGGAGAAAGATGTTCCAAAAACATAATCAGTGCCCTAAGGCTATTGCCATGCGCAACAACAAGTACATTTTTGCCTTCTTTCAGTTTAGGTGCTATAAAATGTTCATAATATGGAATAACACGTTCGTATGTATCTTTAAGACTTTCCCCTCCTGGTGGCGGAACATCAAAAGACCTACGCCAGATATGCACTTGTTCGGCACCATATTTTTTGGCCGTTTCAGCCTTATTCAAGCCCTCAAGTTGTCCGTAACCACGTTCATTCAAAGCAGCATTTATAACAATGGGGACGGAAGGATTGCCCATTTCATGTAAAATAATCTTTAATGTATGCTGTGCTCTCATAAGCGCTGAAGTATAAGCTATATCAATTCGTTCATTTGCCAAAGCCTTTCCCGCCTGCCGAGCTTCCTGTTGTCCCAATTCGGTAATATCAATATCTTGCCAACCCGTAAAGCGATTTTCCAAATTCCATTGCGATTGTCCATGCCGTACTAAAAAAAGTTTTGCCATTATTTATCCTAAGTTTTTTTAAAACTGTCGCCCACCACAGGGCCAACGCCATATATAATAACGATACATTCCATTTTGTTTTATTTATACTTTGAATGCTTTTCTAACCCTCTAAACTAAGTATCGAACTACAGCTATAGGCTACCACAGATTCCTTAGCTGAAAAAATACAAGCACATATTCGCCCTCATATTTGTATATACTTACCGTTTGTATATGCGAATTGACAACTAATTGTACGGCAAAATCATCCTCACCCTTAAAACAAATAATTTAAACAGCTAAAAATCAACAAAATAAATTAATATAAATTATTTAACACTTTTTAATTCTACACAATGTAGAATATATTCTATATTTGTAGTATGAATAAATTATCAGCTACGGAAGAACAATTGATGGGCTACATTTGGGACATGAAAAAAGCTTTTATGAAAGATCTTATGGAAGCGTATTCTGAACCTAAACCGGCGCCAACAACTGTTGCTACATTATTGAAGAGAATGACTGAAAAGGGGGCGATATCTTATGTGCTTTATGGAAATTCGAGGGAGTATTATCCACTAATCGATAAAGACAACTATTACTTAGCACATGTAAATGATATTGTAGAAACCTACTTCGACAATTCAGCATTAAAATTTGCTTCTTTTTTCACTAAACAATCTCAGCTGAGCAAAGAGCAATTGGAGGAACTGAAAAATATAATTGATTCCGAAATTAAAAATAAAGAGACATGATGCTATATATTGGAAAACTGATAGCCTGTTCGGGTTTACTGTATCTCATTTATTGGTCAGTACTACGCAACCAGAAGTCGTTGCTATTCAACCGCTGTTATTTACTTGGGATTATCCCTTTATCTGTCATCATTCCAATGATCCAAATCGCTGTCCCATATGATGTTTTCAGCTTATTGAATGACAGAGACAGCGATGCAATCCCGGTCGGACCGATTATTACACAGCCCGCAACGGATTCAGCACTCTTCAATAATGATTATGTCGATTGGTACAACCTCGCTCTGCTAGTTTATGTAATTGTCGCCATTGCATTACTCTTGAAACAGATTTGGTTGTACCGCAAATTCCTGTATTATATCCGAAGTGCCACCCCGACTCATGAACAATCTATTTACTGCATACGCAATTTAAAAACACCTTTTTCTTTTTTTCAAAAAATTTATGTTCCCAAAGAGGCCTATCAACAGGGCGATATTGATCAGTCAATTCTAACGCACGAACGGGCCCATGCCAATCAACGCCATTCAATGGATGTTCTTTTTATACAGCTCTTGGGTATATTTTTTTGGTTCAATCCCTTTATTTATCTCATTCAAAAATCGATCCGACAAACACATGAATACCTTGCAGATGATGCAGTAGTGAAGATTCATGAAAAGTTAAGATACCAACATTTAATTATCGAGTGGAGCATGTCCACCCCTGATATAAACACATTACCGGCCAGTAATTTTAATTTCTTAACAACAAAAAAACGATTAATTATGTTACAAAAAAGAACAACCCGAAGTAAACTCTTGTTAATGCCTGGGCTTACTTTATTACTGACAGTAGCGATATCCACGTTGTTTTCAACACATGTGGAGGCACAGAAAACAACGCCGACTACGCCAAAAAAAGCCGCGACAGCCAACACCGCAATAACGCCGCCTGCATCACGGCAATCGGAGGCTCCTAAAACTAGTGGAAGAATTCCTAAATCACCAACAAAGGAGATGGCTCCGCCAATAATATCCCAGCAGAGGTCTTCTTCTCAACAAGAGGATAATGTACGTTTCCCGGCACCTCGAAAAAAACCTGCTCCACCTCAAAATTCCCCAAAAATAATCGATGAGGTACATGTTGAGCGAATCAGATTTGCGGAGCCTCGAAAAGAGTCTACTCCATCAAAAAGAGTTTCACCGATAGTCGAAGAAATGCAAGTAGCCCCTAAAATTGAGGAAGTATGGGTCGAAGATATTCAACCGCGTCAACCAAAGCGGATCAATCTTTCTGCCAATGCCAATGTCAGTTCAAATCAAGATCAAAAAGACATTCAAGTTAAGGAGGAAAAGCCTATACGGATTTCCCTAAAAGTGAAACCCGAAGTGGAAGTAAATACAGTGAATAAAAAATAGCGAGCGGAATTCTTCGAAATGCAATAAGAGGAATACAATTCCTCTTATTGCGATATATCCACTTCTCTCGACTACACACCTATAAACCAACATGTTGTTTAGATTATTCAGAATCTAATCCAGCAACTCTTCTTCTGGATAGTGATATCCATCTAAAATTAAGTTAAAAACAAAAATCACCATTTTCCAAAATGTAATATGGATTGGATCCTAGTAAAAAAAACGACAAATTCCACCATGATTTATTTTTAAAGCAATCGTTTGCGTAAAAAAATTGTATAAAAACCAAATAACAAATCGGTAACATTGTAGAAGAGTACCAACAGTATACTTGTAGTATTCATCTGCTATCATTAAGATAAGACTACTGCTATACGGTACGATATCCAATTATTAAATTCCGATCAGGAGGAATTTGGTTATAAATACAAGTTTAAATTATGGAGGCATGTAAAAATGATGAGTTGGCGTTACTGCACGCTCTTAAGTCAAGCAATCATAAGGCATTTGAGGTGCTCTACTACCGCTATAGCCCTAGACTTTACCGTCATATACTGAACTTAGTCAAAGTACCTACCTGTGCAGAAGAAATTCTTCAGGATGTATTTCAGAAATTATGGGAGAGGCGCGGTGGCATAGACACTGAAAAGTCCTTTCAGTCTTATCTATTCACTATTGCTAAACACCTCGTGTATGATTTCTTTCACAAGGAGATCAAAAATCGAAATCTAAAAGAATTGATTATTTCCATTTCAACATCAGACTATTCCCACATTGAAGAGGAATATGCATACAAAGAATCTAAAAAAATTGTCAATCAAGCTATTGAAAACTTATCTCCAAAACGCAAACTCATTTATACCTTATGCAAAATTGAAGGGAAAAGCTATGAGGAGGTCAGTAGCTCCTTAGGTATCTCCACTTCTACGATCAGTGATCATATCGTGAAGGCCACAAAACAGATTCAGAGTTTCTGTTTGAGCAAGGAAATTACACCGTCCCTGTTAATTGCTCTTATCAGTGCCGTGTTAAATCAAAAATAAAACACTCCCTGTTTTTATAGACAAACAGATCACCTCCATCAGTATTCAAACAGCCCATTTTAAAGCCTTTTAATTTTTTTACTTTTTTTTTAAAATTAGAGCAGAGGACAGGCTCCTATTTTCCGTATTATCTATAAATAGCCAATCAGTGAAAGATTCAAAACATATAAAATTATTATTTGAAAGATATCTCAATAACCGCGCTTCAAGAGAAGAGACGGCGGAGCTATTTCAATATTTTCAGGATACGAATAACAAGCAGGCGCTTGAACAGATGATCGAGAACCAACTTGAATCTCAAGATAAAGAAGAACTTATAGACAAGATGATTTTAGACCGTGTTTTTAGTAAAATTGATCTTGACGTCGAACCACAAAAAATCAAAAGCCCTACATGGTATAAGATTACAGGTGCGGCAGCTGCTATAATACTGGTTATCTCTATCTCTTATTTATTTCTTAACCGCAGCACATACAATGATCATACAGCTACTATCATCGAACCTGGTCGCGATAAAGCAACACTTGTGCTTTCTTCCGGTAAAACGATCGTACTGGAGGATATTGCTAATGGAAAATTAACTGAAGAGCTCGGCACAACAATTGAAAAAACAGAAAATGGCGGAATTAATTATACGGTTGAGGGAAATACCGATGTACGCGTCGCCACGAATCTTTTGAATGTACCAAAGGGCGGACAATTTCAGATAACCCTTTCTGATGGCACAAAAGTTTGGTTAAACTCAAATTCCAGCCTCAAATATCCAAGCGCATTTTCAGCCTCTGAACGCCGGGTAGAACTGACGGGTGAAGCCTACTTTGAAGTCTCAAAAAATAAACAAAAACCATTTATTGTCGAAACTTCACTTCAAAAGGTCGAAGTTTTAGGGACTAAATTCAATATCAATGCCTACGATGACGAATCTTCCACACAGACATCCCTTGCAGAAGGATCCGTAAGAGTGAGTTGCAAAAACAATACAACCTTACTAAAACCAGGCCAACAATCTACTTTGACAGATCAAAATATCGCAGTAAGATCAGTAAACCTGGATCAAGTATTAGATTGGAAAAATGGTGATTTCAATTTTTCAAATAACAACTTAAAGGAAATCATGCGTAAAATTTCGCGCTGGTATAACATTGAAGTAATTTTTGAAGGTCCCATTTCACAGGAAACCTACTTCGCTCAAATTTCTAGAAAAAAACGATTAAACGATGTACTAAGAGCACTTCAGCTTTCCGGTTCCATCAAGTATAGTATACGAAACAATAAACTGTACATATCGCAATAAACTATAACACACATTAATAACCACAGATTATGAAAGAAGCCAGTCCAGCCTAAACATTTCTTCCAAAAAAAATAGCCGAAAATGCCTGCCAGCACTCTCGACTAATTTTTTACTTGGAAAACAAGAATTCATTTCAACATCAAACCAGTTAACCAATTTATAAATATATGCATTATTATTTATGTAGTAAGTATTGTATTGTCTTTTTTATTAAAGCTATGCGATACATCGGATCATTATGCAACACATCTACAAAAGTTGTGATCCTCTTAACAGCATTTATCTTTTTCACACATGTGTCCTCTGCTCAAAATGTTACCCTTAAACACAAGCAGATTACATTGTCCGAAGCATTTCAAGAGATCAGAAAACAGACAAACGTCGATTTTATCATTAAGACCAGCCAACTCGACAAAGTAAGGCCTATTCAAAATATAGATATCCAGAATAAGCCACTGAAACAGGCCCTTGAAAAGTTATTGGAACATCAGCCTTTGGTCTTTACAATTGACAATGGCATTATTGTGATTTCGGACCGAGAAAAAAAAACGCCCCTCGCCCCCGTCGTTCAAAAAAACGGTAAGGTTGAGATCGTGGGCACGGTGAAAAATGACGGAAACAATCTTTATGGTGTTAGTGTCAAAGTTAAAGATAGCCCGTCAATCGGGACAACAACAGATGGCAACGGAAGATACATTCTTGTGGTTCCCACAAATTCAACACTAATATTCTCCTATGTCGGTTATGCCAATCAGGAAATTGCCATTGCCGACAAACGTCGTATTGATGTGCAGCTAAGTCCCGATCAGAGCTTAAGTGAAGTTGTTGTTGTCGGTTACGGAACACAGAAAAAAACCAGTGTCGTGGGAGCATTGGAATCAGTAAAACCAGAAACCTTACGTATCCCAACGGCCAATCTGTCCAATGCATTGGGAGGAAGACTTTCGGGTGTAATCGCAGTACAACGTTCGGGCGAACCCGGTGCAGATGGGGCTAGCTTTTTCATTCGTGGTGTATCGACATTTAGCGGAGCCACCAATCCCCTGATCTTATTGGATGGTGTAGCAATCTCCAAAGGCGACCTGGACGCATTGGCACCAGAAGTTATCGAAAGCTTCTCAGTCCTTAAAGATGCTACTGCCACTGCCGTATTTGGTACTAGGGGAGCAAACGGCGTCCTAATTATCACCACAAAAACAGGTAAAGACCTCAATAAACCGCGTATTTCAGCACGTGCACAATCACAGATCTCAAGACCTACTTCCATACCAAAATTTGTTGATGGTGTAAGTTATATGGAGATGTTCAATGAAGCGGTTACAGGTCGCGGTACTGGTGAAATTTTATATTCCCAAGATAAAATAAACGGCACAAGATTAGGCTTGGATCCCTATGTATATCCTAATGTTGACTGGTATAATGAAATGTTTAAGTCCCGTACCATCAACAACGAGCTCAATCTAAATGTACAAGGTGGTGGCAGCAAAATAGGCTATTTCCTCAGTGCAACCGGCAACATTAGCAACGGTTTATTGCGTAAATTTGACCTCAACTCTTTTGACAACAATGTCTCTGTCAAACGGTATAGCTTTCAGAACAATATCAATGTTAACCTTACTTCAACCACCAAAATAGCTTTAAAGCTCAATGCACAACTTCGTGATTACTACGGTGCCGGTGTAGATGCTCCAAGCGTATTTGGCGACATCATGAATGCCAATCCAGTGGACTTCCCTATTATGTTTCCATTTACCGGTATTGACAGAAGAGACGTTCAATACGGAGGAAAAGCTGGTGGTACAGTCAACAATGGTTTTATCAATCCCTTTGCCCGCATGGTCAATGGCTATCAAAATGGTTTCCAAAGTACCTTATTGACTACAATTGATGGAGCTCAAAAACTTGATTTCATTACAAAAGGGCTAGAATTTAAAGCCTTGGTTTCCTTTAAAAACTGGAGCAACACAACAACAAAAAGAACCAGTGGCTACAATCAATACATGATTAACAGCTATGCACCCGATCCTGCAGGTGGATATACCTACGATCTAGTCATGGTGGGGCAGCCACAAAATCTTTCCCTGGGAACCGAAACGGGCACTAGCGGTGATCGCGAAATCTATTTCCAGCCCTCCATCGAATACAATAGAACATTTGGTAATCACACCGTATCAGGTTTATTTCTTTACAATACCACCGATTTCAATGTCAATAATCCGGCTGATCTAATCAGTTCGCTACCGCGTAGACGCCAGGGCATTACGGGACGTGCAACATATGGTTTCGCCAATAAATATCTTGCCGAAGTCAACTTTGGCTACAATGGTTCCGAAAACTTTGCCACTGGAAGTCGCTTTGGCTTCTTCCCTTCCGTTGGTTTGGGCTATGTACTCAGTAACGAAAAGTTCTTCACAGATTTATTTCCTGCTGTCAGTAATTTAAAAATTAGAGGGAGCTGGGGTAAGGTTGGTAATGATCAGATTGGCGGAGGACGTTTTCCTTATCTTTCGGACCTCAAATTGGATGGAGCATCGTTTACAACAGGTATCGATCAGAATACGACTTATACAGGACCTACTTACTTACAATTTGCAAACCCAATGATCTCTTGGGAAGTTGCAGAGAAGAAAAACATTGGTGTGGACCTCGGTATTCTTAACAATAAGTTCAATATTGTTTTCGACCTATACCAGGAAGATAGAACCAATATTTTCGTTGATCGTTCGGCAACAATCCCTAACGTATTTGGTACTGCAGGAACGAAAGTGTATGGCAACGTTGGTGAGGTAAGAAATAGGGGATTTGATTTCTCCCTAGAATGGAACAAAAGTGAAAAAGATTGGGGAATATCGATGCGTGGAACCTTTACATATGCACATAACACCGTACTGAAAAATAATGAGCCAGCCTTTACCAAATACCGCAACCTCTCGCAAATTGGGTATTCTATTGGCACAAACCTAGGCTATCTTGCTGAACGCTTATTTATTGATCAGGCCGAAATAGATAACAGTCCATTACAACAGCTAGGGGGTTTTGTCGCTCCGGGAGACATCAAATATAAAGATCTAACCAATGATATTGATGGTCTAAATCTCATCAATAGCGATGATAGAGTTCGAATGGGTTATCCAACAACACCTGAAATTGTCTATGGTTTGAGTACTTCCATCAATTACAAAAAATTTGATTTTTCTTTCCTCCTACAGGGAGTTGATAGAACTTCTTTTATGATCAGTGGTTTCCATCCATTTGGAAATCAAGGTGTACGCAATGTATTGCAGTTTATTGCCGAGGACCGCTGGAGTCCTGAAAATCCTAACATATTTGCTGCCTATCCACGACTGAGCAAATTGGACAATCTCAACAATACTGAAGCTTCTTCTTATTGGCTGAGAAATGGGGCATTCCTAAAACTCAGAAGTGCTGAGATTGGATATTCGCACAAATTTGCACGCATTTTTCTAAGTGGTTATAATCTATTGACCTTCTCTAAGTTCAAACTTTGGGATCCTGAACAAGGTGGAGGCAATGGTTTGGGATATCCGACACAGCAAGTATTCAATCTCGGAGTCCAACTTCGTTTCAATTAAAACAACTTCAAGATTAAAACTATCAATAGAATTTTAAAATGATTTATCAGATGAAAAGAAAATATATAGGCTACCTTGCATTATTCGCATGCGCGACTTTTTTGACTACCACTTCCTGCAGTAAATTTTTGGATATCGTCCCTGATGAACGTCCTTCGGAAGCAGACGCCTTTCGTGATCCAAATTCAGCCAAAGGTTATTTGTATTCCTGCTATGCGTGGATTCCAAATTCTCGGGTAGGCACCTCTTCCATTGATTTGATGACTTCCGACGAAGTAACAACTGCTTTTGAACATGAAACCTTTGCTCGATTTCCCCGTGGGCAATATACGGCCTCAAGTCCTGTCATTTCCTACTGGGATAACCTTTACAAAGGAATAAGACAATGCTATATCTTAATTCGCAATGTAGATAAAGTCCCTGGGATAGATCCACAGGAGGCGGCACAATATAAAGCTGAAGCCAATTTCCTGATCGGCTTTTATCATTTCTTACTGGTCCGGATGTACGGTCCAGTCGTTATTGCAGACCAAGAGTTTGACGTCAATGCCCCTTCTTCAGCGTATCCCAAACGTTCGACTTATGATGCCTGCGTTGATTTTATTATCAAAAAGCTGGATGAGACAGCTGGACAGTTACCTGCTCTTCGTGCTGCGGATGAGTGGGGTCGTGCTTCCTCGGTTATTGCCAAAGCGCTAAAGGCTAGGGTATTGCTTTATGCAGCATCACCGCTCTTTAATGGCGGTGGAGGTAATAAACAGAGCTTCTATGCCAATTTCAAAAATTTGGATGGCACAGCATTGATCAGTACTACCTTCGACAAAGAAAAATGGCGCCGTGCAGCCCTAGCGGCTAAAGAAGCCATTGATGCAGCTGAACAAAGTGGGGCTTCACTGTATAAAAACAGCACCTACAATACCGTACTACCAGCTAATCCTATTGAAAAGGACTTACGCCTTACTTTTATTGACAAAGCCAATACCAAAGAAGTGATTTGGGCGGAAACACGTCGGGAAGGTCTCTACGATTTTCAAAATAAATCTACTCCCTTTCTTAGCGGCGCACAAGGTGAGTCGTATAACGGTGTATCCCCGACCCTCACTCTGATCGAATCGTTTTATAGTAAAAATGGTTTACCGATTGACAAAGACCCCAATTATGACTATAATGGACGATACGCTGTAACAAGTACACCCAATGGCAATACATTATCGTTAAATCTAAACAGAGAACCGCGCTTCAATGCTTGGATTGCATATCACAACAGCTACTATGAAGTGGTTAGAGGGAGTGCCAATCAAATCCTAGTTCAGTTTCGGAAAAATGACAATTGCGGCATCCAAGGACGGTCTAATAACTACTCACCAACAGGATATCTCAACAAAAAAGGTATTGCGCCCGAATTGAACCAAAGTAGACTGCAGGTCTCCGTCAATTATCCATGGCCTGTGATACGTCTAGCAGAATTGTACCTGAACTACGCGGAGGCGCTGATCGAATACGGTCAGGATCTGAATACGGCCAAACAATATATTGACCGCGTTAGGGTCCGTGCGGGCATCCCAACAATTGATGTCGCATGGGCTCCAATTGGCGGCGCAACGAATCAGGCAACACTACGTTCCATCGTCAGACAAGAACGTACTATTGAACTTTACTTGGAAGGCCATCGCTTCTGGGATTTAAGACGTTGGATGATCGCCGATCAATACCTCAACCAACAGGCGAAAGGAATGAATATACAAGGAGCTACCGATACAGAATTTTTCAAAATAACAACGGTCGTTTTTCCACGTAGTTTTAGTCAGCGTAATTATTTAATGCCTATACCACAGGAAGAGATCAATAAAAACGAGGAATTGGTACAAAATCCCGGTTATTAATTAATTTAATGAATTGCACAAGATGAAATACAATATCGGAATATTCGCTCTACTCTTTTTAGCAATAGCGTGTAAAAAAGTCGAAATAAAAATGACCAAGCCACCACAACTGGTTTCGATTGAAGCTGAACCACGTATTGGCGGGACTCTCCTGAAATGGAAACTTCCTTCAGATAACAATTATCTTTATGGACAGATCACATATAAAAAAGTGGGATCAAAAGATCCCGATAAAATCTATAAAATCAATATAAGTTCTTTTGCCGACACCATGCGGATCGACGGATTGATCAACAAATATGAATATGTCTTCAACGTCCAATTGTTCAATCAAGACAAGAAAACAAGCATTGGGGGAGATATCATAAGCAGCAATAGTGTTCGGCCAATCGTTAGGCCTTCGGAAGTGACCTATTTCCCGAACGAGTTAACTAAAATACAGGTGACCGATAATATGGTAGAAACCTACACGCAGGAAAACAGCGAGGGACCCAAAAAGAATTTATTTGACGGCGATAAGAATACATATTGGCATACAGCATGGTCTGCAAATACAGCCCCTCTTCCGCACTGGATCCAACTAAATTTTCCCCAAGAAGAAGAGATTGGCGCCATAAAGTACTTCTTCAGACAAAACAATAGCGACGAAGCCGGACGTCCGAAACAATGGGGAATAGAAATAAGTTCAGACGGCCAGCAGTGGACAAGAGTGTTTACATCAAAGGATAATCTTTCCACATCAAATGTAGCTGAAGAGCAAAGTTTGGCTTTTGATAAAAACTATAAGGCCAAATTTTTCCGGCTAATGATCCTTAAAAACGGCGGGAAAAGTTATACCCATCTGGGTGAAATGAATGTCTACCGGATGCGCTCTTCTATCATCGACAAAGAAAAGGAAGCTGAAGATAATTATTGACCATCATCACAAAGATTTTTTTTCTAATCATCAATGGTGCTCAAAAGAGCACAACGACGGAGGTAGAAATACCTCCGTTTTACTTTTCGCTCTAGTATATCATCAACATTCAAACAAGCTCCAAAATGCTCTGAGGTCAAATTTCCGCTATAGCATCAGCCTATGTGAAGAAGCGATCCCCAGCAAAAAAATAAAAAACTTTTTTATTACCTTAGATAAATAAATCGAACAAGAAAACAACTTGTTTTTTCATTAACTATAGTTTACATATATGAAATTATATGCCTTTGTATTGGGAGTAGGTTTACTTCCAGCCGTAGGATTATGTCAAAAGACCGTCACCCCTGGGAGCAGCGATATCAATACCAACTATATAAAACCAGAAAAATCACTGTATACGGTCTATTATGTTAAAGACAACAATTGGGACAAACAAGGATCACTGACCTACGATATTGTAGCGGCCAACAATCAGCTGACGTTAACCAATACCTATGTTCCGAAAGACAATGCCTGGACTTCGATACGCACGACGACTGCCGACGCAAAAACACTTCGGTCTATCAGCTATTCTAGCGATGGCAAGGAAACAAAAGTAAACCTCAACTTTGGAGAAACAATTACAGGTAATTATTATTCGAAGAAAACGAAAAAGGAAAAAAAGATCAACTTACAGCCAACTAGACCTTTTGTGGATTTTAACTGGACAGATCACCTGATTTCAACTCTCCCTTTAGACCTAGGGTATAAAGCGCGCATCCCGCAATTTTATTATAATAGTGATTCGGACATTTTCGTCGAAGACTATGCCATCAAGGAAGTAAAAAGCTACAGTTATGGCTCCCCAAAAACAGGTAAACACGACAGTTGGCTGGTTACACTTTTAGAAGAAAGTACCGGAGCCATCTATAATTATGTCATCGATAAGAAAGATCGCCGATTATGGCAAAGGGAAATGTCCATGGGAAACGGCAAATGGGAAATTACCGTAAACGAAGAACTGGACTATCAACCTATTAAAAATAGATTTAACAAAGAACAGGCTGCCCAACAGATTTCCCAGGGTAACAGTGTTATTATCGGGACGGCTTACGCTCGATCTAGCTCCGGAAAAAAACTTGGCGGACTCGTGAATACCGCCAAAAAGCAATATGCCCCAAAAGGTACAGAAATTACGCTCTTCGCCAACTCCGCCTATTACGAAGAATGGCTGGAAGTCAATAAAAAGATCCGAAAACAGAAAAAGGTGCAGGAAGTTCCATTGGATCCCGATTTTGGCTATGCTATTAAAAAAGCAAAGGTGTATGATGATGAGGGGCATTTCGAATTTGCAGATCTCATGCCAGGTGCATACGTGATTATGGCGAGCTTCGATTTTACCAATTCTTACAACTATTCCTATGTATCAGGCTACACCAATTATTATAACTATTGGGGTTATACAGGTTCCACGACAAATTATGGTACGGCAAGATCATCCTATGTCGACAAAGCCAATGTTGAAAAGCACGTCACCATTGACAAAGACGGTGAAAAGAAAGAGGTAAATTTAAAGGAAATGTAATCAAAAAAATGCCGTTAAGCTCCTTTGTTTGACGGCATTTTTTATGCTTTTTAAAACGTATTTCTAAGACGATCAAATCTTCGACCCTTCAGTTACCCATCCATTTACTTTTTTCGAAGTTCAATATACCGATCTATGCTAATGGGAAAGTTATCGGCAGTCCGCAGTAGAAAACAGGCAGCCGCTCCTACCCAGACCGAATAATCGAACGTCGATTTAATTCCTAACGAGAGGGTCATCACCACCCCAAAGCAGATCAGTAGAATCCCGGCAACGAATGCAGTAAAACGCAGTTTATAGCCGATCAGCAATAGGATTGCTAAGACAACCTCTAATAATGTTGCGCCGATAGCAAGTATATTACCTAAAGTTTCAGGCACAAAAAAATTAAGGGTATTTGAATAGGCTACAAAATTGGCCCAATTTCCCCAGGAAACATGTGATGCCCCCGGTACCCCCCACAGCCCCAAACGATCTGCGACAGCAGACAGAAACGCTGTAGATACAGCTAAACGTACAAAAAGTTGACTATACATGGTATGAATTATATAAATAGGGTATAAACGATATAAACCAAATTTAAAAGAACAAAAACAGTCCAAACTTAAACCAGTTTAAGAAATTTGTTTCAACCATCCCATACTCACAAAGACTCCCCTCGCTGTAATACCCGTGTTGTACCTTCACTTCCTCGCTCATCGTTCGGCGATTACCTTTGGTCAAACCCATTGCACAGTTAAATCAATAAGGCTGCCAGCACTCATGTGCTGTACAGCCTTATACATCAATTAATACGAATAAGAATTTAATATCATGTGTCTACCCCAGTAAATGATAACACACTGTTATAATGACGACCAAGATGCTCAATAGTCCCAATGGAAATAAAAATTATAAACAAAAAAATAATATCGTCATAAGATGATCGATCTATCACAACTGCCATGTTTACTGCTAATTGCTCACAATAGCTATATCGCATGTCAACAAACCAAAGTACAATGCTATATTTCAATAAGTCCATAGAAAATTTACTACAGCTGCAGGGTTAATTCCTGCTGCTGTTGGTTTCTAAAAATGAACACCTTCGGCTGGTCAGCGTGTACATGCTTTTTTATCGCTTGTTGCAGGTCTATTAATTGATCTATTTTCTCGCCCTAATAATTCAATACAACATCGCCGACACGCAAACCGCTTTTGTAAAGATTGCCTTTTTCATCCAACTCGAGCAGCAGCACGCCGTTTATCGCGGGTAGGCCTGCGGCCGACTGCTCCCCCAAAGTCTCCACTGATTTAAATACCCCCGACTTCCAGGACCATCTGCTCCCCTGCTCCTTTGCTTCGGATTGGATCAACTGAGGTATTTCAGGACTAGCGGCAAGAGTTTTAAGTTTTTTACTGGTAACGCCAAAATGCAGCATGTCAAAATTTTTAAAATCCTGATCCTTCCAGTTTTTCAACCGGAAATCACCATGTGCGGGATTCGTAAAGTTCAATTGAATAACCCGACCATGTTTTTCTATGCCTTTTGCTCGATCTTTGTCGAGGTCATCCTGCCGTCCGTAAATATTATGGTCTACCTCTTCCCCCCAATACTTGACCTGTATATCCTGATGGGACTCCATCACGATATTATTACGGAATACATCGTGACTATGCTGAAACCATACATGAGGATGAAAACCATTGTTGATCATCACGTTGTTGTACACTTTGCGATAAAACCCTTCTCTTAGTTTTAGCCCTCCACTTAAACAAAGGTTATTGTAAATTTCATAATTGGAAGATCCGTCATCCAAATCAATATCCCAACCGTGATCACAGCGAAATCTATTATCATGAATTTTGGTTGTTTTGACTGCGTCCAGCAATATTAAATTGGGATGTTTCCCCGTCAGTTCATCCATCTCCTTTCGATTGGGATGCCAAAATCGGTCGCGCCCCCATGAGTTGAAGGCTCCATGATCGCTGGTTTCCAGGACTGTATTAAAAACATCGTTGTAAGCTATCTCATGACCGCCCCAGGTACCATCACCTACATTAATACCTGCTCGCGGCACATTGTAAATGGTATTATGCAAAATTCGTAAAGATTCAGCCATAGAGACCTGTACACCTGCTACTTGTTTTTCGATCAATCCAATGTTATGAATCAGATTGTCACTCGCCTCACAGTCCATAGGATAATTATCGGTTTTTGGCCCTTTGATGGTATCCATTTGGTCAAACGGAACAAATTTTTCATATCGAAATTCCGGTGAGCGTACTGCTGCTGGATCTCCTACAAAATTGATCGCTCCGGCACCGATCTGTTCAATCCGATTGCCTTCGATTTTGACCCCGCGATTGTAATTATTAACAAATATTGCATTGCCACCCAAAGCAATAAAATCATTCGCGCGGAAGATACAGTTTTCCGCACCTTCAATCTTTACGGCTCCCTGTCGATAGATCGTCCAATCGCTACGTAAGAGTGGTTCGCTTGTTTTCATAAAGGTAGGAGCAGTATACATGAAGCGAAGGCCACTAACCTCAATATCATGCACTGGTCTGGAAGATGAACCTGAAAGATAGATTAGATTTTCCAATTGTGGCGCTACAAACTTCAGCTGGTTGGGATCAACTCCTTTAGCAGGCATATAAAATAAGAGTGCCTCCTCCTCATCCAAATACCACTCCTGAAAGGTATCGAGTTCTTCAAAGATATTTTCGACAAAGCGATAGGTCTCGTGCATTTTGCTGGGACGATTATTTTGCTGTCCACCTTCAAGTGTAACTGTTGATAAGCCATCTTTTCCGGTAATCTTATAGTGGAATCCTCCCCAGCGACCAGCATGCAAAGCATGTACAATTCCCCCCTTAGGGTTTTTCCAGGTTGCAACACGTTCGGGACTTAATGCATCTGCAGCATAGCCTTGAAATGGCAAGACTGTGGGATCGTAGTTTGGATAACGTGCCCGGACAAGATGCTTATCATTAGCATATAGACTTTGGAAGTTTAATCCTCTTGGAACCTTAGCCTCCCAAATACCATGATCGCCCTGTTTCCATTTGAGGTTAAGCGATTTGCCACCACTCAGCGTAACTTGTGCTCCATCCTCAGCTTTAATCCGCAAGGGTTGCCTTCTTGTACCCGATATCCCAGCAGACAATTCAATCGGTTTATCCAGCTGATAGGTGCCTGCCATAAAGATGATTTCGATGCCTGGTGTATTTTTCCCTTGCTTCTGTTTTTCTACCGATCGCAATGCGGCTTCAGCTGTGGCATAGGGACTGGCCATAGTTCCTTGGTTTCTATCACTTCCTTTTGTACTGACATAAATACGTTTGACCGAGCCAGCCTGTTGCCCACGCACACTAAGCGAAGTGACACCGGTAAGGCCAATAAATAATAATTTAGGAAATAGCATACAAGATATCTTCATAATTTTAATCGTTCATATAGTTTTAGCTAGATTACATCGACTATAAACCCGCTATATAGTTAGGTCTATAAGTCCATAAAAATAAAGTCGTTTGCTATGCACAAACGACTTTTTCAGTTCGTGTTTCATTCGATCAGATTTATATTTCACAAAACAATAGTATTTCGCCTAATTAACGAACGGTCTATTGAATCACTTCACTAATCTGTACCTCTGGCGCAATATTCGTGTACTTTGGAAAATCTTCAGCAAACTTTTTCCCATTTTCTTTTAAAGGATCCTGATAGGCTGCAACAGCATCAAAATACAAATGGCAAATGGCCAAATAAATCGGACCTTCTGCTGAGCTACGTCCCGAAAGCCCTTTATCAATGGTTACGCCTTTCAGTGCTTTACCGTAAACTTTTTTGACAAGCGCAATATGTTTAGAGAGATAATAATCCCAATCAAATGTCTTTCCAGGTCCATTACGATAAAAAATCGATACCCTGATCATCCCTTTTTTATGAAAAGGTGGATCTGCCTTTACATTGCACTGAAAGCCCAACAGCATGGTTATCAAAACCATAACTAAAATGATCTTTGTTTTCATATTTGTTGATAAGTAAGATTAAATAACACTCTTTTTTCCAAAAACATTTGCCATGAGTCAACAAGCAGCGAATATTGCTTAGATTAGTTCTTTTTGCGCTCTGTGGCTGCTTTCAACAAAATTTCTTTACTAGCAACCGGCACGTTTCCGTTAGCATCAGGTCCAATATTGAGCAACAAATTTCCACCTTTTTCATTTATCTCTCGTAGCTTAGTATTTACTTCTGTGGGAGATTTCCAATTATTATCTGATTTTTTATATCCCCAAGAATTGTTCAGGGTATAGCAGGCTTCCCAATCGTAATCCAGTAACGCTCCAGGATGTTCTTGTTCAGGCGTTCCAAAATCTCGCTTAAATTGATCACGCTTTGCTACGCGGTTATTAATGATAAGAGAGGTTGCGTAGATATTGATAAAGATCTTCTCCTGCGGCCATATCCCACCAGTTCACCCAGTCCCCATCAAACCAAAGGATGTCGGTATCATACTTTACAACCAATTCTTTCAATTGATTTTTCATGTATTGAATATAAGCAGCTTTCTGTTCTGGCTTGATGAGGATCTGGCCCCAATCTCCTTTACCATTGGGATCGACATATTGCGAATCGTGATGCCAATCGATAATACTGTAGTAGGTACCAAATCTAATCCCAGCTTTCTTACAAGCTGTGGACAACTCCCGCACGAGATCTCTTCCTTTCATTGGGGTCGAAGCTATATCATAATCTGTGTAGGGGGAATCCCACAGACAAAAGCCCTCATGGTGTTTGGTCGTCAGGACAATATACTTCATTCCAGCATCCTTAGCCAATTGAACAATACGATCTGCATTGAAGTCCTTAGGGTTCCATGTGTTAATCAGCTCCGAATAGGCTGCCTTCGGAATATTCATTTCCGATTGTATCCACTCGGCATATCCTTTGGTTGAATTCCCTTTATATATCCCTCCAAGTTGACTATAAAGCCCAAAATGAATAAACATTCCATATTTTGCTTCCCTAAACCAATGCATCCGTTCATCAAAATCCTTTTTGGATTCCTTTAAATTATTAACTTGGGCGTTTCCCATGTTCATAAACAACATGGCTAGTAGAGAAAGAATACAATGCGTTGCTTTTATCATATTTATTATAATTGGTTAATCCAACAAGCTCAAGCGGCTGTCAAATCTTCTATCGGTATCTTGCGCATTCGACAAATGCTAAACCATTCTGCTATTGCAAAATAAATATAAAAAATATGAACAACACTTTTTATTTATTGCAAAGAAGTTACGCTTAGCGTACAGGGCTATACCTGCCTCAATTTTACAAAAATGAAAACTTCCAAAGCAGCTTATCAAACAGTCTATCTGCTATGAAATTTAATATAAATTCTTTCCAAAAAGGATTTATATTTAGTAAATATTTCATTAAAAACCATACTATAGATTGAAATTATGAGTTTAAAGACCTTAATTACAAAAAGTGCCGAGTATAACGACTGGGTTGTCAATAAATACATCAATTGGCTGGCTGATAAATCGGACGACCAACTTAACCAGGAGGTACCTTCAAGCTTCCCGACCATTTTGAAAACCTTAAACCACATCTTGCAGACACAGGAATATTGGTGGAGCCACATTTCAGAAAGCAATGATTTCGATTTTGAAAAAAAGCGAACCACAAAAGAAGAAATATTTGAAGCGCTAAGAAGAAGTTCAGTCCAACTTGTGGATTATATAAACAAGCTATCGGAGTTAGATCTTGAAAAAAATATCAAAGTGGAATCACCATGGTTTCAATGCGATTTCACAAAGTATGAATACATACAACAGCTGATCCTCCACGGAACATATCATAGGGGACAAATCGTTACAATGGGTCGAGCTATTGGAATTACGGATGCCCCAATGACAGACTTTAATTATTGGAATATTTATAAAGATCAACAATAGGGATTCGAGCAGCGCTATGGACCAAATTACCAGTAAAGTACAAATCCGAGAAATTGTCGCAGCGGCGAAACAGCAATGACAGCAATCCGGTATTGAATGCCTTATATTAAGCTTACAAGAGTGTTTACTGAAAAAGAAAGTTCGATTTCCACTTCTGGAGTTTGCGGCCAGGGAAATTATGCTATTCGTGCCTGAGGCCGAGCAGTTACACTTGACGGATCGTCTCATTGTCACAACAGAAATGGGAAGTTATGTTTTAACGGGAATAATTCTTCAGCAACGTCTCCCCGAACACTTTGAAGAATCCATCCATAAAGCCTGCACCTATATAACCATGGGCAATCAATGGTACGTCTGTGATATCATCGGCGAACGCGTACTTGGTCATGCGCTGTTGACTTCACCTAAAAAGACAATACCATTATTAGAAGAATTAGCTCATCATCCTGATAAATGGATTGTTCGTACCATTGGTGTAGCTACGCACTATGCTGTAAAAAAGGGACTACCAGCCACATTCGTAGACATTTTGTTGAAGCTGCTGATTTCATTGTCAAACACGACAGATTTCCACGTGAAGAAAGGAATCGGCTGGGGGGCCAAAACAATCGCAAAGTTTCACCCTAAGCTAGTTGCTTGCTACAGTAAAGTTATTGAATCGCCAGAAACCAAACAATGGTTTCGGACAAAAATTACGATTGGTCTCAATCGCCACAAATTGGGGGCTAAACAGATCCAATAGGAAGCCACAATGGCTCATTGTAACCAATAAAATGAATACGTGATTTTCTTTGTGATAGTTATACATCAAGAAAGGCGAAGTCTACCATTAAGCCTCGCCTTTCTTTATACATTTAATCTATATGTAACCGCGCGCCCTCGGTTAGTGATCTTTTTTCATTGTTCCTTTTTCACGAAGATTAATATGCCAGCTAAAAGCCTCTTCTAACAAATGTGGTGTATGCCCTCCCCTTTCACAAGCGCGGTTATAATAGTCTGATAGCTGCTCCCTATAATCGGGATGTACGCAGTTCTCAATAATTACTTTCGCTCGCTCACGAGGCGCTAAACCACGCAAATCTGCCAAACCATAATCTGTTACCAAAATATCGACATCATGTTCGGTATGATCTACGTGAGAAACCATAGGAACAATATGAGAAATTGCATCCCCTTTAGAGGCTGCCTGTGTAACAAAGATGCTCAAATAAGCATTACGTGCAAAGTCACCCGATCCACCGATACCATTCATGATATTTGTTCCCGAAGTATGGGTAGAATTTACGTTTCCATAAATATCAAACTCTATGGCTGTATTAATTGCTATAATTCCCAAACGTTTGATCAGTCCAGGTGTATTGGAAATGTTCTGTGGGCGCAATACAATTTTATCGCGGTATCGATCCAAATGATCGAACACTCTTGAATAACACTCTTCCGAAACAGTAATTGAAGAAGCAGAAGCAAAATCCAGTTTTCCAGCATCGATAAGATCAAAGGTACTATCTTGCAACACTTCAGAAAACATCGTTAGATTACGGAACTTACTATGTATAAATCCGGTCAGAACAGCGTTAGCTACTTTTCCAATACCCGCTTGGAGGGGCATCAAGCTTTCTGACAAATGGCCTAGCTCTACTTCATTTTCGAAAAACTGTAAAATATGCTTCGCTATCGCTGTAGTTTTGGTATCCGGTTCAGCAATATCGGCTGGGCTATCAAGCTCATTCGTAAACACAATTCCCACCACCTTGCTTGCGTCCAAAGGAATAGTTTTACGCCCAATTTTATTTTCAGGTGCTACAATCGGAATAACATTACGGCGAGGGTAATCTTCTGCTTGGTAAATATCATGTATCCCTTTAATCGTCATCGGTATCGCAGTATTGACCTCCAAAATAACCTGCTTAGCCAATGCAGCAAAAGTAGCCGAATTTCCCACAGAAGTCGTTGGAACAATACTTCCGTCTGATTCTATTGCTGCTACTTCCAAAACAGCAATATCCACCTGAGGCAAATTCTTATTGTGCAGCAATTCGGCTGTTTCGCTTAGATGCTGATCAATAAACAGCACATCCCCGGCATTAATTTTATTACGTAAAATACGATCTACCTGAAAAGGCATCCGCTTGGATAGTGCCCCCGCTTCCGCCAATTTACCGTCTGTTCCATGTCCCAACGAAGCCCCAGTAATCAAGGTTATTTTCAATGGATCCACTTTTGCACGTTCAGCCAAGGCTGGTAACACAACCTTACTGTCTCCAGCCTTAGTAAAACCACTCGATCCAACGACCATTCCATTTTGAAATAGCTTAGCAGCTTCTTCCGCTGTAATCACTTTATCATGTAAGCTTTGAACTTTTATTCTTTCGTAAGCCATATTGTTATAGTTTGATTTTATTCCATTATTGTAAACTTAAGAAATTGAAACCTATATATTTCCCTTATTTGTAAAGTTCTTTGTTATATTTTCCAACCGCTTAACCAAACAATTTTAGCATTTTTTTCAACTGCATATTTATTACCATTCGACACAAAATTATCCAAACGAGACTAAAAAGCCACAACTCGCTACAAATCAAAAATATACAACAAATCATAATAAAAAAATATTTTATATCACACTGATTGATAATATATATCACACTGATAACAAACAACTTACAACAACAAAGGTAAAACCAAAGTAAGTAAAGACTAACTCTCTTGTCGATTAATTGCCATTTTAACGTAAGCATACACTCACTTTCAAGAAGTAAAGGTGGGGTCTAGTAAAAAAGTCTTACCTTTGTGACATAGTATTATAGGTTAAAATGAATACACAAGATATAACGACAGATGCTAAATATGTCAACCGTTATTATATGACGGAAGTAGACTCATTTGAAGATAGCATTTACTGTCACCACGCTATTATTGCAGAGAATCATATTTCCGAACATTGCCACGATAAGGACCAATTTTTATATACAGAAGGCGGTGTCGTATTTGTTAAGACAGAGGAAAAATCATATTTTCTACCTGCCCGACATTATTTGTGGATTCCCGCTGGAATAAAACATAGTATTCATCCAAGTACACCGGAGGTCGTTATGCGTAATTTGTACTTTCCCAAAACCAATAATGACGCACCCTTCTATAGCAAAATGGGAATCTATCCAGTAAATGATCTTTTGATAGAGCTGATTATGTTTACCAACCGCTGGAATGGCAATATCTTTCCGATCGAAGAACCTAAATATAGTATCGCTACAGCATTTAAACTTATCTTGCCGGAATTATCGCTGCATGAGCTTCCATTGGCCTTGCCCTATCCTAATCATCAGAAATTAAAGGATATCGTCACTTACCTCGAAGAGAATATAGAGGAAAATGTCAGCTTTAAAAAACTTGCCGGATTATTTAACATTAGTGAACGTACATTAGCCAGACTATTTCAAAAAGAATTAAATATGTCTTTTATCCAGTACTACACTATTCTCAGAATGCTGACTGCTCTTAAGCTCCTTTTAGACGAAAAACTAAGTGTAAATGAAGTTGCACTCAAAGTTGGATACAATAGTCTCCCCACCTTTAGTAACACATTCAATAAGGTCGTCGGTATCCGTCCAAGCGAATATGTCAAACAAAAAGAATTGCTTATTTAAAAATGTTTACCTAATTTAGGTCAATAAACCTAATTCAGGATGAAATTCAAACATATCATTTATAGTGCTGGAATTTTATTGCTCAGCACTTCTTTATTTGCCAAATCTCAAGATAAGAAACCCAAACCCATTCAGTTATTTAATGGGAAAGATTTGAAGAACTGGACCCCAAAAATCAGAAACCACAAAGTTGGGGATAATTATAAAAATACATTTCGTGTAGAAGACGGTTTACTCAAAGTAAGATATGATGGTTATGATAATTTTAATTTTCAGTATGGTCATCTATTCTACAATAAAGAATTCTCAGCTTATTTATTGCGCGTCACTTACAGATTTGTTGGTGAACAGGTAAATGGTGGAGAAGGTTGGGCCTGGCGTAATAGCGGAGCCATGCTACATGGACAGGATCCTAATACCATGGGGGTGGATCAAGACTTTCCAATATCGATCGAGGGGCAACTGCTGGGTGGAAATGGCAAGGACGAACGGACCACAAGTAACCTTTGTACACCAGGCACAAACGTTGTGATCGACAATAAGCTATTTACACCACATTGCAGCAGCTCAACATCAAAAACCTATGCTGGAGATCAATGGGTAACTGCTGATTTCTTAGTATTGGGAGACTCACTTGTGCAGCATATCCTTGAAAACAAGGTCGTATTACAGTATAATAAACCCCAAATTGGTGGCGGCAATGTAAGTGGTTTCGATCCTAAAGTGAAAAAGGATGGTCAGCTTTTAAGTAAGGGGACTATTTCACTGCAGAGTGAGAGTCATCCCATTGACTTTAAAAAAGTGGAACTTTACGATTTGGAACCTTACATGAAAGATCCCAACAAATTGAAAAAGGTCATCGCGGAGCTACTTCCAAATTTGCAACAATAAAAAACACTCCAAGTCAGTTTTAAAATAAAAAAGCATCGAATATCGATGCTTTTTTATTTACCATTCGCTTGGAAAGAGAAATCCAAAGTATATAACATAAAGAAAAGGGATACAGCGAGCTGTACCCCTCTATATCTATACGAAAAGCTTACGCTAAACCGTTAACAAATTTTGTTAACTTAGATTTGTTGTTAGAAGCTTTTTTCTTGTGGATCACATTTTTCTTTGCCAAACGATCAAGCATAGAAATTACGCGTGGTAACAATGTTTTTGCTTCTTCTGCAGAAGTAGTGTGACGTAATTTTTTGATTGCGTTACGTGTAGTTTTTGCTTGGTAACGGTTTCTTAAACGTTTAGTAGCGTTTGCTCTAATTCTTTTGATCGCTGATTTATGATTTGCCATTTTTTTTAGCTAATTTTTATTCAATTTTTTCTTGTAATTCGGACTGCAAAAATAACACCTTATTTTCAATATTCAAAATCTATTTTATTTTTTAGGTTTAGTATATTTGCGACATGCAAAAATTATCGATGGATGAACTTCAACGTACAGATGTTGAATCGTTTAAAAAACAAGAAAAAACTCCTATCACAATCGTTATGGACAATGTACGGAGCATGCATAATGTGGGCTCGGCCTTCCGTACTGCAGACGGATTTGCTATTGAAAAAATATACTTGTGTGGCATTACGGGCACACCTCCCCATCGCGAAATCGAAAAGACCGCCCTCGGGGCTACTCAATCAGTTGCTTGGGAATACCACAAAGATACCACAGCTGTTGTTGATCAGCTTCGGTCAGAAGGGTATGTCATTATTGCCATCGAGCAAGCAGATGATAGTGTTATGTTACATCAGTTTGAACCAGAAAATGATAAAAAGTATGCATTGATTTTTGGAAATGAGGTCAATGGAGTAGATGAAGATGTCATGGAAAAAATTGATACCTGCATCGAAATCCCCCAATACGGAACCAAACATTCCTTAAATGTATCTGTCGCAATTGGCATTATTCTTTGGGATTTTATCCAAAAACGCAATTTCAATTAAAAATTTATCAATAAAGGTCACATTCCTATTCACATTGCTTCCATTTTAGAAAGCAAAATAGTAGATTTGTGTGCAAAATTTAAAGAAGAAATGAGTGTATTAGTTAATAAAGATTCAAAAGTAATCGTTCAAGGTTTCACTGGAAACGAAGGTACTTACCATGCTACTCAAATGATTGAGTACGGAACAAATGTAGTTGGTGGTGTTACTCCTGGTAAAGGTGGTCAACAACACTTAGACCGTCCTGTATTCAATACTGTGCAAGATGCAGTTGACACTACAGGAGCTAATGTTTCTATTATTTTTGTACCTCCAGCATTTGCTGCAGATGCGATCATGGAAGCTGCCGCTGCTGGTATCGAAGTGATTGTTTGTATTACAGAAGGTATCCCAACAAAAGATATGATCCAAGTAAAATCTTACTTGAGCGACAAAAACTCTCGTTTGATCGGTCCTAACTGCCCAGGTATCATCACTGCAGGCGAAGCTAAAATCGGTATCATGCCAGGATTTATCTTCAAAAAAGGTAATGTAGGTGTTGTTTCTAAATCAGGAACTTTAACTTACGAAGCCGTAGATCAAACTGTAAAAGCAGGATTAGGTATCACAACAGCAATCGGAATTGGTGGTGACCCTATCATTGGTACAACAACGAAAGAAGCTGTTGAATTATTAATGAATGACCCTGAAACTGAAGCGATCATCATGATCGGTGAAATTGGTGGTGGAATGGAAGCTGAAGCTGCTCGTTGGATCAAAGAACACGGTACTAAACCTGTTGTTGGATTTATCGCAGGTCAAACAGCGCCTCCAGGACGTCGTATGGGACACGCTGGTGCAATTGTAGGTGGTGCAGATGACACTGCTGCTGCAAAAATGAAAATCATGCGTGAGTGTGGTATTCGTGTTGTTGAATCTCCAGCTGAAATTGGAAAAGCAATCGCAGAAGAATTGGCTAAATAATTAGACCATCGAGCATATAAAAAAAAGGGAATCAAATTTGATTCCCTTTTTTTTATACCTAATAATTAGATGACAACATTAACTAGACATTGCTTCGTCTGCCGATGGTCCATATAAGCCCGGTACGGCAATATCCAATAATCGCAAATAAACAGTCAACTGACCACGATGATGAACGATATGATTATTGACAATAAAACGTATCGCTCCAGCTCGTGGCAAACGGGCAATCTCATGGTCCCCAGCTTTAAGCACCCATTCATTAAACCAATCCGATTCGGCGATATCCGCTAGTGTTGCCTTGTTCTCTTCCAGTCCAAGAGTGAGGATTGTTTTCAACTCTTCGACAGAGGATACTTTGAGAGGCTTATAATCTACTTTAAAATCAAATACGTCCTTTGGTATTGCCTTGTGTACCCAGTTATGTAACTCGACAACATGAGCAGCCAATTCGCCCAAACTCATCGATTTTTCGTGCGGGCGCCAATCCAATTTATCGTCCGGTATCCGATCTAGAATACGTTTGGTATTTTTTGTTTCGTGATCCAATTCGATCAAATAGCTCTTTTTGATACTCATATAAATACTAGTTCATTAATTGAAAATCTTTTAATACGGTAACAGCATAGGGGAATTCCACTGCCTTATGTGCTGCTGCTCGCGCAATTTCTCCCTCTACATAGGTTACTTTAAGCGGTAAAAATGTATTGTTCAGTATATTTTCATGGAATAACGCCTCATACCAGGTACAGGCAGCAACGAAACGTCCATAGTTCAGATTTAGGTGATAACCATCACGCGTAAAATTATCCCCCACAAAACTCGAACGTGCATTTTGAACAGCTGTACCCGAAGGAATCAACAGATCGAAATTACCCCAGTTAAACACCTCTTGCGAAGTATTGGCAATAGCCCTATACATACTATCTTGGCTACGGTTATAACGAACAAAACCTTCATGCGATGAACCGTTCTGATATGCCCAAGTTTGATGCAATATATACTTAGTTTCAGGAAATAGAATATGTTTTGTTACATAATCATATAAAGGTGGCAGATCCTTCGCATACGAATCATAATCTCCTGATAGCGGACTTGCTTGCTGAAAGCTAATATAATCCCAAGCCTCATCGATAAGCGCTTCAGATAAGCGCTCATTTGCTTTCTCGGACATTTGCCCGTCAAGATTTATTTTCCGGTAGCGATAAGCTGGCTTATCATCTTTTGCGTTACTTACATGTAAATTTAGAGGAGCTCCCCCAATATAGAGATTGCCGATCACTATCTTTTTCTTGCCGGCTTTCGCCAATTCATATAAATTCTGTTCAATAGCATCTTCCGAGAAACTATTACCGATGGCCAATATTCGTAGCACACCATCATCCAAAGATTTATTTTGCGCATTTAATCGATTATTCCTCAAAAAGAATACGATTAAAAAACCAAAAACCAATACCTGTTTTACTTTTATCATCATATAATGCAATAACAACTAAATTAGATAATATCTCGTAGAAATACGAATGATATACCTAGAAAGGGAGATTTTCTCCCATCTGTAAGTTATCGAGACAGCAGCTGGGACAGGGATATCTGCTCATAAAACTTAATAATAGTGGAAAATAGCTGTATAGCATGTAATTCTGATAGCTATATCTGCGACCACTACCAATATACTTCCTAACAGTCAGATAACATATAAAACTAGTTATAACAAGTAACTACTGCAAGGCCAATTGATATGCAGCTATAGTATACAGGTAAAAGTAATAGGATTTGACACGGTCAGTGCAGGCTGCAGGACTGCTACCGTTTGCGGAACAGCTTCCGATGGAGCAGGCTCACCGACGGTCCTGTGCTGCGATAACCACTAGGCGGAGGATATGCAATAGCCTGTACATGTAAATACGCAAGGACTTAAACGGAAGAAGCACTTGACTGATTCCAGCAAGGGCTTCCGTGTAAAAAAAGGCACCGACCTACTCTCCCACCT